>JASHOJ010000290.1 GCA_030041155.1 Candidatus Binataceae bacterium | reverse complement strand
TCTCCGCCAGGAAGCGCCAGCGCCACCATGGGAAAGAATTGCGCCAGACCAACGTAGCCGAGAGCTATCGCGCTGCGCGTGATGTCATAGATCTGCCAGCTCACGGCGACCGATTGCGCGGCGGAACCCAGCGACGCAAAAAAAATTGCGAACAGGTAAAGGCGGAAATCGCGCCGATTGAGCAGCGCGATCTGATTTCTTTCAAGCCCGGTACCGGAGCTCGCGTTCATCGTAATTGGCGAACAGTCACCCACAGCCGCGTCCGCCATGCAAGCGGACGAGAATGCAAATGGCGGGCGCGCAGGCGGCGCGCAATCCGGCGCAAGATTTCCGCCCGCGTCAAAAATTCATCCGGGCGCGCGGCGCGATCGACACTCCTTTCGCATAAGTTTTTGTTGTTGCGCTTTTCGCGTTTTGGGTCTTGCGGTGTCTGCACTCAGTGTGTAAGGTGCGCGCCATCAACGCGCGTTTGTTGGGCGCAGTAGCAAATCCGGTCCGAGCCTTCTTCGGGTACCTCCTCTCCTCAGCCATTCATCCGGGTTGTTAAAGCACCTCCGGCTTCGCCGGTCGCGCGAATTTTAGCGGGAGGGAAATCTCTTGAAAACGTCAACCCGTAGGACTCGGTGCGCCCGAGTGATCTCACTCGTGCGCGGTTCCCGCCGAATGGTGGCTCTCATTGTCGGCCTGTTTTGCCTCGCGACGGTGCGTCCCTCATTCGGCTCGGAAGTGGCTATCACCTATCCATCCAACGGTTCGTCGGTAAGCGGAACTGTCACCGGAGAACTCACGCTTGCTTCCAACGTGTGGTGGGATGAACTCGAGATCGACGGCAATGCCGTCGAATACGGCACATTCTCGAGTTTCTCATGGAACACGTCCGGCGTCTCAAATGGATCACACGTGATCACTGTTGCCGCATACGCATACGGAGGAAGTTCGCCGCTGGGCACTTCGACGGTCGACGTGACCGTGGCCAATGGCGAGGCGTCGGCAGCGGCGACATCCAGCTCCAGCTCGGTTGTGGCTATAACATCGCCGTCCAACGGCGCGACCGTTAAAGGCACCGTGAACGGAACTGTAAAACTCGGAAGCAACGTGTGGTGGGATGAGCTGGAGGTCGATGGTGATCCTATCCAGTACGGCACCTTCACCAGCTTCTCGTGGAACTCGGAAACATCGTCAAATGGAGCACATACCCTAACCGTCGCCGCTTATGCTTACGGCGGAACATCGCCGCTGGGAACTTCTTCGGTAACAGTCGCGGTGAGTAATGGCAGCAGCGGCACCACCAGCAGCAGCGGCAGCAGTAGCAGTAGTGGAAGCAGCAGCACTTCGGCGAGCTCGTCGCACTACTCGATGTTTGGGCCTGGTACCTCGCTGCCCAGTGAATCGGGGTGTGTGTCGGCCGTGAACGCGTCGCCAATAGCCGAGTACGCTCCTTGGAATGAGAACGACGGCACCGGCTACAACTCCAATGTTCCGCCTTCAGGCGGAGTGCCGAGTTACTTCTATGCAAACGTCGGCGGGAGCGAACTGCCAGCCTCGGATTTCGCGAAGGTGGACGGCAACTACTCAGGCACTACCGACGATCTGATTCGCATCACCGCGTGTAAATGGGGAATCGACGAGGACTATGTGCGCGCGCAGGCATGGATAGAGAGCGCGTGGCATCAGGACTGCGCGGCGGCGCACGGCGGCTCGGGCTGTAACGAAGGCGGCGACGAAAACAATCCGGGAGGCAATCCGTCGGGGCTGCCATCCACTTCAATCACGCCGAACGGTGTATTCAGCGCCTTTGATGGGTTCGGCGGGCTCTCAAGCCCGAATCACTATGACTCCTGGAGCATCGTGCAGAACAAGGTCTACTACGAGTGGATGAGCTGGCCGATGATGGAAGAGTCCACTTCATTTGGCCTTGATTATCGCTACGCTGAAATGCGCGGCTGCGTGAACGGCGATCAATATTCCTACTACAATAGTCAGTCCTCCAGCAGCGGAAGCGACTACGAAAACGCAGTCAACAACGCGACAAGCAATCCTGGCGGTAGCTCGAAGATTTCAGGATGGACCAATCTTCAGTACCTCGCGTATGGCTGCATAGATACGCACTACTCGGGAGATTGGTTCTCGGGAGAGGAAGATAGCTATCTGCAAAGCTTTCTGGAGTCCTTGTCATCGGCTCCATGGCCCGGAGGTCGCACTTAAACAGGCTTGGTTAAAAGGTGAGGAGTAGTTAATAGCCGCGGCGTGAGTTCGTGGTTTGGGCTCTATGCCGCGGCTTTTTGTTGTCGCCACCGGCGCTGTCAGATATTAACTTCTTCTCGTTTACAACCGGTTAATCTTGCCGCGTGGAAATGGTTTTTCTGTTTTGCGCCTCTAACGCCTTGCGGCGCACCGCTACGCAAGTAATGGTGCATCGGATGGGAGGCGCCTTTTGTAACTATAACAGCCGCTCCTAGCCCTCTGCGCGATGCGCTCCTTCCGCTGAATAGGGCTGTTATTCATTGCCAACGATACAGAATTATTGCCTTGAAGGAGGGGCAACTATGTATCACAAATTCAATCCATGGCAGAACTCACGCGCCATTGCCCTTGTGATCGGCGTATCACTGCTCGCTTCGACACCGTCTCTGGCTTACGCAAAACAAAGTGAGAAGACGCTCGTTGTCGAGATAACTACGCCGTCCGCCAACTCAGTGGTAGCGGGCGAGGTGCAGATTACTGTCGCCACAGCCGGGAACGTCACTAAGGTGAAGTTGGTGGTCGATGGAAAGCGTAAAGGCGCAATGAGTTCCAACAGCGCGACGTGGAACTCCAGCCAGGTCAAGAATGGCCGCCACACAATCGTGGTGAAGGCATTTCACGATGGACGTCAGATTGGGCGGAGCTCAACAGTCGTAAACGTGGACAACTCCTCGCACTACTCGACTCTGGAGGTTAATGCGTCCCTGCCGACCGAAGCTGATTGCGTGGCCGCGGTAAACAAGTCGCCGCTGCCTGAGAACGCCCCTTGGAACGAGAATGACGGCACCGGCTACAACTCCAACGTGCCGCCGGCGGGCGGAGTTCCTACGTACTTTTATCAAAACCCTCCATGCTGCAGCGGCGTTCCGCTAACCGATTATGCGCGAGTTGACGGCAACTACTCAGGCAGCACCGACGACCTGATCCGAATCACTGCCTGCAAGTGGGGAATCGACGAGGACTACATCCGCGCACAAGCGTGGATCGAAAGCATGTGGCATCAGGACTGCGCGGCGGCGCATGGCGGATCGGGATGCAACGAAGGCGGAGATGAAAACAACCCCAGCGGCAACCCGTCAGGGCTGCCGACGACTCCGATAACACCGAACGGGGTGTTCAGTGCGTTCGATGGATTTGGCGGGCTTTCGAGCCCGAATCATTATGACTCCTGGAGTATCGTGCAGAACAAGGTCTACTACGAGTGGATGACGTGGCCGATGATGGAGGAATCAACGTCATTCGGCCTCGATCTCAGGTATGCCGAGATGCGCGGTTGTATGAATGGCAACCAGCAAGCTTATTTCAATTCTCAATCGTCGAGCCAGGGAGATGACTATCAAAGAGCGGTGCAGGCGGCATCGAGCGATCCGAATGGCTCATCGCCGGTTTCGGGATGGAGCAATCTTGAATACCTCTCGTATGGATGCATCGACACGCACTACTCCGGCGATTGGTTCTCGGGGCAGGAAGATGACTACTTGCAGAGTTTTCTTGAGTCACTCTCCTCCGTTCCATGGCCCGGAGGCGTCCAGTAAATAAACGTCAACCGAGTCTAAGGAGCAGTCGACAGCCGCGGCGCGAGTCTTATCTTGCGCCGCGGCTTCTTTCTCGCAGGTATCGTTCGCAAATATCTAACGTTATATAGTAACTTCCAAGATCTTCTAACTGGTTAATATTCGCGGTGAAGCGCTGCGTTGGGAAAGCCATGAGGATAGTCATCCGCGAGCATTCCGCGCGGCTAGAACCGCGATCGGAGGAGGCAGCGATGCCGCGGCTTTCACCTCTTCCGCATGTGTCCGATCAATCATGACCTGACGGTACCGTTCGGCGATAACCCAAATTACTCCCAGTGGAAATCCCACCGGCCCGAGAGCGTCATCCGCCATAACCTCCGCCAGGTTGTGAAGCAGAAACGGCAACAACATCAATAGGCCGACGCTTTTCAGTTGCCATCCGTCGCTTTTGCGCCGCATCAAATAAACCCAGGGCATCAGCATTATGTATAGCCAGAAGATGGCCGCCGGAATGCCGAGCCCTTCCGCATGCGAGAGATACCCGTTGTGGACCGATACGTGGACGCCTTCGTCCCACGGGCCATACCATAGGGGGAAATAAGGCGAATTGAAGATGGCGCCGCCTACTTCGTAGCCATAGCCGAAGAGCGGGCGTTTCCAGATGGAACTCACCACAAAGCTCCACATTTCGGTCCTGCCGGTAAGCGTGGTGACATCGCCGCGATCCAGATAGACGTTCATCTGCGGCCCAAAGATGACGAGCAATGCTGCGGAGACGGCCGCGAGCGCTCCGACAAACAGCAATCCCTTAAGACGATAGCGCCATAGTATATAGATGATGCCGCCGACTGCGATCCCCGCCATCGGAGTCCGAGAATCCGACATGACGGCGAACACCAGCGCGATCGCAAGTACCACCGCGACATATAGGCGCTTGGCGCCCCTGACGCGCCTCCAAAGCACCAGGCCAGCACCGACCGTCGTCACCATAAATGCCCCGATTTCGTTGGGCCCGTTGAAGACCGACTGGAACCGCTCGATTCCGCTGACGCTGGTTCCGATTTTTCGCATCTCCTCGAGCATCGCGGGCGAAATCGAGAGCTCGGGATTGGTCCAGGTGATCGAGGCGGGAAGGAGAAGATAGGAGAGACATGAGATTGCAAAGACAATCGCGCCGCCCGTGAAAATATGACCGATCACCCGGTACACGCCGTCCATGTCCTCTATCTGTGAAACCATCGCGACTAGCGCAAGCATCACCATCGTCGCTTCCAATAGCCTTGCAGCGGAATAAAGCGGCGCTACCGAATAGATGACAGTTATACCTGCCCATAGCAGGTAACACACGTATAACTTGTAGCCCCCACGCTTAAGGAGCCCCGATTTTAGCGCCGTCGGCACTAGGGGAAGGCAGAAGATCGCGAGCGATCCGTAGTGGACGAACACTCGAACCGAGTCGTCGAGCAGCGACATGTCAGTCACGGCAAATGTCAGCAGAATAGCAAGGACAACCCATTCGGGATTGCGCGTCGTGTAGACAGATGCGGCGATCACGCCAACTAGAGCAGCGAGCATCGCAGCGGCCTCAAGCAGCCTGAGCGAATGGCCGCTCAGAAACCAGAGCGAGAGCATCGCCACCACAGCGCAGAACGCCAACGTGATAAGGGTCCCGTGCGGCCGCCGCTCGACCGGTTCTAGAGTTCGAAAGAGATCCTCAGCGTTCACGTCCTAGCCAAACCTATTCGTCAAGCACTGTTGATATCAGCACTCGAATAGAGGAATGCGGCCCTGCTTCAATGAAGCCGAGGCCAGACAGCAACCGCAATGCCATGCGATTCAAAGGCTTATGCCGCCTCTTGTGCGGCAAAGCTTTCCGATTTCAGCGTGTAAAAAGATCACGGTTAGAAGCAACCAGCGCTTGGCGCACTTGGAATTTGTAATATTTGCAAGAACTTTGAGCCTCAACCGAGCTGCCGTTTCTCGAAAGCTGCGCCTCGGCTTTTTGATGCTTAATCGCGTATTCGTTTTTTAAGCCCGACCAATTGCGGCAGAGCCTCGCGCCGAAATTTTTTCCTGATTTGCGGCTTGAATAACATTTGCCGACAATTTGCCAACGATTTCGTGACATTGCTCGATGGCACACTCATTGCGCAAGCCAGTGTCGTTTCGGTGCGCGGTACATTGTGCGCGTGCTTTGCACAGATCCGATACGTAGGCATTGAGCCATCGGGGAGTGGCGATTGAGAAGAAAAAAGATCGCGTCGTGGCGCGGGACAGCTCTCTTGCCGTTGTTGCTAGGACTCCTGATGGCGACGATACCGGCCTGTTCCGCCAACTCGGACAAGGTGAACGCGGTTGCAGCGGATGATTCCAAGCTCAGCCCGGAGGAATGCGCGGAGAATGCGTATCTCGTCCACGCGTCATCCAATGATCGTGTCTATCACATTGAGCCTGGTGACAAGCTTGACGTCGATTCTTACTTAAATCCCGAGTTTTCGCAGGAGGTAACCGTTCGTCCGGACGGAATGATCACCATGCGCCTGGTAGGCGCGGTCCGAGCCGGCGGTCTGACGCCTCAGGACCTAGCGACGGCGCTCAATGTGGCTTATTCGAAGGAGCTTCGGCGGCCTGACATGACAGTAAGCGTCGCTAAGATGCCCAGCCGTGAGGTCTATGTGCAGGGCCAAGTAAACAAGCCGGGCGGTTTTCCGCTCGAGCCTGGAATGACTGCATTGCAGGCAATTGCCGACGCGGGAGGACTTACCGACAAAGCCGGAGACAAGGCGGTTTTAATTCGGCGGGATGCGTGCGGAATTCCGGGCGGATCTCCTATCGATCTCTCCAAAGCTACCGACAATCCCGCGACAGGTGAGGACTTAGCACTAGAGTCGCGCGACATTATCGTTGTTCCCCGAAGCAGGATCGCCAATGTCGATGAGTTCGTCGAGCAATACATACGAGACATACTGCCTGTTCAGCCGTACATCTCACCCACCTTCTGATCAGTCTGGCGGATGACGCACAAGGGGCTCGAATGGACACTCGCAATCTGAACTACTGGACTGAACTCCTGTGGCGCCGGCGTAATCGAGTGGCCACGGTCGCTATAGCGGTCTTCGCGATGGTTGTGGTCGGCACCATCTTTTGGCCGCCAACCTACCGCTCAACCGCTCAGATCCTGATCGAGGACAATCGGGCCCAGTTGCTCGTTTCACCGGGCATCCAGGACGGTTCGCCCCAGCGTCCAACCGTTATAAGTAATCCAGTTACCGAAGAGGACTTGAATTCAGAGCGTCAGTTGCTCACCAGCGATTATCTTGTCCATCAGGCTATAGCGGGCTTGAACGGGCCCTCCTCTGCTGGAGAAGCTCCACACCTTATGGGAGCTTTCGGCGTCCTGCTCGCGCTTCCAGAACAGGGCTATCGTATCCTCCACTCGGCACCGGACATGACTGCGACTGACAGTTGGGCGCTCTCCCTGCTCGCGCATCTAAGCTCCAGTGTGATCAAACGATCGAACATTATTGAAGTGAGCTTCACTTCTCGCGATCCACAGTGGTCGCAGAAGTTTCTCTCTCTCCTAATAAGCCATTACCTGACCCTTCACGCGCGAATCTCGCACGATCCTCAAGCGGAACGGTTCTTCCAGCAGCAGGCGAATCTGGAGCAGGCAAAGCTGGCAGCGTCGGAACGCCAATTGCGCGCATTTCAATTGCAAACTGGTATCAGTGATCTGCCTGAACAGCGCAAATCGCTGATAGAGCGCTTGTCAGCTCTGGAACTAGACGAGAGCAAAGCCACGGCACAGCTCGCATCGGCTCAGGGCGAGATTAGCGCGTTGAGCGGACTCTTGCGGACGACGCCGCAGCGGATCGGCAAGGAAGTCAAATCTGTCCAAGATCTGGCGCTCAGTCAAATTAAACCCCAGGTGATGCAGCTTAGGGCTGAGCGCGCAGATCTTCTCACGCGCTATCAGCCCGGTAGCCAACGCGTTGCCGAGATTGACGCGAAGCTTGCCGCCGAGGAGCGGATCCTCAACCAGGAAAATCATTTGGAGGTCAGTGAGCGCAGTACCGACCTGAATCCTGTCTGGGTAACGACTGATTCGGATCTTTCCGCGGCCAAAACCAACGCAGCGGCGCTCGCGGCAACCCAGGCCAAATTACAGACCGAAGTCGATAAGTCTCATAACCAGTTGAACTATCTCGTCTCAAATGAATCTGAAGAAGACCGCCTGCAGCAGCAGGTCACGACCGACCGCGAAGCTTATCTCTCCTACGTGCGGAAGACTGAAGAAGCACGCGCAGCCGGTGCTCTGAATAGCAACAAAATACTCAATGTCGCACTCGCGCAACCTCCGATGCTTCCGCTGAGTCCGCTGTTTCCGGTTGTATGGTTGAATTTCACTATCGGTTTTTTGCTCGCGGTGGGGCTCGGAGTAGCTGCGGCGGAGTTCGATGAACGCCGCGATCCTCGCATTTATTCGGCCGCGACCATAGCACGCGAGACCGGCCTGCACACAGTCGCGGTTTTCTCAGATCAGGGCTTGAGTGGACGTTAGCTGCTATGTATTTCAGGCATTTTGGTTTGAGTGGTCCTCCGTTCCAGTTCACCATTGCACCGGCCGCTTTATTTCGCGGACGCGAGCATGCGGAGGCCCTTGCTGCACTCGAATGGGGCCTAATTCACGAACCTAGCGGCTACACCCTGCTAGTGGGCGAGCCAGGCATGGGAAAAACCACGCTTATCTGCTCAATTCTTTCGCGGCGCTATCAGGATATCCATGCCGCCTATCTAAACTATCCCAAACTGCCAGTGATTGATCTATTTCGGATGGCGCTGCGGCAACTGGGTATAGATCCGCCACCCGCATCGAAGCTGGACTGTATCGAGGCGCTTAAGCTCCTCGTGCATCGTACTCCTAATGACGAGAGGGTCGCGTTTGTGATGGATGAGGCACAAGGACTGAACGATGAAGCATTTGAAGAGATGCGTCTGCTTGCGAACTACGTCAACGCCGGTCAGCACAACGTCCAGATGGTGCTGGTAGGACAGCCGTCGCTGCTGGACAGATTGGAGTCGGCGGAGTTGCGCCAGCTTGCAGAGAGGATTGGCACCCGTGTTGCTTTGAATCCCCTGACGCCGGACGAAACGCAGCGCTATATCGAACACCGGCTGCGCACTCGAAGTGGAACTTCTGAGCGGGTTTTCACTCGATCCGCTCTGCGACGCATCGTGCTTGGAAGCCGCGGAATACCGCGTCGGATCAACGTGCTTTGTCACAATTCGATGCTCGCAGCATACTCCGCCGGCAATCGGCGAGTCGGTCCCAAGGAAGTTCGAGCGGTTGTCGACGAGTACGAAGACCTTCAATCGATTTCAAAGGGTAATGCACCGGCCCCACGGCGGGCGTGGTACAGGTTCTGGAGAGCCGCAAAATCGGCCGCAACAATTAATGCCTTCGGCGCAGCCGTTGGCGGACTGTCATCAGTACCTCTGGATCATTCGCGCGCCGCGGCTGGTTCCGGCAATCAGCCAAGCTCCGCGGTCAATGCCGGCGCGTTGAAGTCGTCGTTTCGCCGCTAACCACTTATGTGACAAGAGGACGGGACAACAGGTACGTCGTGGGAAAATATGCTGACATGATGGCTCGCCTGGCGGCCGATCCTGTAATCGAGGTCAGAGAACCCGAGACAGATCTGCCTCCGCAACTCGCAAGCACAGGTTCACTGGTTCCAATACCCGCGCTGCCTGATGTGCTCGGGTCGGTGATGCGATGCGACGCGCTTCACGCGATAAGCGAACGCCTGGCGCCTATGGCCGCCGTGGATGCCACTTTAAGACTCGCGGTCGCCGGCTGCCGACCAGGTGACGGAGTATCCACCGTGGCTACCGCTCTGGCCGTAGACTTAAGCCAGCGGCTATCGCTGAGAACGGTTCTCGTCGACGCGCACATCAGGCATCCGTCACTGCATCGATTCTTTCGCCTGCCAAAAGCGCAATCACCTGAGTTGGTATTGGATGGATCGCTCCAAATCAGATCCAGCGGGTGGCCGCGGCTGGACCTCGCGAGCTGCTGCCTGGAGGCCGGCGACGCCGCACGTGTCGATGTATTGCGCGATTTCGAGGGCCTGCTTCCGAACTATCAGGCCGCCGTTGTCGACATCGGCACGCCCCGGCTCGACGCTCGAATGCTTCCGCTTGCCCGATCCAACGATCCAATTCTCCTGGTCGTGAAGTACGGCCACACCGAAAGGAAGGAACTAATCAACA
>JASHOJ010000289.1 GCA_030041155.1 Candidatus Binataceae bacterium | reverse complement strand
GAAGAAAGCGCCGGTAGTGCTCGATCAGCCCCGGCCATCGAAACAGCCGCTGCGCGGGCGCCTTGCGATGCTGTCCGGAAGGCATGCGGCTACAGATTCTCCTCGATTCGGATAAAAGCCGGTTCCGCGTCAACCCATCGGGTGCGCTCGATTCGTTTGAGCGCGCGCTTCAAGTTGCGCTCGGGCGCTTCATGAGTCCGCATGATAACCGGCACCGTGTTCTTGCCGCCGCGTCCCTTCTGAATCACAGACGCGATCGAAATGCCATTGGCCCCCAGCACCGAGGCGATCGCGCCCAGCACTCCCGGCTGGTCGCGCGCCATGAAGCGCAGGTAATACTCGCATACCACGTCGTCCATCGGCTTGACACGGGCGCGGCGGACCAAACCAACCGGGTAGCCGAGCGCGTGCGCCCGCCCCATGCCGCCGGCCAGCCGCTCGCGCGCGATCTCCATGATATCCGCGATCACCGCGGTTGCCGACGGCATCTCGCCGGCGCCGAGCCCGGAATAAAGCGTGGTGCCCAGCGCCTCGCCGTCGATATAGATCGCGTTGTAAACATCATTGATGCTCGCCAGCACGTGATCGTGCGGCAGGAGCGTGGGATGCACGTGCGCCTCGATCGCGCCGCCGTCCGCCTTGGCGATCGCGAGCAGCTTGGCCGTGTAGCCAAGTTCGCGCGCATACACGATATCCTCGGGCGTAAGCCGCGTGATGCCCTCGGTATGGACCTGCGCCGGCGTAAGCATCACGCCGAACGCAAGCGCGGCGAGCAGGCACAGCTTGTGCGCGGTGTCGTGCCCCTCGATATCAATCGACGGGTCCGCCTCCGCAAGTCCCGCGCGCTGCGCCGCGGCGAGCGCGTCCTTGAACTCGGCCCCGCGCATGCTCATCGTGGTCAGAATCGAATTGCAGGTTCCGTTGACGATTCCATAGACCGCGCGATGGCGGTCGCCGACCAACGCTTCGCGCAGGACGCGGATAATCGGGATGCCGCCGCCGACGCTCGCTTCAAATCCAACCGCAAGACCGCGGCGCGCGGCGGCCGCGAAAATCTCCGCCCCGTGCTGCGCGAGCATCGCCTTGTTGCCGGTGACGACGTCTTTGCCATGCGCCAGCGCGCGCAAGACCAGGGTGCGCGCCGGTTCCTGCCCGCCAAACAACTCGACCACGATATCTATGTCGTCGCGCGCGACCAGCGCCGCGCTGTCGCGGGTGATTAGCTTGCCGGTCAAGCCGAGCGACCGATCCGGCTTGAGGCTGCGATCCGCGACCCCGGCAAGGACCAGCGGAACGCCGAGCTTGTGCGCATAGGCGGCCGCGTGGGTGCGCAGGAGTTTCACCACTCCGCCGCCAACCGTGCCGCATCCGAGGAGGGCTATCCGCACCGATTGCGCCACCGTGTTCACGCGCTCCAGCGGACCGCGATGATCAGGACGCGCGCAGGACGCGGCGCGGCCCGGCACCGAGGCCGCCTTCGGCCAGCGCATGGCGGATTCCACGAATCGCCTGGCGGGTGCGATGCTCGTTCTCGATCAGGGCAAACCGCACAAAGCGATCGCCGTCGGCGCCAAAGCCGATGCCCGGCGACACCGCGACTTTCGCTTTCGCGAGCAGAAATTTCGCGAACTCCAGCGATCCCATCTGGACGAACGGCTCCGGAATCGGCGCCCACAAAAACATCGTGGCGCGCGGCTTCTCGACCGGCCATCCGGCGCGATTAAGTCCGTCAACCAGGGTGTCGCGCCGCCGCCGGTAAGTCGCGTTGATCTCCGCGACACAATCCTGCGGCCCATTCAGCGCCGCGATAGCGGCGACCTGCACCGGCGCGAACATCCCGTAGTCGAAATACGATTTGAGCCGCGCCAGCGCGGCTATCATGTCGCGATTGCCGACCGCGAATCCCACCCGCCATCCCGGCATGTTGTAGCTTTTTGAGAGGGTGAAAAATTCGACCCCGATTTCGCGGGCGCCAGCCACCTGCATCAGGGAAGGCGCCCGGTAGCCATCGAAACACAGGTCGGCGTAGGCGAAATCGTGCGCAACCATGATCTCGTTTTCGCGTGCAAAATCCACCACCCGCTCCATAAATGGCAAGTCGACGGTCGCGGTGGTCGGATTATGAGGGAAATTCATGATCAGGAACTTCGGCCGCGGCCAACTGCGGCTTACAATCGCGGTCAGCTCCTCATAAAACTCCTCTCCGCTCTTGCGCATCGGCACGCCTTGCACTTGCGCACCGGCGATGATGCAGCCGTACTGATGGATCGGATAGGTCGGCGTCGGCGCCATCACCACGTCGCCCTGATCCAGGATCGCGAGCGCCATATGCGCGATGCCTTCCTTGGAACCGATCGTCACGATCGCCTCGCTGTCCGGATCCAGCTCGACCCCGTAGCGGCGCTTGTACCAATCGGTGATCGCGAGCCTGAGCTTGTACACTCCGCGCGACACCGAGTAGCGATGATTGGGCGGCTTGGACGCGGCCTCGATCAGCTTGGCGACGATATGCGGCGGCGTCGCCTCGTCGGGATTACCCATGCCAAAATCGATGATGTCTTCGCCGGCACGGCGCGCCTTCAAGCACAAGTCTCCGATTGCGTTGAAGACATAGGGCGGAAGCCGCTTGATCCTGGAAAATTCCATCGAAAATCCCGTTTCTCCCAAAATATGCAGCAGCGATCATGCCGCGTGGCCTTTATTTTTAACGGACAGGGGCTGATCCCGCTAGTGCCATCTCAGCAAGCGAACAATGCCACGCCAAGCCGGCCTGAATAGCCCGCGCGCCTTTTTCGTCTTCAGATAACCGCCTATTTTCCGAGCGGCGGGCCGGCGGCGGCAAGGAAGCTATCAGTTATTAGTTTCGCCAAAATGTCGCCTCCGATAAGCGCACGGGTGGAAGGCAAATAGCGTCACGCAACGTTTTGTTATGGTTACTTACTCATACTGCTTGCATCATATCTCTGCTTAGCGTATAACTGGGCGGAGAATCACAGGGGAACCATGGCAACCCATAAACAGGCAATCAAGAGAGCAGCGCAAACCGACAGCTTCCGCCGCGAGATTTGGGAGTCATTTGCCGCCGACCGCACGCTTCGCGAGCGGCACCAAATCACCGACCAGGAGATGGAGGCGCTGTCGCGGCTTGCGATGCTCGGGTCGATTCTCTCCAAGCAGGATTACGTGTTCATCCTGAGCACGATCCGCAGCAGCAAGCGCAAATAGGGCCGCCGCTCAGTTCCGGGCGCCATTCCCGTTCGGTTGCGGATTTACTTGGCCGGCGCCGCGACCGCGGACTCGGCCTGCGCGCGCGACCTGAGCGACCAGTAAAGCGGCGCCGCGCAGAGCGTGATCAGCCCCGCCACCTGCCACTCGAATGGGATGCCGGACGCGTCGGCAATCACGCCCGCCGCGATCAGTCCTATCGAGCCGCCGGCGGTCTGGAACGTGCTCGAGAACGAGAGCAGCGTCGCGCGCTGGCTCGACTCGATATGCTCATTGAACCAGCTCTGCACCAGCGGCTGCGAGCCTCCGGTGAACACGTTCAACACGAACAGGAGTGCCAGCGCGAGCAGCGGCTTGCCGCCGAACACGCCGGCCAAAAGAAGCGCGATCCCCGAACCGATGATTAGCCCGGTGATCCGCCCCGCCCGCGCGTATTCGTCACCCGGCATCCGGATCATCAACTCGGCGCCGATCATCCTGGCAAGCGTCAGGCCGCAATAGATCCATCCGATAATCCAGATTCCGACCGCGAAGCGTTCGTTGAACATGATCGGCCATTCGAGCCAGTACGGAGCCCACGCCCCGACCGTGATCGCGCCCGCCATCGACAGGATCATCACCACCCGATTGCTTACGCCCTGCCGCATCCCGCCGCTGATGCGCTCCGAGATGTGCTTCGGAATCGCACCGAGCTCAAGCGGTGCGCGCGGCGCTTCGTCGCGCATCAGCCTGGCGCCGAACACGCCCGAGACCAGGTATCCTGCGGCGCCGAGCAGCCACGGCAACGCGATATTCACGTCGGCGACGTATGCGCCAATCATCGCCGAGCACATGAAGCCCGCGCTGGAAAGCTGCATCACGCGCGAAAACAGCCGATCCTTCACGCCTTCGTAGCCCGCCTGGTCGAGCGCGTCGACGCCCCACGCATCGATAGCGCCGTTGCCGAAGGTGGTGCCGATTCCATCGATCGATTCCGCGATCAGGAACATCCAGTATTGATGCGCGAAGAAATAGGTGATGAACGCGATGGTCCGCAGCACCGCACCGGTCATGAACGAGCGGCGGCGGCCAAGCGCGTCGGCAAATGCGCCGGTCGGCACATCGGTGATAAACGTGACTACGAAATAGGTCGCGAGCACCGCGTTGATTTGAAGCTGATCGAGCCCGCGTGAGCGGAGAAAAATCGGGTAGACGCCGAACAGAAAGCCGCCCGCAAGCGAGTACATCGCCCACACCGCGTAGTAGCGGCGGATGATCGATTTAATCGTGATGCTCGCGTTTGCGTCCACGGTCATAACGCTTCAAGCCCTGCCCGAAAAACAAAAGCCCCACCGGCTTCGTGCCGGCGGGGCTTTTAAGCCAGGCATCGAAGTCCGTCTCAATTCATGGGGACACGACCAACTGAATTGGGGACCAGGCGAACTGCGTTGCTTGGCTTCATGACGTAAATTTTACTATCGCGGTCTGATTCGTGTCAATCGAACCTCACGCATGATACCCGCGGATAGCGCTCGCAGCACATTAAAATTTGCCAATTCCGATTCTCTGGGCGCCGCGCTTCGCCTAAAATGACAATTGAAGGTGGTCGATTGGCACTTCTCCTCGAATGCTCGGACTTCTCAGACGCGCCCGCGCTAAAGCTTCGCAAGCTCGCGTTCCTCATCTGATGCCCGCTTCCGACGACTCGATAAAGTTCCCCGCCGATGTCCCAGTCCCCGGATTGGCTACTCGAGCGTGGCGCTTCTGCAACATCGTATGGCTCGCCGCGCGGGTTTACGTCGGCTACAAGGCTGTCCAGTATTGGACTCGCTACGTTTCGGCGCGGCGCAGGAGCGACCTCTTTCGGCGTCAGGATCTGCGCGCCGCGCGCGCGATGTACGCGACCGCGATTCGCCTTGAAGGCCTGCTGATCAAGGCCGCCCAGTTTATCGCCACTCGCGCCGACGTGCTGCCCGATGAATGGGTCTCCACCCTCAACCGTCTGCACGATCGGGTGCCGCCGCGCCCGTTTGATGTAATCCGATCCCAGATCGAGCGCGAACTCGGCCGACCGCTCGATTCGGTTTACGCCGAATTCAACCGCACGCCGATCGCGTCCGCGTCGCTCGCGCAGGTTCACGCCGCCCGCCTTCATGACGGACGCCGATGCGCGGTCAAGGTTCAGTATCCCGGTATCGAAGGACTCGTGCGGGCGGACCTGCGCAACCTGCTTCTGGTGCTCAAATGGCTTGCATGGCTGGAGCGCGATTTCGATTTGCGGGTCGTCGCGCGCGAGGGCCTCAAGTACATCCCGATGGAGCTGGATTTCATTCACGAGGCCGATAACGCCGACGCGATCCGGGGGAACTTCGCGGGCGACCCCAGCTTCTGCGTGCCCGATATCTATCGCGAGTTCAGCACCCGTCGCGTGCTTACGATGGAGCTGGTCGAGGGCGTCAAGATAACCGATGTCGCGGGCCTGGAACGCGCCGGAATCGACAAGCATGCGGTGGCACAGAAACTGATGGATCAGTTCTGCGCGATGATCCTGCGCGACGGCTTCTTTCACGCCGATCCGCATCCGGGAAATATCCTCGTGCAGCCGGGGCCGCGCCTGATTTATCTGGATTTCGGACTCGCCAAGGATTTTCCGCCCGAATTCCGCGACGGGATGGTGCGGCTTACGTTCGCGATCCTGACTTCCAACCGCGACGCCACCATCCGCGCCTTCGAGGAGCTCGGCTTTCGCACCCGCGAGCGTTCGCCCGAGACGCTGCTCAAAATCGCGGATCTGTTTCTCGGCCAGACTATCTCGCGCAACAAGGCGTATGCGGACAAAGTGCTGGTCGAGAAATTCAACCAGGAATTGCCGCAAGTCCTGCGCGAAAACCCGATCGTCGAAGTGCCCGGCGACGTGCTGCTGGTCAACCGCGTGATGGGCCTGCTGTCGGGCCTCGGCAAAACGCTGGATTCGCGGGTCGATCTGTTCGCGACCATCATGCCGTATGCGCAGGTCCTGATGAGCGCGCGGCCGGCCGCTGCCGTGTCCTAGAGCCGGGTTTCACCCCGCGCTCATACGTGCAATCGTAGCTGCCGGTAAAATCGCATCCGCGTGAAAGTCGAGCCGTTCTAATGTCTCAGAAACAGTTACAACTGACCGCGCTCGCCGCCGAGTTGGCGGCCGACTTCGCGGAGCGCGCGGGCGATCACGATCGCGACAATTCCTTTCCGTCCGAAAATATCGACCGGCTGAAAGAGACCGGTTACACCGCGCTCTTGATTCCCGAGGAGTACGGCGGGATGGGCGGCGACCTGGAGGATTTTATCCTCTGCCAGGAACAACTCGCACAGGGATGCGGCGCGACCGCGATCGCGATCAATATGCATCTGTTCGGCCTCGGCGCGATGGTGGAGCGGGCAAGCGGCACACCGCAGGAACGGCTGTTTTTCGAGGCTATTGGACGCGGCCGCCAAATCATGGGCGGCGGAATCAGCGAGCCGGAAACCGGCGGCGATTGGGGCCTGTTCGCGACCAAAGCCAGACGCGACGGGGAATTCTACGTCCTGAACGGCCGCAAAACCTTTACCAGCCTGTCGCCGGTAATCGATCTGTTCATGGTGATGGCGACGCTCGACGAGGGCGGCAAAGAGCCGCGTTCCGCGACCTTCCTGATTCCGCGCGGAACGCCGGGACTGGAGCTAATCGAAACCTGGAACTCGCTTGGGATGCGCGCGACCGCAAGCCACGACTTGAGCATCAAGGATGTTCGCGTGCCCGCGATCGCGATGTCGGAGCCGCGCGCGGTCGGACCCATCGACGAGCAGGCAATCTCGCTGTTCTCGTGGTTCAGCTACTCGGTGGCCGCGGTTTATACTGGTGTGGCCATCGCGGCGCTTAAGTGGACTCGCGAATTCACCGGCCGGTTCAAGCCGGTCAATCTTCCGCGCCCGATCAAGCACCTGCCCGGCATCCAGTTCGCGATCGCCGAGGCCGAAGCGCTGCTCGCGCAGTCGCGCGCGCTGTATCTCGGCACGGCGCGCCAGTATATGGCGGATCGCGCCGCGTTTCGCGGCGAGAGCGGCCTTGCGCGCCCTGTGATGGCCAAGTACGTGGCGACCAACAACGCGATCCGCGTGGTCGACCTGTGCATGGAAGCAGTAGGCGCGCACGGGATGCTCAAGAAATTTCCGATGGAGCGCTACTATCGCGACGTGCGCGCCGGCGTGAATCATCCGCTCTCCAATGCGCGCGCGCGTGAGCTTATCGGCAAATCCGCCCTCGGCATCTCGCTTGCCGAGCAGCCGCGATGGTGACGGCTGCGCCCTCGCGCTGGTCGCAAACCTTGTTTGCAAGGCTTGTCGCACAGCTTGTCGATTGATCCGGTAAAATCGTTTTGATCCTCGAGCGGGATTGAATATGTTCTCGCTTGCCGTGCAAAACGACGTCGAGCAAGTTGCGCTTCGCGCGGCGCGCGCCGCGGGCAAAATTCATCTTCGCCGCCTCTCCCGCATTACCATCGATCGCAAGTCCAATTCGATTGACCTGGTCACCGAAGCCGACCGCGAATCCGAAGCCGCGATAATCGAGATAATCCAGCGCAGCTTTCCGTCCCACGCGATCCTGGCCGAGGAAAGCGGCGCGAGCACTCAACACAGCGACCATCTGTGGATCATCGACCCGCTCGACGGCACCACCAATTTCGCGCACGGCTTCCCGCAGTTCTGCGTCTCGATCGCGTATCAGCATCGCGGGCGCACCCGGGTCGGCGTGATCTACGACGCGCTGCACAAAGAGTGCTTCACCGCGGAAAAAGGACATGGCGCGCGCCTGAACGGCGCACCAATCCGCGTAAGCAGCACGCCGACCCTCGGTTCGGCGCTGCTCGCAAGCGGCTTTCCCTACGATCGCCGCGAACGGCGCCATTTCTATCTCGCTTTCTGGGAGGCGTTCATGACCCGCTCGCAGGGAGTGCGACGCACCGGATCGGCCGCGCTCGATCTGGTAAACGTCGCAATCGGGCGCACCGACGGTTTCTGGGAATTTGGCCTCAAGGCGTGGGATGTATCAGCGGGCGCCCTGATGGTCGAGGAAGCGGGCGGCGCGGTCTCGAATATGGACGGATCGGCGCTGGATATTCGCGGCGGCAAGATAGTCGCGTCGAATCGGCGGCTGCATGGCGAGATTCTTGAGGTGCTGCGCGAAGTGTGGCCCGAAGCCGACCGCCGCCACACCTCTTCCTCGGCGGCAAAGCCCGGGGAAACTTAGAAATTTGCTCTCGTGAATGGCTACCAGACGGTCGTCTAGAAACTCGTCTATACATCAGGCAATATTGAGTGAGCTCTACGGTGAAACGCGCGTACGTGGTGCGAGCAACCTGGGATGATGAAGCAAAGGTTTGGGTGGCTCTCAGCGACGATGTTCCCGGTCTCGTTGCGGAAGCCCCTGATCTTCAAAAGCTGATCGAGAAACTGCGTGCGTTGATTCCCGAGATGTTGGAAGCGAATAACGCCCTTCCTCCGCATTTCGACCATTACGTCGATCTTCCCTTTGAAGTGCTCGCAACCTATCGCGAGCATATCCGCGTTCACACAGCTTAAGCTCGTAGCGGTTCCGAGATGGCCAGGCAATCCACCGTCGGCATAACCGCAGGGGCCTAGTCATTGCGGGTCGATAACGATGTTATTGTCGTGTGAATGGTCCTAGGGAGTGATCCGCTATACTGCATCGATACGGCCGGCTACACGCGCGAGCTTAAGGAAAAGCTGAGGGCCGCCAAATGTTTTTTTGTGCGCAGAGGAAAAGGCGACCACGAGATTTGGTATAGTCCAATATCCCGCAAAAATTTTCCCGTAGATAGCGACATCAAGTCGCGGCATACGGCGATGCCGTTCTTCAGCAAGCCGGACTAGACAAAGAGTTCTAGGTCGTTCGCGCGATGGCGTTTGTCATTCCCGCGCGTCTCCAGTTGCCCGGCGCGCGAGGAATCCCGACCGGGCGAACGCT
>JASHOJ010000288.1 GCA_030041155.1 Candidatus Binataceae bacterium | reverse complement strand
GCGTTCAAAGCGCGCGGGCTCGCGGCTAAGAGTCTCAGCCGCGAAGAGGCGATTCGCCTGATGGCGGATGACTCAAATCTGATAAAACGGCCGCTTCTGATCGTCGAAACGGAAATGATCGCCGGCTTCGATCGCGACCGCTACCGCCGTAGTCTCGGCTAACTCGCGCCAATCGGGACGATTCTCTGTCCTGCGATGTCTCGACTCCGATGCTGAAATTGCGGCGCTTGACCCCGGACCGTAGTCAAGGGTCTATGCTCGCACTCAGCATGCGGGAATCCGGCAGCGAGACTCCGATGACGATTGGGCGAATCGCGCGCGCCGCCGGCTTGAGTATCGATACCCTGCGCTTTTACGAGCGCCGGGGACTTATCGCAAAGCCGCGGCGCAATTTCTCGGGCTACCGGATGTATCGCGGCGACGTCCTTTCGCGGCTCTCGTTTATCGCCGATGCGAAACGGCTCGGATTCTCGCTGAGAGAAATAAAAGACCTGCTCTCGCAAGGAATAAGCTCGACTCTCGAATGCGGAGCGCTCACGCGCAAGGCTGAAGTCAAGCTTGTGGAGATGACGGCCGAGATACACCGTCTTTCCCGCCTGCGCCGCAGCCTAAGGGCGATAGTCGAGCGCTGCGGCGGAGCATGCACGCCAGGCTACGCGAGACGTAGAAAATAGAATCGCGTCGGAGGACACGAAAATGGATGTATTGATTTACACCAACACCGGTTGTTCGGCGTGCCATGCGGCGAAAAAATTCTTCGCTGAGCACAACATCAGCTTCGTCGAGAAGAGCCTCGCCGATGATCCATCGGCGCGCGACGAGTTAATCGCGATGGGATTTCGCGCGGTACCGGTTATTCGGGTGGGCAACGAAACGATGCTCGGATTCAGTGCGCCGCGGCTAAGGAAGATGCTCGGCGTCTAACCTCCGGGCCGCGCCGCCACTTCATCTATCGAAGCCGCAGGTTGAACGCTTGCCGTCCCTTTTCTCCGGGCCTGACCTCAAACTGAACTTCGGAGCCTTCGCGCAGATCTTCGAAGTAGACCTTTGGCGACAAGCGCGAGCGATGGAAGAAAACCTCGTCGCCGCCGTCGTCGGGCTCGATAAATCCAAACCCCTTGTCCTTGACGATTTTCCTGATTGTTCCGAACACTCGCGTGACCTCCCAGGCCCGCTGCCGTTGAGCTTAGTCCGCGGCCGCCGTATGTAACTAGCGTCGGCGCGTCATCAGCCGCATACCACGATTATGCTCAAAGCGGTCACCTTGAAGGAAATCGAGCGTATCTTCGAAATTCTCGACGCGATGGGTATCTCGCGCGAGGCGGTGGTAATTCTGCTTCGCACCGAGCATCCCGGCCGCGTCGCGCTGATGAAAGATGGCAAGGTCGAAATCATAGTCGAGCGCGACGGCGATTTCGCGGAATGGCTCAGCGGGCTTCGCGCTCGCCTTGAGAATCTGATGGACCGGCAGGAGCAGCAGGGCTGAGTTCGACCAGCACTGCGCCGTGATCGACCATCTCACCCTCGCTCACGAGCACGCGCTTGACGGTCGCGGCGCTCTCGGCGGCAAGGCTCGTCTCCATCTTCATCGCCTCAAGCACGACCAGGGTCTGTCCGGCCGTTACCGCGTCGCCTTCCTTGACCATCACGCGCAGCACTTTGCCGGGCATTGGCGCGGTTATCTCCGGCGCGGCAAGTCCCCTGCGTCCGCTGCGGGTGCCTGGTTCGACGCTCACGAAATCATAATTGGATGAGCCTACGGCGACGGTAATCGCGCCCTTGCGGCGCGCGCCGAGGATTCGGAATCTGCGGCTATCGAACGCAAGGATAGCGCCGCCGTCGGCCAGCGGATCGAGGGTCGCCGCCAGTTCGCGTCCGTCGATTCGCACGTGAATCGCATCCGCGTCGAACCCCAGCAACTCGACCTCGTGCTCGCCCGTGCCGTATCGGAGTTTCACCGCGTCCTCCAGAGCTCGAACTTCGGCATCTCCGTCCATGGCGAGTGTTCTATAGAGTCGCGCGCTCCATCGCTTTCCTGAGGGTCGCGACTGCCAAGTCTGTCCTTGGCGACCAGCGCGGCGGCAATCAGAGCCGCGGTATCGCGCTCGGAATCGTGATGCGGCCCGGTGGGAAAGTGCTCCTCGAGAAATCGGGTCGACAGCTCGGCGCGCGCAAATGCGTCGCTCGCGATTACCTCGCGCAGAAATCCGGCGGTATTGGTCACACCGACGATCGCAAGCTCGTCCAGCGCGGATATCATCCGCCGCCGCACCTCTTCGCGAGTTGCGCCGGAGCAGATGAGCTTGCCGAGCAGGCCGTCATAATACGCGCCGACCTCCACTCCCTGCGCAAGATGAGTATCGAATCTCACGCCCGGACCGCCCGGCGTGCGTAGCTGTATGACGGCGCCGGTCGCGGGGCTGAAACCGCGGCCGGGATCTTCGGCGTTGATTCGGCATTCGAGCGCGCATCCGCGCGGATCGGAGATTGCGCCCAGCCGCTCGCCCATCGCGATCTTCAGTTGCTCGGCAACCAGATCGCATCCAAAGCGAATTTCGGTTATCGGGTGCTCGACCTGGAGGCGTGCGTTGACTTCCAGAAAATAGAATGCCGAACCATCGAGCAGAAATTCCACGGTTCCCGCATTGGTGTACCCCGCTGCTTGCGCCATCCGCGTGGCCGCGTCGATCATCGCGTCACGGGTAGTCTGCGTGAAGTTCGGCGCCGGCGACTCTTCAACGAGTTTCTGATGGCGGCGCTGGATGGAGCAATCGCGCTCGCCAAGCGCGGCCACGGTCCCGTGCTCGTCGCCCAGGACCTGGATTTCAACGTGGCGCGGCCGTGCGAGATACTTTTCGATGAACAGGCGTCCGTCGCCGAACGCGCTTTCAGCCTCGTGTGCGGCGGTTTCAAGCGCGTCGCCGAGATTAGCCGCGCTTTCGACCACGCGCATCCCGCGTCCGCCGCCGCCCGCCGCCGCTTTGACCAGAATCGGGTACCCAGCGCTTGCGCCGAACTCCCGCGCCGCGCGCAGGTCCGCGGTTTCGATTCCGGGCACCACCGGAACGCTCGCTTGGGTGGCGATCTTGCGCGCGGAAATTTTGTCGCCAAGCTGCGCCATCACTTCGGCACGCGGCCCGACAAAAATCAGACCCGCGGCATCAACCGCGCGCACGAATTCGGCGCGCTCCGAGAGAAACCCGTATCCCGGATGAATCGCGTCGGCGCCGCTGTCTTTGGCGGCGGCGATTATCGCGGCGATATTCAGATAGCTTTTCGACGCTTCGGCGGGTCCGACCAGGCGCGCGTCGTCGGCGGCGGCGACATGAGTGGAGCGGGCATCGGCCTCGGAGTAGATTGCGACGGTCTTAAGCCCCGTCATGCGCGCGGTGCGGATGATCCGAAGCGCGATTTCGCCGCGGTTCGCGATTAGCAGCTTTTTGAATTTCCGCGCGCGCATCGCCCGTGTTCGAGCCTATCATAACCGGATCGCGCGGCGGATCGCCGCGCGAAGATTGCAAGAGCGGCATGGCTGCTGTAATCGGGCGGCTGGTAATCGAGCTTCGGAAGGAAATTGTCACCATGGATCAGCTCTATTTCGTGGTTCATACCCACTGGGATCGCGAGTGGTATCAACCATTTCAGCAGATGCGGGCGCGCCTGGCCGCGATGGCGGATCGGATGATCGCGCGGGTTGAGAGCGGCGAAATCGAATCTTTCCATTTCGATGGGCAGACGATCGTGCTTGACGATTATCTTGAGGTGCGTCCCGCGATGGCTGCGCGCATCAGGAAACTGGTTCGTGCCGGGAAGATCCAGATTGGTCCCTGGTACGTGCTGGCCGACAGCTTTCTGGTGAGCGGCGAGTCCCTGATTCGCAACCTGGAGAGAGGGCTTTCGACCGCGCGCCGTTTTGGACGCGCGCTGCAAGTTGGATATTTGCCCGATCAATTTGGACATGTCGCGCAACTTCCGCAGATTCTTGCGGGCTTTGGCTTTCGCGCGGCCGTGCTATGGCGCGGCGTTGGTGAGGACGTGTCACGCAACCGCTTCATTTGGGAAGCGCTCGACGGCTCCCGGATTCTTACCGTCTATCTGCCGTTCGGATATGGAAACGGCGCGAATCTGCCGCTCGAATCGGTGCAAAGCTTCATCGATCGCGCCGAGAAAATCGCGGCGCGAGAACGGAGCTACGCGGATGGGAACCCAATCCTGGTGATGACCGGCACCGATCACACCGAGCCCGACCCGAGACTCGGCGCGCGAATTAGAGAGGCGCGCGAGGTTTCGGAAATGAGCTTCGAGATCGGCCCGCTCGAACCAATCGTCAACCGCCTCGCCGACTTGCCGCGCGACGGACTTGCGGTACATCGCGGCGAGCTGCGTTCGCCGCTTCGCGCGCATCTTCTGCCCGGCGTCACCTCGGCGCGCGCCTGGATCAAGCAGCGCGATTTTCAGAACTGCTATCTCCTTGAGCGTCTCGCGGATCCGCTGGCCGCTTTCGCGCACGCCTGCGGCCGCGGACGGGGGTTGGACGACTTTCTTGATCTCGCGTGGCGTATCGAGATGCAAAATCATCCGCACGACTCAATCTGCGGATGCTCAGTCGATCAGGTGCATACCGACATGCGCTACCGCTTCGATCAGGCGGCGATGATCGCCGAGGACGTAATCCGGCGCGCGGTCGCCGAGCTGTTGGGCGATGGTGAGGCGAAGCCGGCGGCGATAGCGATCTTCAATCCTACTTTTGCGCGTCAGGCGATCGTCAGCGCCGAATCGGACCTGGACGGCGACCTGGCGGGCTACGCGGTCAAGGATGCGGCAGGCCGCGAGATCCCGGTCGCGTTCGATCTGGAGCGCGAGGCCAGAACGGTCGAGACACGGGTGCCCGCATCGCAGTTCAAGCCGATGGTGGCCGCACTGAGCACTCCGGCCGTTATGGGACGCACTATTACCAGCTACGAGCTGCGGTGCGGCACTGACGGCGCAGTCGAGCTTGATTTGCGGCTCTCGCGGTCAACGATGAGCGATGTCGATCTGGAGGCGTTTCGCGAGGCGGTGCGGTCCAAAATCCCGGATGATTCGACCATCACAATCCGCGCGACCAGCGCTCCGCGCTATAGGGTCTCATTTGTCGCGAGCGATCTAACCCAAGCGGGGTTCACATTCTTTCATCTCGTGCCCGCCAGTTCCCAGAGGGGGGAAGATGCGAGCGCGGCGCAAGCGGCCGACTCTATCGAGAACGAATTCGTCTCCGTCAGCGCCGCAAGCGACGGAGTTGCGATCCGGGATCTGAGGAGCGGCGCCGAATTCAACCTATCTTTCGAGGACGATGGCGACCGTGGCGACGAATACAATTTCGATCCGGTACCGGGCGCATCGGCGGTGAAGACGCCGGCCGGAATCGAAACGCGGGTCCTCGAACATGGCCCGGTACGAAGCCGATTGGCGATAAGTCTAAAGTATCTGGTGCCGGCCGAGCTAGCGCCGGACCGCAATTTCCGCCATCAGCGGATGGAAGCGTTGCAAGTCGAGCTGACCGCGACGCTTTACCAAGGCATGAATCGCGTCGACTTCGACGCGGCGGTTGCAAACCGATCACGCGATCACCGCCTGCGCGTTGCGCTGCGAACTCCGATCGCCGCAGCCGAGGCGGTTAGCGACACGAGCTTCGGAATCATTGGGCGTTTGCTTGACCGGCAGGAGCCGCCTGGAACCGAGACTATCTATCCCACCGCGCCGCATCGCACGTTCATGGCGCTCGAATCGGATACGCAATCGGTCGCGCTACTTAGCCGCGGCCTTTACGAAGTGGAGGCGCGGCGCCAGGCTGACGGTGCAACAACCATTCTGCTGACGCTGCTCAGGTGTGTCGGATGGCTGTCACGATCCGATCTGGCTACTCGGCGAGGCGGCGCGGGCCTGGAGCTCACCACCCCGGACGCGCAGGAGCTTGGCGAGCATCGCTTCGAGTTCGCGGTGATGACTGGCCACGGGCGCTATATCGATTTCGTCCAAGGCGGCGCAGCCTACGCGTACCCGCCGCGATCGTTCAATATGCACGATACAGGCGCTGGAGCGCTGATAGGATGCGACAATCCGCGCGTCTTGTTCTCCACCGCGCGAATCGCGCCGCGCGATCGCGCGTACCGAGTTCGCGTGTACAGCGCATCGGCAGTTGAAGAGAGCGCGCGCTTCAGTTTTCCACAGGGTTCGCGGGTTCGAATGGTCGACCTGGCAGGCAGGCTAATCAAGGGGAGTGTCAGCCGACACAAGGGCTCGCTTGAAGTCGAACTGCGTCCATTTCAGCTGGCAACGTTCGAGGTGACGGGCGCGAAATCTACTTAGCAAAAATTTTTTTCGCGAGAGGCGCCCGAATCATTGATTGTCGCGTGCAAATGACTATTTATGGATCATCGTGATCGACGCGTGCGAAAATCGCCGCGCGGATTCGGAAAGATGAACAGTCACTCATGTGAAGGAGCGCTAGCGTAACCAAGATGAGCGACAGACCCAACGCGGTCCGTACCGTGTACGAGTATCCCGTCGCGGGACATCTGTGCAGCGACGGAACCGTGCGTTACGTCAAGCTGGTTCGCCACGCTGGAAACCAGCAGCCGGAAGGCACCTGCACCACCTGCCAGCAGTCTTTCCAGTATCGCAAGCCGAAGGCCTCTTCAGTGCGGCATCCGGACAGCGAAGGCATAACGCACTTCTAAACCGAATCAGTCCGACAAGCCCGTCCAAGGCCGGTGATACTCAATGCGCCGGACTCGGAGCCGTTGCCGCGCCACCAGAAGCGGTCAGAGCACTGCCGCCAGTCCGCGCCAGCAGGACATCCGGTCCCTTGTAGTACCGCAGCAACTCGGCACCCACTACTTCCCAGTCATGGCTCGGGTCGAACCACACATGCATCGTCGGTACGAACGGCCTCGTAAACACATCAAGCCAACCGAAGGTGGGACGCATGTTTACCTCGACCGCTTGCGTGTCGCCGCTCGGAGCTTTGGTTGGGGAAGATGGTTTGATCACAGCGACGTTGAAAATTTTGGGTCCGGGGGCGCAGAAGAACGCGTGAAATGACATTTGGGTGCCGCCGCTGCGGAAATATTGGCGTATCGGCAGCATCACCGTTGCGCCGATCCACGTGTCGGGCGGAAAGCTCATCTGCACGTCCTGGATATTTGGTGTGGATCCAAGATAATCGCGGCATATAGCCCTGCCATTCTTGAAGTCCACATCGTCCTCGAACATCGGTGTGCCGCCGGAGCGATAGAAATCATGCTTGGCTGTGGTCAGGACCGGATTGCCGCCGCTATCGGTCTGAAAACTGTCGTCCTCGATGTCGTATTCGCCCGAAGTGTAACGGCTATCTCCGTGAAGCGTGATGACATCCCCCTTCTGGATCACCTCATAGCGGGCATGGCCGATAACTCTCGCGCCTGAAGGGTCTTTGATGTCGAATTCCGCGGAGGAGAAGCCCATCAACTGAGTGGCGCCAGCCACACCTGCGGATATCGTTAGCAGAGCGGCGGCGATAAAAGCGGCCAGGTATCTGAGGGTTCGGGATTGAAGCAAGCGCATCAATTCGCTCCTCCGCATACGGAAACCGGCGCCCTTGATACGTTAATGCCGATTTGGAAGCTTAGTCGGCACTCAGGATCTCCCGTGAGCCAGCTACAGGACAGCCCTCCGGCGCAAGCGGGCCAGCAACCGCCGCCGATTTCATTCCCACCGCGCCCGACTCGTTATTTGTGGACGATGATCGGGCTTTTGATGTCGGTGACGATCTTTGAAGGCTACGACACCACGATTTTTCATCTTTGCACTCCCGATATCGCCCGCACCTTTCATCTTAACACCTTCGCGGTGGGCAGGATGGCGTCGCTGGTGCGACTCGGAGGGGTGAGCGCATTTTTCCTTGTGATGGCATCGGACCGGATCGGACGAAGGCCAATCGTGTCGGTCACGGTGCTCTTATATACATTGTTTACGCTTCTCACCGCGATCTCCAGCGGACTTCGGAGCTTCACTCTGTTCCAGAGTCTGGCCCAGCTATTTCTCTCGGCTGAATTCAGCATCGCGATAATCATGGTCAGCGAGGAGTTTTCCGAGAACTCGCGCGGCCGCGCGATAGCAGCGCTGCATTTCGTCGGCCTCATTGGGGTCATCACGGGCGGCTATCTGTACGGGATCATCACCGTGACGCGATTCGGCTGGCGGGGAATGTACTACGTCGGAATCATTCCGCTTTTGCTGGTCGCGTTCCTGCGCCGCGGGCTAAAGGAGACTCAGCGCTACCAGGCTATCGCAGCGTCGCGCGGGCATGGACCCGGCATGACCCTCAGCAGCGCGATCAGGTCGCTGACGCTCGCAATCGAGCCGCTTCGGGGACCTTATCGGCGGCGGATCCTGCTGGTTGCGCTGCTCTGGAATTGCGTGGGTCTGGTCACCTCGCCCGCGGTCACTTTTTTCACGCTCTACGCCAAGCGCGATCATCACTGGACCTCGCCGCAGATCGGGCATGCGATCGTGCTCGCCTATATCATCGGAGCATTCGGCCAGATCGTCGCCGGATGGTCGCTCGACCGCTTCGGGCGCCGTCCGACGACGAGTGTCGGCTATGTGATTGGCGCGGTCGCCATCTTCATGCTGTTTCGCGCCGAGCGCCGCGTCGCGATGCTTACCGCGCTGGTCGCAACTGTATTTGCTTTTCAGGGTTCACGGTCCGCCACCGCGACGTACTCGGCGGAGCTGTTCCCAACTGAGATTCGCGCCACTTCCTATAGCTTGACGGTGCAACTGTTCGGACAACTTGCAGGATTGATTGCGCCCGCCCTGATCGGCGGACTGGCGAAGTATTTCGGCGGGCTCGGAAACGCGGTGGCAGTCGTCAGTGTCGGCCCGCTCATCGGCGCTGCGCTGGTATGGTTCTATGCTCCGGAGACGCGCGGGGTTGTGCTGGAGAATATAAACGAATCGGCAGCCGGGTGAGAGCTCAGTATCAATGCTATCGTTACTCGTTTCCAGACACAGGCTTGAACAGCTTCGTGAACTGTTCGCTCGAAGCGGGTGATTGTGTGGCCGCCCTGAGCGCCTCGCGCACGTGGGCAACCGATTTCATGCCGACCAGCGCGACATTGACCCCCGGGGTTGAGCGAACGAACTGGATTGAGCGCTGAGCGTCGGAAGAATAGCCGGGAAAAGCTTCGCTCAGAATCGGGGGCAGGCCCTGGGCCAATTTTCCCTGCAGAAGCGAGGCGCTGGCGCATACCGCGAGACCCATCGCATTCGCCACGGCAAGGGTAGTGCCCTTCTGCGGACCGACGGACTGGTTCGCGCGGGTCACCGCTTCCGGCATCGCGAGATTGTGCGGCAGTTGGACGGCGCGGAAGTGATGCTTGTCGCCCGCCACCTCATGCGCTGCGCGCCACAGCTCTTCGAGCGACAGAAACGCTCTTTCGGTGGGGTTGGCGCGAAGTCCATTCCAAGTCGCGATCCCGTACACGGCTATTTTGCGGGCTTCGACCGCCTGCTCCAGCATCTCGAACGCGGAATGTATCCGCGACAGGAACTCGCCGCGCGAAACCTCGTTGAGCTGCGTCTCGGGATTGTGGAGATAGTAGATGTCGATAGTTTCGACGCCGAGATTTTTGCGCGAGAGTTCGAGCATCGTGGATAGCCATCGCGGCGTCATGCAGTGGGTGCCCTCAACCATGTCGCTGGGCGCCACTACTCCGCTTTTGACGTAATGCTCTTCAAACCACACACGAGGATCGGGGGGGATCTCGCCGTCAAAGGTGATGTAGCCGCCCTTGCTGGCGACGATGATCTCCTCGCGTTTGATTCCGTCCGCCGCAAGCCGCGCGAGCACCGCTCCGATGTTCCTCTCGCTGCGCTGGAACCGGTAATTAACTGCCGTATCGACCAGATTGATTCCTCCGCGCAGCGCCGCGTCCAGCGCGCTCTCGTACGCGCGATCGGTGTCGAGGTCGAACTCGCCGAGATACGTGCCGATTCCGATCGACGAGGTGCTTAGCCCGAGCATCGGACGGTAGTTGCCCGGCAGATCGGTGAACCGCTTAGCGTAAGCTTGCGTGCCCTCGGCGGTGGCGCGGCCTTTGAGCATAATCATTCTCCGGCGCCGGCGGGCGCGCCCTTTAGATCGTAAATTTCTGCGGACTGATTGTCGGCTCGAACAGAACCTGGATGGAATTGCCTTCCGGATCGCGAATATAAAACGAAACTGAGCCGTCGCGATGGTGCTTCAGCGGATGCGCGATATCCAAGTGCTCGGCCTGAGCCCATCGCCATGCCTCTTCAACCTCATGGACCGTCGCCACGATAAAGCCGAGATGGTCAAGGCGCTGCGATCTTGGGTCGCCCGCGTCGCCATGATGCAACGCCAGATTGTCGCACCCCGAACTCAAGTAGGCATTGTCCTCATCAGGTTGCCAGACGAGCTTCATGCCGAACACGCGCCTGTAAAATTCGCTCGCGCGTTCGACATTGGCAACCATGAGCGCCAGATGGCGAAGTCCGCGGTTATTTATCAAATCGCATCCTCGCGCGGGCGGTAGCCAAGCACCGCCCAAATCGGATCGGATGGCGGATCTCCAGGCTCGCTCATATCGATCAGGTCAATATTCTCAAACGCGTTCGACTGCATAAAGTAGCGGCCGACCAGCCGCACACGATCCGCTTCGCTCAAGTGCTGCCAAATCGCCACTGCTTTGGTCGGGAACATCCGGTTTGAGAATGTTACCACGAATGGTGCTTCGGGCCTCAGAACTCGCGCGACTTCCCTGAAGGTCGATATCGGCTGGGTCATGTACTGGATGGAAACCGTGACCACCGCGCCATCAAATTCGCGATCCGCAAACGGCAACCGCGCTTCGCGGTTCAGGTTATGAATCACGGTTTCGGTGAGCGCCGGATTATCCGCCATCTCGGCCCGATTCATCCCAAGACCGACCACCCGCGACGCTCTGAGATTCAACGGCAGATGCGAGCGCCAACTGCTCATCAAATCAAGTATCGCGCCACCTTGCGGAAGCAGTCTCGCATAGATTGCGCTTACCTTCGCGATCGCGCCGTCGTCGATATGCACCACGAATCGTGGCGCGCTGTAAAACAGCTCATCGTCGCAGTCGTCCACGCGACAGAAGAATTCGGGCGGAAAATCATCAGGCATGCGCCAACACCATGTTTTGGACTCGCAGGATGTATGAAAAGCTCATATAAATCAGATACTTACGACAAAAGTGCGGATCGATGCCAATCAGCGTTGACTTAGTTTCGGCACACCATCTAAATTAAAACACTTTTCCAAATAGAGACAAACCGATGAATTCCGTCGGCCGCGCGACGCGAAGATTTCGATGGTGAGACGCGACAAGACCAATTACCTCATTCAATCCGTGGCACATTCGCTTGACGTGCTCGAACAATTCTTCGGCGACGTTGACGAGCTTGGCGTAACCGAGCTTTCCAAGCGGCTGAAACTCCATAAGAACAATGTTTTTCGCCTGCTCGCGACGCTCGAGGCCCGCGGCTATATCGAGCAGAATCGAGCGAGCGAGAATTATCGCCTCGGAATCAAGTGTCTCCTTCTGGGTCGCCGCTATATTCATCATATGGGGCTGGTCCGGCAAGCGCGTCCGACGCTCTCTGAGTTGGCGCGCAAATGCCGCGAGAGCACCTACGTTGCGATTTTGCGCCGCGACGGCGTGGTGCCGCTGGAATCCGCCGAGCCCGAAGATCGCGCCGTCAGAATCAGGCTCCCGATTGGGAATACTCTGCCGCTGCATTGCACCGCCGCCGGCAAAGCGCATCTCGCGTTTGATACCGAAGAGCAGCTTCGCTCGACTCTGCCCGAGCATCTGAAGCGCTATACCGATCGCACGATTGTCGATCGCGCGCAGCTATTCGAGCAACTCGGCAGCGTCGCGTCGAACGGCTACGCAACCGATACCGGCGAATTCATTGACGAGGTTAATTCGATCGCGGTGCCGATCCGCGATTACACCCGGTCGGTCGTCGGGTCGCTCGCTATTGCGGGGCCGTCCTATCGGATGGCGCCGGAGCGTATCGTTACCGAGCTCGCGCCGACGCTTTTGGGCGCCGGCGGCGAGATCTCGCGCCGCCTCGGTTACAATGAGTCTTAAGCCGCAAGTTTTCCTCCAAATCGGGTCAGATTCGCACCGGCCGGCCAGTAGTTTGACTGAAATATGATCGGCTGTTAGTTTCGATTCGTTTATCGGTTCCCTTCCCGATCAATTTGCATGATTCTGGACTTATCGCCGCATGACCGAATGCGTGGAGTGATGTCGCTGTGAAAATTCTGGTCCCAATCAAACGAGTGCCCGATCCCGCAACCACCATCCGCGTGCTGCCGGACGGCTCCGGTATCGCGACTGATAACGTCAAGTGGGTGATAAATCCCTTTGACGAAATCGCGATCGAAGAAGCCCTGCGGATCAAGGAAAAGCAGAGCGGCGGTGAAATCGTGCTGGCAACGGTCGGCCAAACCACCTGGCAGGAGCAGCTCCGCACCGGCCTTGCTATGGGCGCGGACCGCGCGATTCTGGTCAAAAACGATGGTTATCTCGACAGTCTCGGTATCGCGAAAGTCCTGGCAAGAGTTATCAGCGACGAAAAACCCGAGCTGGTACTGCTCGGAAAGCAGGCAATCGACGACGACTCGAATCAGACCGGCCAGATGCTCGCCGAGTTGCTCGGATGGCCGCAGGCGACATTCGCCTCCAAGGTCGAGATCGCGGAGAGCAAAGTCACGGTGATTCGCGAGGTTGATGGTGGGCTGGAAACCATTGCATTCAAGCTGCCCGCGATCATAACGACCGATCTCCGGCTCAATGAGCCGCGTTACGCGTCGCTGCCCGGAATCATGAAGGCGCGTAAAAAGGAGCTCAAGGAAATTCCGCTCGACAGCCTAGGGCTCGCGCTTTCTCCCAAGCTCAAGATAAAGAAGCTTACCGCGCCGCCCAAACGTCAGGCGGGCAAGAAAGTGGGCTCAGTTGCGGAACTGGTAAGCGTTCTGCACACCGAAGCAAAAGTGATCTAAGTTGCACGCTCGAATTTCAATCAGGAGCGGTTTTTCGATGGCTCGCATGCGACCGTGCTTAAGCGGCGCAAAAGCGGATGCCGGAGTAGAGTTTTATGGGTGACGTTCTCGTTTTCGCTGAACACCTGGGCGGCCATTTTCCCAAAACCACCCTTACCGCCGTAAATGCCGGAACCGAGCTCGCCAAAAGGCGCGGCGGCAGCGCTATCGCGGTCGTGATGGGCGACGCGCCGGATGCGGTCGCGGCTGAAATCGCGAAATATGGCGCGGCAAAAGTGATCGCGCTGAAGCATCCCGCGCTCAAGAACTATCTTGCCGACGCGCATGCGGCTGCGCTTGCCGCGCTGGTCAAGAAAACCGGCGCCGAATTCGTTCTCACTACCGCAACCGCGGAGGGTAAGGATCTGATGCCGCGGCTGGCGGCGCGCCTGGACGCTCCGATGGCGTCTGAGATCACGGCGATAAACGACGACGGAACCTACGTCCGTCCGATGTATGCCGGCAACGCGATGGCGACAATCGAGCTCGAGGGGCCGGTGAAAGTCATCACCGTGCGCGGAACTGCGTTCGACGCGGCAAAACCGGCGCCGAGCGCCTCTCCGGTCGAGAATCTCGACGCCGAAATCGATTCGGCCACGCTCAAGCAGGAATTTGTGTCATTCAATCAGACCAAAAGCGACCGGCCTCAGCTCACCGAGGCTCGTATCGTCGTCTCCGGCGGTCGCGGACTTAAATCCGGTGAGAACTTCAAAGTCGTGCTCGAACCGCTCGTTGATGAGATGGGCGCGGCGATGGGCGCATCGCGCGCCGCGGTCGATGCGGGCTTCGTGCCAAACGACTTACAGGTCGGTCAGACCGGAAAAGTGGTAGCGCCTGAGCTTTACGTCGCGGTCGGCATCTCAGGCGCGATCCAGCATCTGGCGGGCATGAAGGATTCCAAGATTATCGCCGCGATCAACAAGGACGAAGAGGCGCCGATCTTCAGCGTCGCCGATTATGGGCTGGTCGCCGATCTGTTCAAGGCGGTGCCCGAGATGGTCGAGGAGCTGAAGAAGGTCAAGGCTCACTGACCAATTCGTGATGGCGCAGCTTCAGCACAAGTTCGCCCGGATCGGCACCCTCAGCATGCATTATGTGGAGGAGGGCAGCGGCCCGCTGGTCGTCATGTGCCACGGATGGCCGGAGTCGTGGTACTCGTACCGCCATCAGATTCCCGCGCTGGCCGCGGCTGGGTTCCGTGTTGTCGCTCCCGATCAGCGCGGTTACGGCCGCACCGATGCGCCCGAGCCTATCGATGCTTACAACATCCTGAGTCTTGCGAGCGATATCGTCGGACTGGTCAAGACTCTCGGCGAATCGCACGCGATAATAGTCGGTCATGACTGGGGCGCGCCGGTCGCCTGGCACGCCGCCCTGCTCAGGCCCGATATTTTTCGCGCGATCGCCCTGCTTAGCGTGCCGTTCATGCCGCGCGGGGCGGTCAGGCCTACGGAGATACTGAAGGCTCTGGAAGGTAAAGAAAACTGGTTCTACGTGAACTATTTCCAGGAACCCGGCCGCGTCGAGAGGGAACTCGAAGAGAATCCTCGCCGCTCTCTTGCGATGCTCCTGTACTCGCTCTCGGGCGATGCGCCTCCTGGTGAGCGCTGGAATTTTCTGTTTCCCCGCTCGCAGAGCTTTCTCCAAAGCGCGACGATGCCGGGGCGGTTGCCAGGATGGCTGACCGAGGAGGATCTGGACTTTTACGAGACTCAGTTCAGGAAATCGGGCTTTCGCGGCGGCCTCAACTGGTATCGGAATGTCGATCGCAACTGGGAATTGACCGGATTCCTCAACGGACTTGCGCTCACACAGCCTTCCGTCTTTGCCGCTGGAGAACACGACGCCGTTCTCGCGATGTATCCGGAGGCGCTGAAGACGATCGATTCCTCGATGCCAAACTGCCGTGGAAAGTTCATCATCCCGGGCACGGGACATTGGATTCAGCAGGAGCGGCCGAGCGAAACCAACGCGCTGCTGCTGAATTTTCTGAAGCGGCTTCCGTAAGCATCGTTCAATTATGATCGCGCGCCGGGCAGGGCATTGATCGGTTTGGCGGGCGGAGTTAGCTTTTTTCCATCTCATCGACGAGAGGTCAGGATGTGCGGCAGTAACTGAATTCCATTGTCGTTTGATCGGCAGCCAATGTGCGCGCGGCGTCATGTACGCTCGCTCGCGCATAGCAATGGGAGCAGTTACGTGTTCGTGCGTTTGGCCAACGTATTTTTTTCCTATTCGGATTCTGTAGCGGTTCTAAGCGGCGCGAATTTGCAGTTCGCCCGCGGATGGACCGGCGTTATCGGCGCGAACGGCGCGGGCAAGACCACCCTTCTGCGCCTGATCACGGGCGATTTGGAGCCTATTTCGGGGCACGTAAAGATCGATCCACCCGGCGCGGCAATCCGCGTGTGCCGCCAGACCGCCGAAACGATCACGAATGAAATAATCGCGCTTGCAAGCGCTATCGACGGCGGCGCGCGCAGGATCCACGGCGAGCTGGCACTAGATCCCGACTCGCTTGCCAGATGGCCAACGCTGTCACCCGGCGAACGCAAGCGATGGCAGGTCGGCGCCGCGCTCGCGGCCGAACCGGCGGTGCTGCTGCTGGACGAGCCGACCGACCATCTTGATGCCGACGCGCGAGAGTTGCTCTCCGGCGCGCTCAGGCGTTTCGACGGAGTTGGAATCGTCGTCTCGCACGATCGAGCGCTCCTCGATGAGTTGACCTCGCAGACGGTGCGCGTTCATGAGGGTGCCGCTGAGATGTGGCGCGGTGGGTACAGTGACGCGAAACGCGGATGGGAGGCGGCGGAGCGTGAACATCACGCAAAATTCGAGCGGCTGAAGCACAAATGAATACAGAGAAAAACTCTACGATGGTCTAAAAAGTGATCTTGCAACCGCCGCACTCGTGATAATCGGCCATTCTCTCTCTGATCCTGACATAAAAGATATCATCAACCGAGCATTGACAATAGATTCCGCGATACAGGCAGGAAAACGGATCACGCTCCTCATACACACTTCTGATCCCGATCGGGCGATTCTTTATGAGAGGCGGGGCTTCAGGTCGTATTTGGCGGTGTTGATGATTCTTCGCAGAGCTAGCGCGGGCAGGCGATAGGCCGGTTCTTTGCGCCGAAGATTCGGGTGAGTTTCTTGACAAACATCCTTCACTGCGCCCGATCACGACTGATGCGACGTACGAAACACAGCATTCGGTCGCCAATGTTGCTAGGTTGTTTAACGGCTGGCCGGCGACATATGCAGATATTGCCTCAGGGCTCACGTTCGAGAGAACAATATCAGATCAGCTGTTCGAATTCTTTCGCTCATCAGACCGCCGGTTGGCCATCATACTAGGCGCGAGTGGCGTCGGAAAAACAACCGCAGCGCGACAGGTGGTCTGTAGATTCGTTCAGGCTGGTATCAGGTGCTGGGAGCACAGAGAAGATTGCATGCTACTCGCAGCGGAGTGGGCGTTCGTGGCTCGCGAGCTTACCTCCGCCGGCAAGACAGGAGTGCTATTTGTCGACAACGCCCACGAACACGTCCATGAGCTGAACGATTTAGTGGATACGCTGGTGAGCGAAGATCTCAAAGGCCTCTTTGTGGTTGGAGCTTCGAGCCGCAATCATTGGCACCCGCGAGTTAAGACGCCGAATGTGTTCAAAATAGGTAAGGAGTTCCACCTCTCGCGCCTCGACACCGAGGAAATAGAAACACTCCTGAACTTAGTTGAGAAAAACGATGAAATCCTTAGGTTGGTAGAGAACACCTTTGCTGGGTTTTCACGTCTAGAAAAACGTCGGCGCCTCGTGGAGCGAGCGGACGCGATAACATTGTACCGACGTATGATATCGAGATTCGATCGATCAGAGAACTTTGTAACATCGACTCTGGAATTGCGGTTATTCCAAGTAGATCAGTTCAAAATCGGCTATTACGAAGAATGATGTCCGTCGCCCCAGGAGAGCGCGTTCCGCGGCACCGATTGATCAGGAACTTGATAGAAATTGGAGAATTCGATCAAGCACAAACCGAGATTCGCATATTTGAGAAAGACTTCAAGAGCGACGGCCCTGTGGCACGATATAAGGTTAAATTGATGGTTGCGAGGGCAACACGAACAGAAGGAATCTTGCGGGAAGATCGACTAGCCATCTTAAAGGAAGCGGAAGGTGAGGCTATAAGGGCCGTTAGAAGATACGAGAATAATCCGCAGGTATTCTATGCTTACTGCGATGTTGGACTCGCCTTGCTTAGAGTAAATGGAGATGCGTCCGTCTACGAGGCGGCAATGGCCGCGCTAAAAGAAGCCGAGTCGCGCATTGGTGACCCGCAGATCACTCGCAAGGTTCGGAGCTTTGAGCGAAGAGTGGCCATGGAAACGAGCGATGAGAGTATGCTGGAGGAAAACGATGCTTGATGCTGGAAGGCTTGCCACCGTATTTTTCTCCACTTAGCGGAAATTCTGAGTCGCTCCGCTATGGATCAACCGCCGAATATTGTTCTGATTGTCGCCGACGATATGGGCTATGGCGATTTCTCGTGCTTCAACGATCACGCGTCGCGGACGCCCACGCTCGATCAGTTGGTGCGCGAGGGATTGTGTCTGACGCAACACTACTCGGCGTCTCCGGTGTGCGCGCCCGCGCGCGCCTCGCTGATGACCGGCCGCTATCCGCATCGTACCGGCGTGCTCGACACGCTTGATACGCGCGGCCTCGATCGCCTGGCCCTGCGCGAACGGACTGTCGGCGACCTGCTGGCGCATGCGGGATACGCAACCGGCCTGGTCGGAAAATGGCATAATGGCGCGTACGACCGCCGCTATCATCCGAATCGAAGAGGATTTACCGAGTTTGCGGGATTCTCCGGCGGATGGCATCCGTACTGGAGCTGGCGGCTTGATCGCAACGGCTCCGTCACTGCCGCGGATGGCCGTTATCTCACCGACGTGTTCACCGAGGAGGCGATCGCGTTTCTGCGGCGCCATCGTAGCGACCGCTTTTTTCTTCATCTCGCATACAACGCGCCGCATTTCCCGTTTGAGGCTCCCGAGCCGGAGCTGCGGCCATTTATGGAAAGCGGGAAATTCACCACCGCGGTCAGCGCTATCTACGCGATGCTGCATGCGATGGATACGGGAATCGCGCGAGTGCTCGAAGAACTCGATTCGCTCGGCCTGACCGCGGACACGCTCGTGATGTTCACGAGCGACAACGGCCCGCAGTTCGGCGGCAAGGGTGACAACTGCACCGATCGATTCAACTGCGGATTTGCTGGGTCGAAACTCTACGTGTACGAAGGTGGAATCCGGCTGCCGATGCTGCTGCGATGGCCCTACGGTATCGACGGCGGCGGGCGCTCGCTTGACGCGATGATTCATTTCACCGACTGGCTGCCGACCTTGCTTGCGGCCGCGGGCGTCGAAGTCCCGCGCGATCTCCGGCTGGACGGCGTCAACGTTCTGCCAATCCTCAAAGGCGAGCGCGGAAAAGTTCCGGAACAACGCTTCTGGCAATGGAACCGCTACGAGCCAAACGGTGAGTGCAACGCCGCGATGCGCGATGGTAAGTGGAAACTGGTCCGTCCCGCAATTCGCGAGCTGATGCAGGTCACTCCTGAGGATTTGCGCGCGGACGTTCGATCCAAATACGAGCCGGAGAATTTTTCCGCCATCAATGACGCCCCGATGCCCGTCCAGCATGTCAACGCCGTACCTAATCCTCAACTGTTCGACATTGAAGGCGATCCAATGGAGCGCCACGATCTGGCCGCGGAGGATCCGGA
>JASHOJ010000287.1 GCA_030041155.1 Candidatus Binataceae bacterium | reverse complement strand
GATCGCGCGTGATTTCGGGCTTCCAGAGACTACGCGGGTTGTGATGGGAACGTGCGACCTGCAATCCGCAACCCTCGGGGCCGGAGTGGTAGACGATTTCGACGGCTACTTCTATGTAGGAACCAGCGGCTGGATCAGTTGCCATATTCCAGAAAAGAAAACCTCGCCGGTGCGGATGCTCTCGTCGATGATCGCGGCGGTTCCGGGCCGCTATCTTCTCACCGCGGAGCAGGGAGTCGCGGGCCGCTGCCTCGAATACCTGGCAGAAATCCTGTTTGGACCGGAGGGCGCGAGTCCAGGCGTGGATATCTACGACGAAATGAATCGGATCGCCACCCAGGTTCGGCCTGGCAGCGACGGCGTAATTTTTACCCCGTGGCTTGGCGGAGTGTTCGCCCCTGCCGGCGAACCAGAAACCCGCGGCGCATTTTTCAACCAAACGCTCACCACCACGCGCGGCCATCTTATCCGCGCCACGATGGAGGGCGTTGCGTTCAACCTGAGATGGCTCAAAGATCACGTCGAGAAATTTCTTGGCCACCGGTTCGAGCGCCTGGCGTTTATCGGCGGCGGCGCCAGCTCCGATTTGTGGTGCCAGATCCTGGCGGATATACTCGGATGCTCGATTCGCCGGATTGAAAATCCGCGATCAGCAAATGCGGTGGGCGCCGCGATGGCAGCCTTTGCCGCGCTGGGCGAAATCAGAATGAGCGAGGTGCCGAAATTGCTCAAGACCGCACGCGTGTTTGAGCCGGAGAAGTCGAATCGCGCCGTCTACGACAGGCAGTTCCGGGAATTTATCCAGTTGTTCCGCCGTAATCGCGCCGTTTATCGGCGGCTTAATCGGCATTCGATCTGAGCGCGATTTGAACTGGCTATACCTAGTAATTTTAAGGGTGAGTAATTGAGTGATTACCAGCGATAGCGCTATTGCGGAGTATGCGGGCTTCGCGCGTCACCTGAGCCAGATTGCGGGCCGCATCATTCTGCCCCATTTCCGTGCCGTGCTCGCGGTTGAGAACAAGGAGACCGGGGCCCGATTCGATCCGGTAACGATCGCCGACCGAGAAGCGGAGCGCGCGATGCGCGAAGAAATTACGCGGGTGTATCCGAGCCACGCGATTTTTGGCGAAGAACACGGAGTGACCGCCGGCCGCGAAAGCCTTACCTGGATTCTCGACCCGATCGATGGCACCCGCGCGTTCATAATCGGGCAACTGCATTGGGGCGTCCTGATCGCGCTCAACAACGGCGAGCGCCCGATCGTCGGCCTGATGCATCAGCCCTATACCGGAGAGACGGTGCTCGGCTCCAGGATGGGGGCGCAATGGAGCCGCGACGCCGAATGTAATGCGATCAAGACACGCTCGTGCGCAAGAATCGAGGACGCGATTGTCTGCGCGACCGACCCCGCGATGTTCAAACGCAACGGGGAGCGCGAGGCATTCGACGCGATTGCGCGCCGATCGAAAATGCGGCGATTCGGCGGCGATTGCTATTCGTATTGCCTGCTCGCGGCCGGACTCATCGACCTCGTGATCGAAGCGGCTCTGAAGCCGTACGATATTCAGCCCCTGATTCCGATTATCGAAGCCGCCGGCGGCGTGGTCACGTCGTGGTCGGGCAAGCCGGCGTATGCGGGCGGCCAATGTATCGCGGCGGGTGATCGCGACCTGCATCGGCTCGCGCTGGAAGTGCTGTCTGGAGCCGCAAACGACTCGTAGAACAGCGCGCGACGCGCGTCCATGCGGACGTTCGAGCATATCGCACAAGAGGTTTGCTCTTTTGGCGCGGGTGCTGTAGCGATCGTTTCCAAACCGTCAGACCGGGCTCTCAAGCCTCTTCTGAGATTCTAATTGTCGGGACAATCCATGAGCGCGAATGATAGTGTTCTTTCCGGAATTCGGGTAATCGATTGCGCAACTTTCGTGGCGGCGCCTGCGTCCGCGACTATCATGGCCGACTTCGGCGCGGAGGTTATCAAGATCGAACGTCCGCCGGAGGGCGACTTGTGGCGCGTTTTTCCCGATATTCCCGGCTATCCAAAATCCGAACTGAATTACACTTGGAACCTGACCAGCCGCAGCAAGCGCAGCGTCGGGCTGGACCTATCAAAGGAGGCCGCGCGCGAGGCCCTGTTACGTCTTGTCGCCAGGGCCGACGTTTTCATAACGAATTATCAGCCCGCACAGCTCAGGAAGTTTCGCCTGACGTGGGAGGACCTGTTTCCTGTGAACAAGCGGCTGGTCTACGCCGTGGTCAGCGGATATGGCGAGCGCGGCGACGAGGCGGAGTCACCGGCTTTTGACGCGCTCGCCTATTGGGCGCGTACCGGACTGATGACTTCGGTGACCGGGATGGATGGAACTCCATCAAGCCCACGCCCCGCGATGGGCGACAATGCGACCGCGACGACCCTGTTCGCCGCGGTCATGTTGGGCTTGTACCGGCGCGAACGCACGGGTATCGGATCCAAGGTAACCACATCACTGATGGCGGCTGGGGCGTGGTCCAACAGCGTCGAGATTCAAGCGAAGTTATTTGGCGCTGAGTTTCCGGTCCGCAAGCCTGGCGAGCGTCCGCCGAACCCGCTCATCGCCGGCTACGCGAGCAGCGATGGAAAAGCGATGCTGGTGATCTCGCTCGATCCAGATCGCGAGTTTCCGCGCATATGTCAGGCAATCGGCGAACCCGATCTTGCCGCGAATCCATTATTCTCGACCGAGAGCGCGCGCAGACAAAACGCCGCCGCACTCCATGCGATCCTGCAATCGCAATTCGAATCGCGCCCGCTGAGCGAGTGGCGCGTGATATTTCGCCAGTATGATGTGAAGTGGTCAGCGTTGCCGACTCTCGATGAGGCGGTGCGCGACCCGCAAATGCGCGACTGCGGAGCGATCGTGAACTACGAGTATCCGGGCCACGATCATCTCGAGACCGTGGACAGTCCGATCTGGGTCGCCGGAACCGCCAAACGCAAGCCGGAGGTCGCGCCGCAGTTTGCCACCTACACGCGCACCGCTCTGCGAGAAGCCGGATACAGCGAATCAGAGATCGAGCAGTTGGTTCGCTCGGGCGCCGTGATCGTGCGCTAGCCGGCGGGCGATTTGTGCCTACCGGTCCATCTCTGCGACCGCCTGGTCATAGCCGAGCCGGTAGCCGGGTTCCCACCAGGAATCGTACGGATGCCACGACGCGTCGCTTAGCGAGCGGAAATCCTCGATCGTGGCGGCACCTGGAAAGAAAAAGGCGAGCGGCTGGTTGATCGAGACTATCGCGGAGCCGCGCGCCGGGACGGATTCGATTGATGGCGCGGCCAGAGGTGATGCGGTCGCAGTGTTTCGATACTCAATGATCGATTCCGAGTATCGGTGCGGCTGCAATGACAGCAGTATGAGCGCGGCGGCCGCGCAGGTGACCGCGCCCGCCACGATCCGGCGCCGAATATGGCGGCGCCCCCGGATTATCCGCACTTGCTGAACGACGCGGCGCGCAAAATCCGGAGACAATGCGGCTCTGCTATCATATTCGCCGATACTCATAGACCAGATCCGGATTGCAACAGCCTGCGCAGCCGCGATCGCGCCCGGAACAGGCGTCCTGCTACAGCGCGCACACTGGTTTTGGTCAGCCGCGAAAGCTCTTCGTAGGAGTAGTCGCGACCGCGAAGCAGCTCAATGAGCTCGCGTTCTCTTGCTGACAGACGCGCGAGCGCCATCTCGATCGCGCCGGAAGCGAGCCGCGGTTCCTCCGCTTCTTCAGCCGGTATACGATCGTGATCTCGCGACAGCGGTACGAAGAAGGAGCGCGAGCGGCTGCGTCGCAGATAATCCCGGCATACGTTGCGCGCGATCGTGAACAGCCATGGCTCAAAGTGATCGATCGATTTAAGCCGCGACAGCGACAACGCCATCTTCACGAAAACCGTTTGGCACAAATCGTCAAGTTCAGCCGGGTTTTTTCCCACAAGCGAGATTACGTACCCGGCGATACGATCCTGGTAATGCCGGATAACTTCCTCCAGCGCGGGCTCGTCGCCTGCGCGCGCAGCCGCTATTTTTTCGCCGAACTGAAAGGTCATCTTCCGCGGGGCGAACCTTGACGCCGTCACGCTTCGGCTTTCATGGCCGAAAGTCCGAATAACAGCGCTGCTCATCGCGCCGGCGGAGGCGGCGGCGCCGCTTCCTTCATCAGATCTCTCATTTGCGCCTGAAGCGCGGACATCTTGTCATGGAATTGCGCCATTTTGGCGACCTGCGCGGGAGTCAGGAGGGCGCGGATCTTCACCGATGCATCTAGGGATTGTTGCTGAATCTGCGAGTCGAGTTTGGCGGCCTGTTCTTCCAGCGGCGCCAGATCGCTCGCGCTAACGCTGCCCGAGCCGAGAAGCTTGTCGGCTATCTGTTCGTGGATCGAGTGTAATTTCTCGATCAGAGGCATGGTTTGCTCTCGATTGGCGCGCAGGATTTCGCCAACCTGCTTTCGCTGGCTGGCGGTCAAGTGCGCCGCCTGCATTCCCATCATCAGCGGCGGGATTATTGGAGGCGGAGGCAAGCCCATCCCGCCTGGACCCGAGGCGATAAAAAAATCACCGCCGGGCGGTGGTCCTCCGGCAGCGATAGTTACGGCCTGAGCCTCAGCCGATGGAATCCAACAGCAGAGCAAAAAAGTGATTAGCAGGGCAAAACACTCGGTTCGGCGCATCGGTCTTTCTCTCCCTTCCCTATTTCGCGTCTTCAAGGCGGACGTAGGGAAAGACGCGCCTTGCACCTAAAAATCACGCGGGCCATGGCTCGCACAGCCGCATGCCACCTCTAATGATGCTCGCCGCCGCGGCCACCACCTCCGCGAGCAGCACCACCTCCATGAGCGGCGCCTTCTCCATGAAAAGCGCCGCCGGCATGTCCGCCAATACCGCCGCCACCGTGAACCGCCGGAGCGTGATAGAAGTTCGTATGGTGCCCTATGCCGCCATGATGCGCTTCCCACGGATGACCAACGTTAAAGTCCGGCGCGTACCCATGGTCAAAAAACGGTACTCCATAAGAGTAAGGGGCGTAACCACCAACGGGGTAACCGTAACTGGGACCAAAATCCGGACCAAAGCCGGGGCCAAAGCATCCGCTCAGTAGGGCCAACGAACCAAGTACGAGGACGATTTTAATTGCGCGTCGCATGTGGAATCTCCGAAGTTGTCTCGCGGCGGATGCCTTAGGGCGCCCCCCAGGACGGTTTGCCATTCGGATGATAAAAGGCGAGGCCCGGTGTTTGGGCAGCAGGGACGTTCAGGGCGCTGCGCAATTTGCCGCTCGGATCATAGAGGCCCAGCCCTGGGGTTCCTTGCGGTCCAAGCGCAAAGGTCGCGCGCAGCTTGCCATTTGGATCGTAAAGATCGATTCCCGGAGAGCCGTCCGCGGCAAGATCGATCGTGAGCCGCGGCTGCCCCTTGGTGTCATTGAGGTTCATCCCGACCGCGCCGTCTTGCATGATACCAATCGCGCCGCGCACCATTCCGCTCGCATCGCGCAGCACGAATTCCTGAGCCTCCATGCTTTCGGTCGTGGTCGATGAGGTGGCGCCGGTCAGCACGATCGCGCCGATGAATAACACCAGAGCGCTGGTGACAAGCCGCAGCCGTCGATTGGCGCGTCCGAGCTCGGCATGCTGCCGCTCCAGCCGCGCAATCCGTTCAATCAGTTCACCCGCAGGTTCTCCCATTGATCTTTCCTCGGCGGTTGTAGTGATTTGCTCGATAAACCATGCAACAAGGTTGATTAGCTGATTAAATTCTCCCGTTGCAAGCGCGTCCTTACAACAGAAAAAGACAGATCGCCGATAACGCCCTTGGGCCCCATGGAAGTTTCCAAGAGATATCGGGAGAATGCGGCAGCGGCCCGCGATATTCGCATCGCCGGAGGAAGCAAGACCGGGTTAGCGCTGACCGACGCGAACGCAACTCAGACTCGTGCGGGATGGCAGGAAACATCCGATGAAAAACATTCTGATACTCGGCGTCAACGGCTTTATCGGCCATCATCTGACCAAGAGGATTATCGAAACGACCGATTGGCAGGTGTACGGGATGGACATGAACACCGATAGGGTCAGCGATTGGCTGGCGCATTCGCGTTTCCATTTTTTCGAGGGCGATATCACGATCAACAAAGAGTGGATCGAGTATCACGTGCGAAAGTGCGACGTGATCATCCCGCTGGTCGCCATCGCCACGCCCGCCAGCTACGTCAAGGATCCGCTGCGCGTATTCGAGGTTGATTTCGAAGCCAACCTTCCGATCGTACGCCAATGCGTAAAGCACAAAAAACGCATCCTGTTTCCCTCCACCAGCGAGGTTTACGGCATGTGCCGCGATAGCGAATTCGACCCCGAAGGATCCGAGATGGTCTATGGCCCGATCAGCAAGCCGCGCTGGATCTACGCGTGCTCAAAACAACTCATGGATCGCGTCATCCACGCCTATGGTATGAGCGACGGCCTCGATTACACTCTGTTTCGGCCGTTCAACTGGATCGGGGCAGGCCTCGACAGTATCGAGACCGCGAAGGAAGGATCGAGCCGTGTCGTCACCCAGTTCCTCGGGCATATCGTGCGGGGCGAACCTATCCAGCTCGTCGATGGGGGCAGCCAGAAGCGAACTTTCACCTATGTTGATGACGGAGTAGCCGCACTGATGCGAATAATCGAAAATCCGGAAGGCCGCGCGACGCGCCAAATCTACAATATCGGCAATCCGGTCAACAATTTGTCAATTCGGGAGCTCGCCGAGATGATGCTCGCGCTTGCCGCCGAATACCCGGAATATCGCGACAATGCCAAAAAGGTAGCGCTGATAAACACCACCTCGGAAGCTTACTACGGCAGCGGCTATCAGGATGTTCAGAACCGCGTGCCTAAGATCGAGAATACGATGGCGGATTTGGACTGGAAGCCTACGGTTTCGATGATCGACGCACTGCGGCATATATTCGGCGCCTATCGTAATCATTTCGCGGAGGCTAGCGATCTGATGCATTGAAGCCAGCGATGACCGCTCATTTCCGACGCGACCTGTGCATTCCCGATGCCCGCCCGCCTGACTTTTGCCTAAGCGCGTCAGGCATTCCATCATGCGACCCCAATTTGCGTTGCGGAACGTCATCCCACCATCCGCTCCATGGCATGTCTTTGCGGCGCTGAGGATGCAGCGGGTAGTAAATTCGATTATCCATCCGCGACGCCTCACCGCCGACCAGCAGCAATACCTCGTCAGAGCTGTTGTTGACGAAACAGTGCGCGATGCCCGTGCCGGACGGGAATGCCGCAAAGTCGCCGGGGTTCATCTCGTGCAGAACGCCGTCGATCCACGCATCGACGTTGCCCTTGAGCACGTAAACGAATTCCTCCTCCTTTTCCTCCGCGTGAGGCCATGAACTGCGCTCTCCCGGCGGCAATCGCATCAGGTTCACGCCGATTTTTAGCAGGCCGGCAAAGGCGCCAATGCGTTTCTGATATCCGTTGAATTCGTCGCTGTTGGGATAATGGTGGCGTCCCTCGGGAACCAATGCCGCATTGATGATGAACGGTGGACGCTGTTGCGGATTTTTCATGCTCTCGTATAGGCACACGCCGACGCCCGCGCGTCGAACCCCGACGCACATCCCGAAAGAAGTCTAGGGGCGCTCAGACACCAGCCTTGAACGGCCGAAGGAGCCCGGGCCGCGGCGCGGTTTCCGGAACCTTGTGGCCCCAGATGCTGCCTGAATCATAAGTACGGATGTCCCAGTTCGCTTCGTCTTCGATCATGCGACCGCCCCATCCATATTCGATCTCAAATCCGGACGGCGTGCGAACATAGAACGAAGTCATGAGATCGTTTGTGTGCCTGCCGAGTCCCATCGCGAGCGGGATGCCGCGCTGATTACAAAGATCGAGCGCCGCACCAACGTCGTCGAGCGACTTGACCTCGAGCATCAGGTGATGCATCCCAACCCTGCCAGGAGTTGCCGCAAGCGCTATCGTGTGATGACGCGTGTTGCAGTGGAAGAACCGAAGACTGATACCCGCCTCAACCCGGTCGGAGAGCCTGAAGCCAAGCGTATCGTAAAAGTCCTGAGCTTGATCCAGATCGGGGACAAAGAGCACTACATGGCCGAGCCCGCCGCGGCCGGTAACAAAACCTGATAATGGACGTCCGGGGCGAAACGATCCGGGCCGCGTACCGAGGCCCCAGCTAAGCTCGTGGCGGATGCCGAACGGATCTATGAACCAGGCCAAGTCTGTTACCGGCCGCAGCGCGATCAGGTCGCGATCCGCCTCGTGAACCTCGATTCCTCGACTCTTTAGTGCGGCAACAGAGCCATCGAGCGCCGCGGGACCCGCAGTCTGCCATCCAAGATATGCAAGCTCGTCGGTCTTGCCCGAATGAATCGTGATCCGATACGGCGCGTCATCGACCCTTAGTCGAACGGCTCCTTCCGGTCCTCGCGGCGCGACCTCAAGCCCAAGGATCTCAGGGGCGAATTGGAGCCACTGTTCCGCGTTCGGCGACGTGAATCCGATGTAACTTAACGCCTGGATCATAGAATCATCTCCGGTTTTGATGCTCCGAGTATCGTTCCGCCAACCGCCCTCGCAAGCGGATCGGGCGACATGTAGGCATGAGCGAGCGCTGCCTGCACGTCCTGAAAACGGCACTGCAGCGCATGGTCCAGAAAAATCGCACGACCGGTGGATGCGCGGAACAACTCGACCACCGACCGTCCAATCAGATCGCATCCGCGATTCATGTTCCAGCGGATCCGTGCACGGTCCCGCATCGATGGCACCTCGCCAGCCTCGGCCATTTGCCAGATCTCGATCGCGTCGGCGCGCATCCGGCTGACAGTCGCATCGAGGTACCAGAGCGCCTCTGAAAGCCGCTGCTGAATCAGAACGTCGTCGGCCGCCGCATCGCCGGTCGCGAGCCTTCGATTGGTTGTTGCCGAGATCCAGACGTCGATAAAGCCCCGCGCCGAGCCAACTACCGACGCTGCGATGGCCAGGTTGAATACCACCGAAAATGGCAGCCGATAGAGCGGCCCGCGGTTGATAGCCTGACCCGGCAACGGCGCGCCGATCGCATAATCGATATGCGATTGGGTTCGGAACTCGGGGACGAATGCGTCCTCAACCACAATGTCCTTGCTGCCAGTACCCCTCAGACCGGCCACGTGCCAGTTGTCGTCGATCCGATATTGCCCCGGAACAACCAGGAACGAACGGAAATCACGAACCGGTTTTCCGAAGAGTTCACGCGTTCCGCAAAGTGCGCCAAGCATCACGCCGCGGCAGTGATCGCATCCTGAAGAAAACGACCATCTTCCTGAGAGTTTGTATCCGCCGGCTGTTTTCTCAGCTTTGCCGGTCGGATTGTACGACGATGAATGCATCACCGAGGGATCGTGCTGCCACATCTCCTGCTGTGCCTTTTCGTCAAACAGCGCGAGTTGCCACGGATGCACTCCGATAACCCCGGCGACCCAACCGGCTGATGGCGCTGCGCGCGAGAGTTCGATGGCCGCATCCAGGAATTCAACCGGACCGCACTCGCCACCGCCCCATCGCTTTGGTTGAAGCGCGCGAAGGAACCCGCTCTCGCTGAGATGCTGCCAAGTGGGATCGCTTAGCCGCCGCAACTGATCATCGGCGGCGACATTGGCCGCAAGATTAGGCGCTATGCGCCGGACCTCTTCAAGCAGGCTCATCTTGTTTATCCGCTTAGAGTTGAGCGGGCCTGTTTCAATCACTACAACATTAAAAGGGGCCGGTTGCGAAATGGCAACTCTCGGAAGAATCGATACTCATCATCACGTTGTACCCTTGTCGTACTCCGCCTGGCTAAGGCGCAAGGGCATGATGGCAGGCGGGCTTCCGATTCCGGACTGGAGTGTGGATTCCGCGATCGCCCTGATGGACAAGTATCGGGTTAAAACCGCGATCTTGTCAGTGTCTACACCAGGTGTTCATCTCGGTGATGACGCTGAGGCTCGGGAGAAGGCGCGGGAGGTCAACGAGTTCGCGGCAGATGTGGTTCGCAAGCATCCGTCTCGATTCGGCTTTTTCGCAACACTATGCCTGCCTGACGTAAAGGGATCGCTAGAGGAACTGGCACATGCGTTTGACAAGCTAGATGCCGACGGTGTGGTGCTGCTGGCCAACAGCCGCGGGATTTATCTCGGAGATAGGGCCTTTGACCCGCTGTTTGAGGAATTGAACCGGCGCAAAGCAGTTGTGTTCGTTCATCCATCTTTTTTGCTCGGTAGTGATCCACCCAGGGGAGTGCCTCCGTATATCGCGGACTTCCTGCTGGACACGACTCGCGCGGCGGTTAGCCTTGCAGGATCCGGCACGCTGGACCGCTGCCCCGATATCAAAGTAATCCTGTCGCATGCGGGCGGTTTTGTTCCTTACGCCGCGCATCGGATCGCTGGCGCCGCTTCGCCAAAGCGAGACTTTACCGATGGAATCGCTCAGTTGCAGAAGTTCTATTTCGATCTCGCGATTTCCGGCAGTCCAACCGCGTTGCCCAGCCTGTTCGCGCTGGCGAAGCCCGATCACATCCTCTACGCGACAGATTGGCCTTACGCGACCGACGCGATTGTCGGAGCATTCACCGGCATGTACGAAAACTATTCGATGAGCGAAGGGCAACGCGAATCGATCGATCGCGGCAACGCTGAGGCGCTGTTCCCGCGGCTTCGAGGAGGTAAGTCGTGAGTGCTTTTCGCTTCGGCCCAGGCAATCCCGTCCAAACTTATGTTTCTCATGCGTTTCCGGAGCAGGCGATTGACACCGGTGATGCCGTGATCAACTACGCGACCGTGGGATCGCCAGACACGCCGGCGTTGCTGCTCATCCCAGGACAAACCGAGTCGTGGTGGGGATATGAGCAGGCGATGGACCTACTCGGCGACCATTTTCAGGCATTTGCGGTCGACCCACGCGGGCAAGGGAGATCGAGCCGAACGCCGGGCCGTTATACGCTTGATAATTTTGGCAATGACATGGTGCGGTTCATCGCGGTCGCGATTAAACGGCCGGTGATCGTCAGCGAGCTTTCGTCAGGTGGCGTGATCGCGGCGTGGCTTTCTGCCTACGCGATGCCCGGCACCGTCCGCGGTGCCCATTATGAAGATCCGCCGCTGTTCGCTTCCGAACTCAGTCCTTCTTGTGGACACTCTATTCGCCAAACGATCGGACCGGTCTTCGCTCTGATGAGCAAATACCTGGGCGATCAGTGGAGCGTGGGTGATTGGGCCGGGATGATCGAAGCCGCAAAAATTGAGCTTCCTGATTGGCTATCAAAATTTGTAGAACCCTTGTTCGGTTCTGATGGCGAAATCCCGCAACGGGTCAAGGAATACGACCCGGAGTGGGCTCGCGCATTCTGGGAAGGATCGGTTTACGCGAGCTGCGATCACGCCCGGATGCACGCGAGCGTCAAATGCCCGGTCCTGTATACGCATCACTTCCGCAATGTCGATGAAAGCAGGGGTTCTCTGCTGGGAGCAGCCTCGGATCTGCAAGCAAAGTACGTGTGCGAGCTGATCTCAGGCGCGGGTCAACAGATTGACTATCGGTCATTCCCCCGAATGCCGCATTCGATGCATGGCCCTGATCCTAAGTTGTTTGCGCAACTACTTATCGAATTCGAGGCGAATCTGAAGCGTAAACATCAACGTGGTTGAATACGACATCAAGAAGCGTCGCGAATCCGCTCATTCTGAACGTGACGACAGAGTGCTGCCACCAGGGCTCAGGTTGAGGAACCTGTTTCGAGAAGAAATCCATCACGTTTGGGATATCGATCGAAGCGAACTGATCGAAAACGAGTACATCGTTCGAAACGGATCTTTATTGCTGCGGCCGCATCGGGTTGAGGTTCTCGGATGGCCCTTGGGCGAAGCGGAGAAATACACTCCAATTCTGCTCGACTGCTTCGATCGCGATGGATGGTTCCACGGTGCGTTCGATAAAAACCGGCTGGTTGCCGCAGTCGTCCTGGAAAGCAGGTTTATCGGGAGCGAACAAGATCAGCTCCAACTCAAATTCCTGCATGTGAGCCGCGACTATCGGGGCCTAGGCTTGGGTGCAAAGCTCTTCAACCTCGCGAAAGAGACTGCGCGCTCAAGAGGAGCGAAGCGCCTATACGTCTCGGCGACTCCTTCCGAGAACACGGTAAACTTCTATGTACGTCTAGGATGCTCGCTCGCGAAGGAGCCTGAGCCAGAGCTTTTCACCCTCGAACCTGAAGACATTCACTTGGAACTTCGCATCTGACACACGCGCGATGAACGGTTGATGACGATTTCGCGCAGCACGTATGGTGAACGATGAGTTTTCGCGTGGAGATCCTCGATCTCGGGAGCGCAGCTCCGCCAAGGATGCATCCCGATTTCGGGAGGCGAATCCCAATTCATGCTTTCGCGATCGAATCACCGACGGGCATCGTCCTCGTGGACACAGGTCTTGGAGAACCCGAACCGGCACTCGACAGGATGTATCAGCCCGAGCGCCGCTCGCTGGCCACCGCTCTTTCTGAGAATCGTCTTGCGCTGGAACGCGTCAAGACGATCCTGCTGAGCCACATGCATTTCGATCATGTAGGCGGTATAACCCAGTCCGGCGGAATACCTATCCATGTTCAGCGTTCCGAGCTCGAGGCAGCAAGACGCGAACCGCGCTATACGCTACTTTCCCGCTTCTCAGACCCGGCTCTTCAATATGTGCAGCACGACGGCGATGCGCAATTCCTCGAAGGCATTCGGGTAATCACTACGCCCGGACACACCCCTGGACATCAGTCTGTCGCGATCGACACTCCAGCGGGGCTCATCCTTCTCGCTTGTCAGGCTGCTTACGTGCTTGAGGAGTGGGCAGATCCTTCTTTCGAGCATCCTGCCGGAGCCGCATCAGCTTGGAATCACGAGCGCTACAGAGAGTCGCTGAACAAGTTGCGCGCCCTCAACCCAATCGAGGTTCGCTTCAGTCACGATCGCCGAATCTGGAGAACTGGCTCATGATGCCTTCAGACCCGTCCCGGGGCAACGATTAAGGCTTTCTAGCGGCGATTATCACCTCGTCGGCATCGCGCAGTAGTATCTCGATCGACACGAAGCCTACGCCCTTAATAAGCTCGACCCAGCTCGACACCGTCATTCCTACGTCACCGATCAAGCTCGAGTCGCGCGAGCCCAACAGCTTCGTGTGATCGTAGCCGAGAATCTCGTTTGCCCGCATCCAGAAGCGCTGCCAATTTTCCTGGCTGTAACGCGACGGCTGTCTGGATTTCCATTCAGCGAAGCGGGCGGCAAACGTCTTCTCTACAGACACGGGCTCAACGAACATAAAGATTCCGTCCGAGCCAAGAAGGCCGAACACGTCGCGCACGAGCTCCGCAACCCTGCGCACATTGAGCCAGTGAAGCGCGTTCGCCGTCGCAACGACCTGATACTCACCTTTCAATCCGCTTCGCCAATCCGAGTCCCAGAGGTCACGCACGAAGTACCGACCCTCGACCCTTTTGCGACGATTGACTCCCCTGCATATCTCGATGAGAAAAAGGTCGCGATCGACGTAATCGACCACCGAGTTGGGAAACTTGTCTTTGATGCTCCTCCCCACATCTCCGGGACCGCAGCATAAGTCGAGCACATTCAGCGGCCGCTCAGACGCGAAGGAAGGAATCGTCGCCATTAACTCGAGGTCTCGGCGCTTTGCGGCGCCCTGCTCAGCCCACCAGAGCTCCAACAACTCGTCCAGGTGGTCCTCGATCCTGCGTTCAATTTCGCTTTGTCCAATTGGCGGTGCCTGCATTGTCTCGCTCTCGGAGCTTCCGGCCCGCTCTAATGCGGGAGCCGCTTGGAATAAGTCGCAACGTTCCAGATGTGCCCGAACGGATCTTCAAAGCTGCCGACCCGGTCGCCCCACGGCTTGTCCTCGACGGGACTGATCACTCGCGCGCCCGCAGCAATAGCGCGTGCGAATACTGCATCCACCTCGCCGATGTAGACGTAAACCGCTCCCGACGAGCCGCGCAGCGATTCAGGGCTTTTGGGCCATCCCTCCCCGGCGTGTTCCTTTGCGTGCTCAGAAAGCTCGTCGGACAACATCAGCGATGAATCACCGATCGCAAGGACCGCGTTGCTGACTCTCCCACTGTCTTCCTCGTGACGCTCCTTGACCGACGCATCGAACACTCGCTCATAAAACTTGATCGCGGCGATCGCATCGGAGACACACAATATGGGCGTCAGCGTGTGGAACCCTTCAGGAAGCTTGTGCGAATTACCAGCCATGATCGACCTCCGAATTGCCAATTCGGCAATGATCTTGTGACCGCCAAAATTTAGCGCTCGTCCAAAAGCTTGTATTGTAAGAATTTGACCGGCGGAACTTACGCTGAGACTCAGCAGCAAGTTATTCAGCGTCGAGATGATAGAGAAACTCGACCGGCGTCAGCCCGGCAAACGCGTGGAACTCTTTGATAAAGTGCGACTGATCGAAGTACCCACACTCCGCCGCTACGTCCGCCCATCCGATTCTCGCATTGTGCGCGACTTCGGTTTCTCGGCCCTCGATGTAGGGTTTGCCCGATGGTTCGCCGACGAGGTTTCGGCCCAGACGGTTGATGACCCGGACCGCACGACCGAAGCGGAGCACCCTTGCTACCAACTTGGGCGGCAACCCGATGTTCTGTCGAAATTGCGCGATGAGATGGCGCTGACTGCATTCAAGTTCGGGAGCAAGCGATCCGAGCCGCACCTGACCCCCGTTCCCTTCCAGCCTGTTCCATGCTGCGAGCGCCACGCCTGCTCGCGACGCTTCCGACATCAGCCGCTCAGCAATTAACGACTCAATCACTGCAAACCGGCTTTCCCAATTCACGGCTCTGGCAAGCCGTGACCACAACCGTAGCGCGAGTTCCCGATTGAGATGCTTCAATTCGATTACTCTATTGGCGATCAGGTCCATCGGCACGCGAAAAAAGAGATGAGCGCCCATCGGGGTAAATCGAACCGCGATGAACTCGCGCTCTCCGACAGCCTCGGTGAGATGATAATTGCTATGGAGCCCGATGACCCATGCGTCGTCGTGCCTCATCCATGTTGAATCTCCCGGATCGAGCCTTCGGTGTGCCGAGCCGAAATTAATCAACAAGCCAACTTCAGCAGACGGGACATGCCGTTCGCGGATCGCTTTGGGCGCATAGCCCTTGCTGCCGATATATCCATTCACAAATGCACGCAGCCGCGGATCCGCGCTCCTTTGTACCACCCGCCACCACCCGAGCTCGGATTTATGCTCGCTGATTTGCAAGCCAGTCACAGGAACCGCTCCATCAGAACCTCGCCATCGTATGAATCATTTATCATGAGCTGCCGAGATAACCGACCACACTCGCGGAACCCGAGCCTTGCATAGAATTGCTGCGCGGCTGTGTTAGATTCGCGAACCCAAATGACAAGCTTCTGATATTCGTGCGACCGGGTGAACGCAAACATGGCATGAGCAAGCCTCTGTCCGACCCGTTGCCCACGCCATTCCGGCAGCACGAAAGTGCCGAGTTGCCCAACGTGGTCCATGAACGATGGATAGATCACCCATCGATCGAGAGTTTGAAAAGCGACGATTCGATCGCCGGCATCCGCAACGAAAGTAGCCTCCCGAGCCGACAACCTGTTGAGATAGGCGACTTGCTCATCAGCAGACCAAGCGCGTCTGACTGCCGAAAACTTCCGTTCGGCCACGATAATTTCCCAGATCGCGGAAATGCCAGCCGCGTCTGCATTCGTCGCTTTTCGGATTGTCACGTCCATTACGGGCTCGTTCTCAGTTCTCTCCGAGGTCCTCGATTTGCTCGCAACCCATGCAGCACTCTCCCGAGGTCACGGTCTCTTGTCACCAGGGCAGCCCGAGCATGTCGATTCGACCCTGCGGGCACGGTCTGCCCGTTAACGACAGGATCATTGTGTCGTTTGCATATTTCGCGACAGCATCCCCGCGGATAAATGTGGTCGGGCCCGGAACGATGATCCAACCCGACCTCGCATACACCGGCGAGACTTCATGGCGACAGAGCAGAAGCCCGAACTCGACATCCAGATTCTCATTCATGAACTCCCGCGCGCGAGAAAGCATAGCTCTGGCAACGTCGCGATGACGGAATTTTGGTCTGGTTGCGACCCCACCGATTCCGCCAACTTGAATCATTTCGGTTTCAACTCGGACCTTCGTATCGAGAATTCCCAGACACCCAGCAAGCTGCCCGTCGAGGAACAGCAGTACATAGTAGTCGGGCGCAGCCCAGCGATCCGCGCGTCCAAACTCCGCCTCGAACCAGCCGAGCAACTCTCTTCGCAGCTCGGGCCCGAGTTTCGATTCCGCAACGATTTCTATCTCGCCGTCCATCACCCGTCGCTGCGCTAGCTACGCCACCCTCGCCGGCGTCCATCGCTCAGACCTTCAGTTAATTCGATCCTGAGCGGATTCGCCATCGTAACTAACGGGCAATACTGGTTGAGTCAGTTCATCTGCTCGGTCGAAGCAAGTCACGTTCACTGTCGCGTAAGCGGAACCATCATCTACCGTAAGTACGGCGGCTACATAGATGCCGCAGCATACGCAAACCAGGAAATTCGCGGTCTCGTGTCCGAACCGATATCGAATCACCTGGCTCGCATCGCGCGCTGAAATCATGATCTGGCCTTTGGAGTCAGAAGTGGTTCGCGCGCTGTTCTTTCGGCAGAAGGAACATTGATTGGCTCGCAGTTGAAGCTGGCTGACCGGGATCGCCGTCTCGAATTCGAAGGTAAGGTTTCCGCAATGGCTGCGACCCGTCAGACGTTCCATGCTTCACCGGTTTTACTCAAAAGTCGGCCTCGCGTCTTCCTAAGACTGAAT
>JASHOJ010000286.1 GCA_030041155.1 Candidatus Binataceae bacterium | reverse complement strand
GAGCGAGAACCTGGCCGATGAATCGCGCAATTACCACCTTGCCCGCGCGCGCGGCGTTATCGGCTTTATCAGCCCGGTCAGCGAACCTTACTGTGGCACCTGCAATCGGATGCGGCTGACCGCGGACGGAAAATTCCATCTTTGCCTGCTGAACGACGACGAACTGGATGTCCGCCGCGCGCTGCGCAACGGCTCCGGGCGCGAAACTGAAGAGATTGCGCAGATTCTAAGCCGCGCCGTCGCGCTCAAGCCCACCGGCCATCATCTGCTGGAAGGCCGCTCGACCCGCGACCGCTCGATGTACCAGATCGGCGGCTAAAGCGCCGGTTGTTCCCAGTGTTTGTGACCTTTTTGATTTGAGCGAGGAGTTCGCAATCGTAGGCGAATAGAGGCGCTGCGCGACGATCCCTCGACTTCGGCAAACGAATGCCTTCGCTCGGGATGACGGGGAGTGAGACGCCGAAATTTGTCCCGTCCATTCGACCTCCGTCCGTTCCAGTTCTCGGCGATTACCAAGTCTCTTTTGATGTAATCCTGAGCCGGACACGCGGGAGCGTGGCCGTGGCGAAGGATCTCGCGCGGTCCTCCGCGCGCCAGCGCAGGGTCAGCAGCGCACCGTGACTTCATCAACCAATATGATTATGAAAGCAAGGCTGCGGGTCACATGAGGACTAGATTTCACGTCTATATCATGAGCAGCAAGTCAGGCGTCCTGTACATCGGCTCGACAAGCGACCTCGAGCGGCGCGTGTCAGAGCACAAGCGGGGAGTGTTCGACGGGTTCACCAAGAAATATCGCGTCACGCGGCTGGTCTATATCGAGGAATTCTATGATCCTCGCGAGATGGTGGCGCGAGAGCGGCAGCTTAAGGGATGGAGCCGAAGTCGGAAGCTTGCGCTGATTCATGCGCAGAACCCCGCGATGAGTGATTACGCGCGGAGGACCGCGCGAGATCCTTCGCCTGCGGCTCAGGATGACTGATTGGGGTGCTCACTTTGTGCCGCGGCGACTGATGACGAAATGGTCCCGACCTTCACCTGCTGCTGGGAATGACTGATGAGTGGTCATGATCGTCATCCTGAGACGGACACGCGGGAGCGTGGCCGTAGCGAAGGATCTCGCGCGGTCCTCCGCGCGCCACGCTATGCCGCGCGGGGATGACAAACAGTTTCCGTTGCCTTTGACGATCGCGCCTTGAAGTGGAGTAAAGTCAGCGCTCGGTATGCCTACCGATCCTCCTCGCGCTCTCGGTCTCACTCACGATGAGCGACGAAGACTGCGCCGCATCCGCAGGCTGCAGCTTGTGGAAGTGTGCGCTGACGTGTGCACATCTGCCGGCTTTCTGGTCTTCGTTGTCGCTGAGTTGTTCGAGTTGAGGATGATGGCGCTCGCCGGAAAGGCGTACTTGTTTTCGGATTGGGACCTTGTCACTTGGATCGGATTCGCGATGACGCTTCTTGGCATGAGCGTTTTGTCCACGATAGGGAACTTGCTCAAACACTCGTTGTGCCCGCGATGCGGTCACGAATTCTTCATCCTGGACGCGACAGTCGGCCAGAAATTCAAGCACCCGGCGCGCGCTCCCGTCAGAAGGAGGGCCGGCGTTCGATCACAACAGTGCGCCAACTGCGGTTTGAGTTTGGGTCTTCTGGCGCTCCCCGCTGAGCCAATGAATGAGGGCGTGATTCCTCTCGCGCCGGGCAGCTCAGACGCGCGGGAATAAGGAATGATCCTGCACCCTCTCCTTAGTCCTCTCCCGCAACAAACCGCGGGAGAGGGTTTAACTGTTACTCATCATGCCGGTCGCTCGAGCGATCCGCTTGAAGCCAGAACCCGGCGTTTGGATGCCAAGCCGACCGCTATGGCTTGGCGAGGGCCGATGCGCCGCCATTCGTCGCCTCGGCGGTGGGCGTCGATCCCGCGGCAGGAAGCGGAGGCAGCGGCTTTGCCGGTCCCCACAGCATCTGAACCAGCTTGTGGCCGAATTTCATGCTCTCGGCTGGCCGCCCGGCGACGTTAGCGGTTGCGGGCGCGTCACTCTTGACAATATCCTCGCCGACTCCTTCACGCTCGAAGGGGCGGCGCGGATCGAAAAGCGTCGGTGCGCGCGCGGTTCCGAGATCGAGATTCTGAGTGTTCACGACAATGTCCGACTTGAGCACCAGCCCGCGTTCGGCGCGCAGGTCATACACACCCGGCGGCAGCTCGACCTGATATTTGCCGTCGGCGCCGGTTGGCGCGATATACATGTCGCCACTGACGCGATTTTCAAAATGAAGCTGACGCTGAGCCGCCGGTTTTCCGTCCTGGTAGACGAAGCTTCCGCTCACCGTTGCGGCGCGTGCGATCGGCGCGGCAAGGATCATGGCGGCGCAAACCGCCGAGCCGAGAAATGCAGTCAGATAAAGCCTAAGCCGCATCAGGGAGTCTCCTTATGCCCGCGCCATCAGTGCTTGCCTATGGTCTTGCTCGCGCGCTTGTGCGCGTTGAGGCGAGTTGGCGCGCGGCCTATGCTTACCAAAAATGAGGCGCGAGGAAAGCATGCAGCGAGTCACTATTTATCACAATCCAAAATGCGGAACTTCGCGGGGCGCGATGGCGCGGCTCAAGGATCGCGGCGGCGATTTCGACGTGATCGAGTATCTGAAAACTCCGCTCGATCGGGCGGGACTTGGCAAAATTCTCGACCTGATCGAAAATCCGCCCGCCGACCTGGTTAGAAGGGACAAGCGTTTCGCGCAGCTTGGGTTAAAGGCCGAAAACTACACGACCAGGGAGCAGGTTATCGGCCTATTGATAAAGCATCCGGAGCTGATGCAGCGGCCAGTGGTGGTTCGCGGAGGACACGCGGTGATTGCACGTCCGCCCGAGAAGCTGGACGCGCTGTTCTGAGGAGCTTTCAATCCGTCAGGCGAGCTTCAGAATCTTGCCGCTGCGGATACATCGCGTGCAGACGCGAATCCGGCGCACTCCGCCGCCGACACTGGCGCGAACCTCCTGCAGGTTCGGCTCCCATCGCCGCTTGGTCTTGTTGTTGGCGTGGCTGACGTTGTTGCCGACCGAAGGCCGCTTGCCGCATATCGCACAATAGCGCATGAATTCGTCTCTACAGTGAAATCGAAAATGAAGTCGAACGCCCTAAGGTAGCCCGACCTGCGGCTTGGTGAAAGAGGGCGCGAACCGCCCCTCGATCAAGGTTTGGCCGGCGGAGTCGGCGCTAAGCCGCGCGGTAGCGTCACAGCGGCATCGGATGCTCATGAGCCACGCCGCCTTACCGAGCGCGTTGGCATAGCCGTCAAGCGCGGTTTTCATCCCGGCCGGCGCGGTTTTGTCCTCCATCTCCACATCGCGATCGCTCACGATGACGCTTTCCGGCGCTGATCCCGTCGTATCGCTCATCATCTGGGTAAGCATCGCGACGAACGCGTTATGGTCGAGTCCCGGCACGTCGCTCTCGAGCACCTGTTGGTATGCGCCCCGGGTGCGAGTGTCAGGCTGCACCGCCAGCGCCTGGCGCAGACCGTCGGCGCGCGCCGACTCGGAGCTCGGCAGTTTCTGATACTCGGCCAGGATCGTCGCCGCGCCGCTTGCGTCTCCGCCCGCGATCGCGCCGAGCGCGCGGCCAAGCAGCGCCTGCGCCTTCGCACGGCGCATCTTGTCCC
>JASHOJ010000285.1 GCA_030041155.1 Candidatus Binataceae bacterium | reverse complement strand
TGATCAGCAATCGCCTCGGCAACCGCGGAATTACCATGGCCGAGCGCCGATACTCCGATTCCCGCGATCATGTCGAGATAGCGGTGACCGTCGCGCGTGTACAACCAGCATCCTTGCGCGCGATCGATTTCCAGGCCAATCGGAGCGTCCGATGTCTGCGCCAGATGACGGCGGAATAGATCGCCGAGATCGCTCATCGCGATTTCTCACTTGCAGGTTTCCCAACCCCGCGCCAGGTCATCGAATCCAGGAAAGCTCCGCCACCGTGACGCCAGGTCAGCGGCGGCGACTGTATGTCACCGGTCCGCGCAACATATGTGACTCCAAGCTCGCTGAGTAACGCGTGATACTTGCTTTCGTCATCGCCGGCTATCGCAAAAGCCTCAAGCCGGCCAGCCGCCGGCATCAACCGCGAGCGAAGATCCTCGCGCGAGCCAAACGGGCTCACGGTTAGGGTGCGAAATCCCGGCGACGGCGTGAATTGCGCGTCGCGATCATAGATTACGGTCCAGCTCAGCAGATCGCCCTCGAGCAGTTCGACCGGGTCGCCCGCGATCGCGCGCCATCGCGCGGTCTCGCGTGCGCGGCGTAGTGCTGCCGCATCCTCTAGCGACAGAGTTGGCGATGGCAGCTCACGCAGCACACCCCCAAGTGCACAACCCAAGGACACCGCGAATTCCCGTGCTAATCCGGGCCGCTCTTCATCCACAAAAGGCTGCCCCTCCACAAAAACATGGTGCGGCGAAAGGCATCCGAGCTGCTCGAACAAGCTAACGTCGCGCGCGATCTGCGCGGCGACCTTTGCCGCTCCCGATAGCAGGGCGGCGCGCGCGACGATTGCTCCACTGGCTCGGCTGCCGAAGCCGAGCACGTTTCCTCCGAGCGCAGTGATGGTCGCATCGTCGCCAAGAGCGATTACGCGATCACATTCGCGCAGCATCGCGGCAGTCGCTTCGGTATCGGCGCGGCTGAAATTGAACACCGCGACGCGCGCAGCGAGGGCCGGATCAATTACCGCGAGCGAGAGCGCTAATTCGGCGAAGAAACGCGGCTCCCGCGAGGAAGTCTTGATGAGGAGCCCCGCTCCGGCGAGCAGGCTGATTATGATTTCGTGCAATCCCGCTCCGGCGACGTTGCCGGGAGCAATCAGCCCGATAAGCTCGCGCCGATTCGCCGCTATACTCGCAAAATCGGCGATCACGTCGGTGGTGAACGGCGCAAGCAGCGCGTCGAGCGACTCAGTGAGCATAGGAACCGAGAACCCGAGCGCATCCGAGATGCCTATTGTCACCCGCTGTCGCGGCGGAAAATCCGCGGACCGCCAAGAATGAAGCAGCCGCGCGAGCGCCGATACAGCCCGTTCCTTTTCGATCTCGCGCGCAAGCGCCTCGCGTATTCGGCGGGCGGCATCCGAAATCTCAGAGGGTAGTGAGACGTTCACGCCCCTCGCTCAGCGCTGAACGCGGAGATCGACAGGGCGCATCCGCGCGCGCCACCCGAGGCGGCGCGGCCCAGCACTCGCACCCGATTACCTGAAACGATTCCGATATCTTCAGTCACGATGGCGGATACAGAGCCGACATTTGCGAGATCGTAAAACGCGAGCATCCCAACCGCGCCATCCGGCACGCGGCGCATCGTAACCGGGTCGACTACGGCCGGCCGCATCCACGGCGGCGCAATCTTCACACGATCCTCTCCAGGAACCGCAACACCGGGCGAGTTGAATTCAGTGGCGTCATACAGTTGCGAGCACAACTCGGTCATTCCGTATTCATTAATCACCTTGTCGGGCGCGATCCCGAGACGGCGCGAGGCAAGAGCGACGACCTCCTTGCTAGTGAGTGGAACAGCCTGCCCCTTTGCGCCGCCGGTATCCATCATGCGCGAGCCTGGGGACAAGTGCGCAGGGCGATCCGCGAGACAATCGAAAAGCGCGGCGAAAGCCGCCGTCGTGCCAAGAATGCATACCGGCTCGCCGTTCTTTTCGGTCTCGCGCAGAAAATCCGTCGCGGACTCAGTATCGACCCGAAGTCGATCGGCAGCGAAAATATGTTCACCAGCCCCAAATTCGTCCATACACCAGGTGATCATCGCCGATAGCGAAGACTCGGGCATAAGATCCGCGGCGGGATGGAGCGACAACATCCGGGTACGAACCCGATCGGGAAACAGCATCGTGCGCAGATGCGCCAGCGCGCTCGTGCGATAGACCTCGGAATAGGGAACGACGTGGCGTCCGCGACGATCGCGACCGACAGTCGTGCCACTGGTTGTAAACTCACAGGCTTGAGCATTTGGCAGCAGACTGGCAGGCGAAAAATCGGCGTATTTGAAAGCCACCGTGCTGACTAGCGGGACGTCATCAATGGTTTCGACTGTCCTGGGCGTTCTCTTAAGATGCTCACAAAACGTTTTATAAGCTAAAACACTGCTATATTGATTACGATAGACGCGCAGCAGCAGCTCTTCAAATCGTTCCGGCTCGGGCGAGCGGATGAACGACAAGACCTGCTCGATTATGTCCGTAGCGAGACTCACGACAGGCTCGTGCGTCGATCATGTCGCGAGCGGGAAAATCGTTCAATCCCGCGCTGGCAACGGCAGAACGGTATTTACGAAGGACACGGAATCAACTAGCATCCGGATGTAGTCGTGGTTGAAGGTGGGGGTCGGTTCCGGCGGGGTATCCGGCGGTTGAGTGCCGGTTCATTACGAGAAGTATTAGACTTCCGCAGTCCGACGCGAGGAAGCAATCTCATCAAGCACCACGGAAATGTAACGGCCCTTGCGGCATGAA
>JASHOJ010000284.1 GCA_030041155.1 Candidatus Binataceae bacterium | reverse complement strand
CCGCATCAGTCCGAATGGGTTCACAAAAGGCAGGTGCAGGCGAAGAACAAGCGAAGTCGCAATCAGACGTAACTTCTCTCTTATACTATCAATCTGATGCTTTTGCTAACGCGCGTGAGAGGGATCATCTCACGCGAAGCGTTTCTGGACGCTTATCGTGCTGACGAGCGCGGCATCTCGCAGTGGCGCGCCAGACGTTGTAATCCGTCATAGGCGGCGTACTTGTAGGCCTCGCTCCGGGTGGGAACGGCGAAGGTCGCGTCAATAAATCGGTCGATCGTTCCGCCGACATGCATCACGAACTGCCCGATATGGATTAATTCGCTGGCGAGTTCGCCAACTATATGCACGCCGAGCAAGACCTTGTCTGGGGAGCGGAACACGAGCTTTACCAGGCCGTCCGGAAAGCCCGAGATCCGCGCCTTCGGATTGGTGGAGAATGAACATCTGCCAACTTCGTGGTCGATACCGTCGGCCCGTGCCTGCTCCTCAGTCAGGCCCACCCATGCCACTTCCGGAATGGAGAAGATGTAGGTTGGGCGGAAACGATCGGTCTCGTTCTTGAAATTGAAGTCGAAAGCATGGCAGACCGCGACGCGCGCCTGCTCCATCGCGATTGCCGCCAGTCCGGGCGGGCCAATTATGTCGCCGGCGGCGAGCACGCCGGGTACCGCCGTCCGATAACGTTCGTCGACCTGCACCCATCCGTCCGCGTCTAGTTCCACGCCAATTTCGGATAATCCCAATCCCTCAATCTGCGGTCGGCGGCCGACTGCGACAAGAACCTTTTCAGCGGATTCCACCCGGCCATCGACGAGTCTGGCCTCAAGCTGGCTCGCGGCGCTTCGGGCAACGCTGGAAACTGATGCCGCCGGAATCACGCGAATACCCATCGAGTTCAAAGACTCAGCCAAAACGGCAGCCATTTCCGCATCAACCGCCGGAAATGGGTGACTGCCTCCGACGATCGTGACACGCGCGCCTAATGCGGCGAAGATCGATGCGTATTCGCATCCCGCCGGCCCGCTGCCGATAACCAGGATCGATTTGGGGGCTCGTTCGATGTCAAGAATCGTTTCGGTATCGTGTACATCCGGGTCGTCGAACGGAATGTTCGGCGGATGTTTTGGTCTCGACCCGCAGGCGACCAGAATCACCTCACTTTCCAGCACCACGCGCCCGCCATCCGGCTTTTCAACTTGAACGCGTCCGGCTCCAGGCAGACAGGCGCGGCCCTGGATACGTTCGATAGCGTGGCGCGCCAGGTTGCGTTCCACCGCCATCGTCATCACTTCGGAGGCCTCGCGTTTGCGATCCATGAGCAGCGCCCAGGGATCCTGCTTGTCGGTTGGCGCGACGTGGATAGTCTGGCCGAGCCCGGATAGGTAAATCGCGCCCTCGCGTAGTGCCTTGGTGGGGATTCCGGCGGTGGTCACCGCGACGCCGCCGGGGCGAGCGCCGGAATCGACGATCGCTACGTTCTTTCCAAAATACGCCGCCTGTGCGGCTCCTTTCTCACCGGCCGAACCGGCGCCGATAACCACCAGGTCGTACTTATTGGCCACTTCGCCTTACCCAGCTCGTTTTACCAGGGCTGGCTGTGCGTACCGGAAAGAGGCCGCACTCCGACGGCCGAGGGATCCTCGAACAGCGTGCCGCGCATGCTCGATGAGAACGAGCATACGTAGACGACCGGCTCCCAGCCATGATTCGAGACTTCGTGCTTCGTGCCTTTCGGGATGTGCAGCGTCTGGCCGGGTCTTATCGTCACGTGCCGGGTGCCGGTGCGAACGTCGCACTCGCCCTGCAGCATGTAGACGATTTCCTCCGCCGCCGTGTGCCAATGCTCGGGATTGACCTTGCCGGGAAGGATATGGACCAGGCCAAAGCTCTGTTCACAACCTTGATCGAGATCGCGGTTTGCGACCCATTTGACTGCTCCCCACTCGTAGACAATGGGTTCGATATCCTTGGTTTCCGTCACACTGCAATCCAACATAGCTCTGCTCCTTCAGGGATCGATCGGTATCCACGGCGCAATGAAAAGCGCTGTCGATGACCGCGGCTATTTTGTCTTTGCCTGGGACTCCGAGAGAAAATCGGACGACACATGAGTACGCCGTCTTCAGTATGCTCTTTCCGATTATGATTCCCACGGTGCCGCGCGATTTGCAACGCGCGCGTCGCCGCGCGACGCTCCGCCGGGCTCCATCGTTACCGGCCATCGCTGTGGGCTCGCGCTGCGAGCCGTCATTTATGCCTAGCGACTACCAATGATCTTCATCCGATTCGGGTCGAGAAAGGCCTTGGTCACGACTCTCATGTTGATGTACCAGCACTCACGGTCGTTGCCCTCGCGGCCCGGTGTGTACACGACTGTCGAGTAACCGCTTTGCAGATCTTCATCAACGAGCGCGGTCTGGAACGAACGCTTGAACGGATAGATTGCAACAGTGGCATTGGGAATCGCGCGATCGCGATAGGTGTTGAAGATTGCCAGCGTTTTCCAGAGCTTCCCGCTGCGGTCATATTGGTCCGAGGCGGTGATAAACCACATCTCGGAATCGATGTAGAAGATGCGCTTGGGGATGGTCAATCCATCGTTGCCGATCTTCTGATGCCATGACACCGGCTTGGCCGTCGCCTCGATCACATAGAGTTGGCGCATCTCCCAGTTCTCGGGACATATCGTGCGATTCTTGTCAGCCTGGCACGGCGTCGCCGGGATGTTCTGTGCATTCACCGACGCGAGCATCGGTCTGAGACCCAGCAGTCGGTAGTTGAAGTCCTCGATTTTGGCGGCAAAGCCGAACGCCGAGTCGGCGTCAAGGTTGTTGACGAAAGTGGCGGCTCCGTTGCTCATCTTCGAGCTTGGGGGCGCAACGTCAGACAGCGCGTTTGCGGCGACCCGGCGGACCCGTCTTCGCCCGGGGTTGTAGATCCACGTATCGTCCTCGTGCTTCGGATCGATATAGCGATAGCGGACGAGTCCCAAGCCTTCGATCTCCGCCGGCTGCTCGAAGGGAAACGCGCCAAAGCGATAGCGGATTCCCGGTCCGAGACCCTCGGGGTCGGTCGGTATCGGCTTAACCTCGGTGCGGCCAGTGTTGAAATAGAAGGCCACGTGGCCGATCACGAACTGCTCGATCGGAGCGCCGCCATTCGGTCCGTAACTGGAGATTTGGACTTCGCGGACATCGACATCGTCGGTGTATTGTGGGCGGTAGCTGAAGTTCCACATCACCTTGGTCGCGGCAGCGGGATCGTTGGGATCGATCAAAGGAAACGGAAGACCCGCGACGTAGTTCTGAAGCTCGCCCTTCGAATCAAGTCTCACCTGCGCCGCGTACTTCTCGGTGGCAGCTTTGTAGGGCGGCGGCCATTCCAGCCGCTCGCTCGGCACGATCTTCATCTCCATGCCTTGTTTGACCAGAAGGAAATTGCCGGGGCTGACGAGGTCCCGCACCACCGCGGCGTTGTCAGGGGTGATCATTTCGCCGGGCCTGACCGATGATGCGGCGGCGGAAACGGCCAGCAGAAGACTCCCCATCGCCAGTCCAATCACGCTCACGCTGATTCGCATGATGACCTCCTGTTGAAGGCCTAGACGGTCAGTAATAGCGAGTATGCGACCGCGCCCGCGTTAGGACAATCCGAGTCATCCTGAACGGCGTGATTGTCAACCCGAACGGTGTGATTGTCATCCTGAACGGACCATCGGAACAGTCAGAGGGATCGGCGCGCAGCGATTTTCTGAAACCTCGCCCAGCGGGGAGAGGTCGGCGCGTAGTGCCGGGTGAGGGTCCTCAACCGCCGAAATCTGGTTGCGGCGGCGCCAAGTTCCCGTACACCGGCCCTGGCGCGCTGCCGCCGTCGCAGCGGGAGAATCAACTCAAGCGGCAGCGAAGCGCAATCCGAAGGGGAGCGACTTGAGCGGCGAATCGACGGAACGATAATCGCTGCGCGATTCTGCCAAAATAACAGGCAGTTGACAGCCAGTCGGGATCGGCTCACAAATCGTTTCTAAGGCCCTCTGAGCGTCGGGACGTGTCCCAAGGTACCACTTTGGCGTTGACAACGCCGGGAAGGGCCGTTTCCGGCCCATTAAAGGGCATCCCTGAAGGTGTCGCCAACCTTCAGAAGCACCCTGCCGGGCGAAACCAGATTTAGACAGCCGAAAATCTGGCGAAAATTTAGGAGCCGATGGGGGCGCGGACCCTTTCATATCGGACCCTCACCTCGCGTGGCACGTCGATTGCCAACTAAAGAGCAATCGCCGCGCCGCGCGTCCTCTCCCCACTGGGCGAGGATCAGATACGCGGGCCTATTCTCTCCCGATGTAGAACTGAGATTCGGAATCTGTCCCTGGATCGATGGAAACGGCAGCCACGCGCGAGAACAACCATCAGCTTGACAACGAGTTATTGCAAATTGCGAAAATGTGTACGCCGGGTCTCTATCGAATCACCCGCGCGCCGTTTGCAGGCGATCGCCCAGCAGCTCCGCCAGCCGCTCGGCCGGAAGCCGCCGCAGATCCGGAATCGCGAATCCCGAGGCCGCCGCGTGTCCTCCTCCGCCGAATGCTTCCGCCAATTCGGCCAGATTGACCTCCGAGTCCGCGCTTCGCCTGAGGCTCACTCCCTGGCTGCGCATGTCGAAAAGCGCGACGACCGTGCGATGCTCTCCCTCGTAGAGATACGAGGCGACTTCGCTGCTGTATCCGAAGCAGCAGGCGGATCGAATTTTGATCCCATTCGCGAGCATCCTGTCGATCGTGGTGGCCCGCGCCAGGTCCAGGCTCTTCTGAAAGCCTTCCTTGCCCGCGTCGAGCGCATAGCGCAGCCGCCGCGACATCACGGGCTCGCGCATCTTGACAATCTCGCGGTAGGAAGCGATGCCGCCGAGGGTCTGAACCGCCAGTGCCCAATCGGATGACTCTGGAATCCGATGCACCCAGCGATCGTGATCGTCCGCGATCATGACGAACGGCGCAAAGCTCTCGAATGCCTCCAGCGCACCTGCTGAGAGCGACGCCTTGCCCATCTTGCGCAGAAAATTGAAAGCCAACCGCGCGGCCGAATACTGCTCCGACAGAAGTTTGCCGGCGAACGGCACCTTGAACTCCGGCGAGTCCGCGCGGGACACTGCGGTTCGATGGTGATCGATCCAGTAGACGCGCGCGCCGCGAGCGGCAAGTTCGGAAAGATGAGCGCCGGTCTCGGCCGAGTTCCACGACAGGTCGGTTATCCAAATTTCATCCGTTTTGCCGGCCGGAGCCTTGAGCTCCAGGCTTCCGATTACCCGGTCTGCCTCGTTGTTCCCGGCCAGCGTCACGAGCACGCGCTGGCCTTCATAAAACCGCGCCACCGCCGCGGCAGCCATCACTCCGTCAAGGCATGAAGGGCCATGACTGACGACCTGAATAGTGTGAGGGGAGGAATCGCGCATAAGAATGTAATTCTAGGAAAAAGCATCGTGCCAGGCGAACCGCCAAGCCGGACGATTTCCGCTATCTCGGCCAACCTCCTGCCCAACCTGCTGAGTGATGCGAGATTCGCGATGGCGGCCGCGTGGGTTTTTATCCATCTGACGGCGCCGCACCAGCGCTGGCAGCTCGCGGCGCTGGCGATACTGGCGATCGGCAGTGACATCGCGGATGGATGGCTCGCGCGACGTCTCGGAGTCGCGAGTCGAACGGGCCGATGGCTCGACCCGGCTGCGGACATCACCTTCATCCTGGCCGCGCTGAGTTGCGCCGCGGCAGCGGGCGCGATTCCCATCTATATTCCAATCCTGGTCGCGCTCTCTTTCACGCAGTACGCCTTAGATTCGATCTTCTGGTACCGAGGTTCGGCTCCGATCCGCAGCAGGCTCGGGCATTTTGGCGGGATGCTCAATTACGCACTGGTGCTCGCGATCGCGCTTGAACCATTTGTCCCGATTGCTCACGCGATTCTGGCTATCGCGCCGGCGCTCGCAATGTTTTACATATGCGCGATGATCGAACGCGCGTCGCACTATCGCCGCATGATTTTCTGAAAGCCTGCTCAGCGGGCAGAGGTCGGCGCGGAGCGTCGGGATGCAGCCGAGCACTTGCGCTCCGATGCAGTGAACCTCGTGCAGCGATGATGCGAAATCGACAACCCCGCGCGCATCTATGCGCACACGGTGGCGGCACAGAAGATGCTCGCTGACGCGAATGTTCCGCGATATGTCGCCGCTACGGAGCGCGAGGAATCCGACGTGACGAGCGATCTGATAGGAGGGTGCAAAGAGCCGGAGACATGAACAGACGAACATTCCTGAGAGTAGCCGGATCGAGCGCCCTTCTTCCTGCCCTTCTTCCAGTGTTGCCGCTAAAGCTCTGGGCGGCGGAAAGCTTTCGTCGGCGCAGGCCGTCCGATCTTAACTGGCCCTCCGCAGCCGATTGGAAGCGGCTGAACGAATCGGTTGGCGGAAACCTGATTCCGGTGAAATTTCCTCTGTCGGTGCTCAAAGATGCTCCTTCCAGTGAGGCCGCCAAACGCCTGTCGAGCGATTTGACGAATCCATACTTCATTCGCGACCACGCCGGACTCACCCAAACGCTGGGATGGGTCGATGCATGGGCGACACAGCCGAGCGTTTACGCGGTGGCGGCGCGAAATGCACAGGATATTGCCGCAGCCGTGAACTTCGCCCGCAAAAACGATCTACGCGTGGCAATCAAAGGCGGCGGTCACAGTTATCAGGGTACATCCAATGCTCCTGATTCGCTGTTGATTTGGACGCGCTACATGAACCACATCGAGATGCATGATGCGTTCGTTCCGCAGGGCTACGGCGGCGTGGTTCAGTCTCAACCCGCGGTCACCGTGGGCGCCGGTACGATCGGAATGGAGGCTTATCAGGCAGTCACGACGCAAGCGGGAAAATACGTTCAGGGCGGCGGATGCACCACCGTATGCCTTGGCGGCCTGGTTCAAAGCGGCGGCTTTGGGAGCCACTCAAAGCGCTTCGGTACGGCGGCCAGCAATCTGCTTGAGGCCGAAGTTGTCACGGCAGACGGTCAAATCCGCGTCGCGAACGCTTGCACGAATCCGGATTTGTTCTGGGCGCTCAAAGGCGGCGGGGGAGGAACTTTCGGCGTCATCAGCAAGATGACGCTGCGGGTTTACGATCTTCCTGAATTTTTCGGCGTGGCCAATTTCAAGATTAAAGCATCGTCGGACGACGCGTATCGGCGCCTCATTCGCAAATTCCTATCTTTCTATCGGGAAAATCTCCTGAACGAACATTGGGGCGAGCAGGTCACCCTGAGTCCGGATAACACGCTTGAGATCTCGATGCTCGCAAACGGGCTGGACGAGAATCAGCCGAAGCAGATCTGGCAGCCGTTCGTGGAGTGGGTCAAACGTTCAGGCGTATATTCGTTCAAGTCGCCCATCGTACTCGGCAATATTCCGGCCCGACATTATTGGGATCCGCCGTGGTGGATTAAACATTTTCCTGAGGTTGCCTTCCCGAATCACAAAATCTTCGACTATATGCTCACGCACATCATGTCTCAGACCACCTTGAAATTCGACGATCGGCCAGGCGCCCCGCTGACTAACGCATGGTGGGCGGGAGACGCCTCACAGGTTGCCTGGTTCATTTGGGGTTTCCAGTCGCTATGGATGCCCGCCGCGCTGCTCGCAGACGATGCGCAAAGCCAACTTGCCGATGCGCTTTTCGAGGCGTCGCGCTATCACGATTTTCAATTGCAATTCAGCAAGGGACTCGCCGGAGCGCCTGCGGATGCGATCGCACGGTCGAAAGACACCGCGACCAATCCGGCGGTGCTGGACGCATTCGCTCTGGCGATCACGGGCGAAGCACAGGGACCCGCGTTTCGATTTCCCGACCATCCGCCGGGAGTCGCATATCCGGGCATCCCCGGACACGAGCCCGCGATCAAAAAGGCGCACGCTTACGCGGCTTCGATCGACAAGTGCATGAGCCGGCTTCGCGCGATCGTTCCAAGTGGCGGCGCATACGTGAGCGAGAGCAACTACTTTCAGCCGGATTGGCAGCAGGCCTACTGGGGCAGTAACTACGCGCGGCTATCTGAAATCAAGAAAAAATACGACCCCGACGGGCTATTCATCGTTCATAACGGCGTCGGTTCAGAGGAGTGGAGCAAAGACGGCTTCACCAAGCTCTGATCAAGAGTCGCTGGTCCCTGGTTGTCATTCCGAGCGCGGCGAGCAACGCGAGCGATGTCGAGGAACCTTAGGCCCGCTTCGCGTGAGCGTTGCCGACACCCGATTAGGCAACATTCGCGACGATCTTACCTATGACGGGCCTGACAAGCGGCTACCCGCTGCTTTTGGCGAGTAGATCCTTCAGATCGTCCGCGTGTTCCTCTTCGACCTTCAGAATCTTTTCCATCAAGATGCGAGTGGTCGGATCCCGATCGGCGAGCCATCGAACGATCTGCGCATAGGAATCGATCGCGATACGCTCGGCGACCAGATCCTCGCGCAGCATGTCTAGCAGCGATTCGCTTTCGTCGTATTCCGAGTGCGACCGATTGGCGATTCCGGACGGATTGTAGTCGGGCTTGCCGTCGAGCTGGGAGATGCGTTCGGCGACCCAATCAGCGTGCTCCTCTTCTTCTTTCGCGTGTTCCTGGAACTGATCCCGCGCGGGTTCGGCGTTCAAGCCCTGAGCAGTATAGTAATGCCGCTTGTAGCGAAGCACACAGACCATTTCGGTTGCGAGAACGTCATTGAGCACCGCGACCACATCCTCGCGATCGGCTTTGTAGTTTTCGGTGACGGCTCCCTCGAGCATGTGTTTACGCGCCTGCTCTCGGATTTTTTTGATGTCTGTGACGAATTTTCCCATCGGTTGCGCTCCTTCACAGTCTGCAACTCTCTATCGCCATGTCGCGATCTTACCGCGATAGGCTGTGCGCTTCAGCAAAAATTTATCTGTCAGGCTTGCAACTGCATCGGGAAATTGGCCAAGCTTTCTCTTCAGCGTTCCGGCTTGCTTCGCCGCGAGGCGATGAAGCACAGGCATCGTCGTGCTAGCGTCAGAGACATTGGAAGCGCGAATTATCGTCCGTTCCGAGCATCCGATCTCGCGCCGCGACATCGACCCGAATGTTCTGAAGGTCCTCTACCGGCTCGACGGCGCCGGGCACCTCGCATACCTGGTCGGCGGCAGCGTTCGCGATCTGATGCTCGGGCGGCGGCCCAAGGACTTCGATGTAGCGACGTCAGCGCATCCGCAGCAGGTGCGCGATCTGTTCAGAAATTCGCGTCTCATCGGCCGGCGATTCCGGCTGGTCCACGTCTTTTTTGGCGCTCAGAATGTCGAGGTCGCGACGTTTCGGCGCCAGAGCGCGGACGCGGTGGCCGAAGGCGACCCGATGATTCGCGCCGACAACACCTTCGGCACGCCCGAGGAAGACGCGTTCAGACGCGATTTCACGGTCAATTCGCTGTTCTACGATCCGCGCACGTTCCATGTGATTGACTACGCCGGCGGCGTTGATGACCTTCACGCCCGCTTGATTCGAACTATCGGAGAGCCCGAGCTGAGGATGCGCGAAGATCCGGTTCGGATGATGCGCGCGGTGCGTTTCGCCGCGAAGCTTGGGTTCGAAATCGAAGCGGTCACCCGCGCCGCAATCGAGCGGAATAGCGCCGATCTCCTGAAGGCTTCCGTTCCGCGCCTGGTGGAAGAGACCTATCGCACCCTAAGTCAGCCCGACGCGGCGCGCGCGCTGGTGCTGATGGAAAACCTGGGATTGCTCGAACAATTGCTGCCTTTTCTCTCCGAGCATCTGAGGCGCGGGGATCGCGCGCTCGAGCAATCCGACACGGTCCGCAATCTTGCCGCGTACCGCCAGCTTGTCGACGCCAGCGCCCCATCGGACCATGCAATCGCGCTGGCGGCGCTGATGCTCGACATGGCTCGCGGCCATGCGAGCAGCCGCGACCGCCTCGATCTCGGGGCGGAATTGCGTGCGCGAGGCTTTGCGCGCGCCGACACCGAGCGGATGCGCCTGATTCTGGACGCCTTCGAGAATCTTGCCGCGCCATCGCGCCGCACGCGCCGCCTGATCCAGCGTCCGTACTTTCCGGAAGCGCGCCGATTTTTTGAGGCGATGGCGCCCGTTTACGACATTGACCAGTCGCTGTTTGCGCGCTTTCTCTCCAATCCCGACCTTTTCATGCATCAGCAGGCGCGACAGAAGCTATCAGAGCCACAAGCGGCGCATCGCAGGCGGCGTCGGCGACGCCGCGGCGGCAGAAATCATCGGCACCGCATCCGCGCGGGCGCGGAAAACGGCCACGAGCCATCGGAGGCGCACGACCTTGGCTCTATGACTGAGCAATCCGGGTCATCCGCCGATCCCGTTTCCCGCTAAGAAACCCTCGCAGCCGCAAAGCTCGAATCGACGCCAAGGGCAGGATAGTTTGCCTTGTCCGCCGATCCTCCATCGACTAGTTTGGGCATCGACTAGTTTGGACCTTGGCCCTGGCCAATCATCCGAGGAGGTTCCCCGTTGGCGGCGAGCGGTCTGCGATCGGACAAAATCTGGATGGACGGAACCCTGGTGCCTTATGATGAGGCGAACGTTCACGTCCTGACTCACAGCCTGCACTACGGACTCGCGGTTTTTGAAGGGATGCGCTGCTATCAGTGCGAGGGCGGAGGATCGGCGATCTTTCGCGCGAAGGCGCATATTCGCCGCCTTATCGAGTCCGCTCATATTGTCGAGATGCCGATGCCGTTCAGCAGCGAAGAGCTGTTGAAGGCGTGTACCGATGTGGTGCGCACGAATCAGCTCGACGAATGCTACATCAGGCCGATTGCCTTCTACGGAGAAGGCGAGATGGGACTATCTGCGCGCGGCAACAAGACGCGGGTTGCGATTGCGGCCTGGAAATGGGGCGCCTATCTGGGTCAGGACAGCATCAACAAGGGCGTGCGCCTAAAGACCTCATCCTTCGTTCGTTTTCATCACAACTCGATGATGCCGGCGGCAAAAGCCTCGGGCCATTATGTCAATTCCATCCTCGCCGGCTACGAGGCCCGCCGCGGCGGCTATGACGAAGCGCTGCTGCTCGACACCGAGGGGTTTGTCGCCGAGGGCAGCGGCGAAAACGTGTTTCTCGCGCGCGACGGAATCGTGCGCACGCCGCCGCTAAGCTCGATTCTCCACGGCATCACGCGCGAATCGATAATCCGCATCCTGCACGATCAGGGATTCGAGGTGCGCGAGGAGCTTTTCCCGCGCGACGCGTTCTATATTGCCGACGAGGCTTTCATGACCGGAACCGCGGCCGAAGTCACGCCGGTCGTAGAGCTTGACGGCCGCCGGATCGGAACCGGCGCGCCCGGATCGATAACGCGCCAGGTGCAAAGAATCTTTCAGGACGTTCTGCACGGCCGCGACGGGAAATATCAGGATTGGTTGTATCGAGTCTGACCGATTCGGGAACTTTTCGCTGAACGTGGTGAGTTAACCGCTTCGGGAGATTGAATCATGAAAACGCTTGCTATCGTTGTGGTAGTCATCGTAGTGCTGGTCGGCGCCGCCATCGTACTGCGGCCGCGCATCGCTCGTGCGGCTTTGCTCAAACCCGGCCAATTGGCGCCGGCGTTCTCCACCCAGATGGTCGAGGGTGATCAGATCGCGCCAATCTCCCTCTCCGACCTGCGCGGAAAAACCGTCGTGCTCTATTTTTATCCGAAGGACGACACTCCGGGATGCACCAAAGAGGCATGCGCGTTTCGCGACGGCTTCTCGCGCTTCCAATCGGCGGGACTGGTGGTCCTCGGCTGCAGCGTGCAGGACTCGGATTCGCATCGCGCATTCATCAAGAAATACAATCTGCCCTTTCCGCTGCTGATGGATCCGGACAAGAAAATCGCGAACGAATACGGCGCCGCCAATGGAATTCCAATCCTCGGGCTGGATCGGCGGATCACCTACATCATCGGACCCGATGGGAAAATTGAGAAGGTCTACCCGCATGTCGATCCTTCGATCAACGCGACCCAGATTCTGAGCGACCTTAAAGTTTCTGAGCATCCGGCCGCGCCCGTGGCGGCAGCATCGCCGGCGCAGGCAAGCGGAACGAGCGCCGCGAGCAGATAACCCAACGCGATCGCTTAGCGCGTGAGCGTGGCGCCTACAGCCTCCGCGGGCGAGTAGCCGAGGCTGACCGCCAGCAGCACTGCGGCTGATGCCAGCTCGGCGGCGTCGGTTGTTTTGCCGATCCGAATGGCGAGCGCCGCCAGATGCACGAACACTTCCGCCTCCGGATCGTCGCGCCGCCCCACCACCGCGTCGGCATCGAACATTGCGTCAATCAGCGCGTTCGGATCGTAGCCTGACTCGGCAAGCGCCTCGCGCGTGGCGCGACGCCAGAATTCGTGCGGCTCGATTTTTTCGTAATCCACCAGCTCGCCGATCCTCGAGCGCAGGCGCGGAATCAGGCGGCGATACCGGTCATTGGTCTCCAGATATTCGTCCGCGTCCTGCTCTTCGAGGAAGTCCGCAACATTGCCGGCATCACCATAAACACCGAGCGATCCGCGCGCGGGTTCAAGCCGCACAAACATTTCGTCGCGACCGTCTTTCGCATGCTCCGTCGCGCGCTGCAAGCCAAGCGGATAGAGGCGGCACGCGAGCGGCCGTCCCTCGTGAACGCCGCATCGAGTGCCGCTAAGCGCGGCGCACGCGCCATCCGCGCCGAATTTCAGAATTGACCCGCGCCGAACCGTCATCCGCCGCACCACCTGCCCGGTTGAAATTCCCGCCGCGCGCGAGATGCGGATGACGTCGTAGGGCGCAAGCGTGATCACCTTTTCATGGCAACACAGACCGCAAGCATTGCACACGTATGAGAATGGAGTCCGCCGATCCATCGAGCATCCGCCTCCGATAGCTTATGCCATCGGAGCGCTGCGCAAACATAGCTGCATCCGCACGCTGCTTGAACGAGCGGTATTTTCGCTTGCTCGCGGAGCCTCGGCGCGCTACCCAAATGCGGTCCCGCGCGATAGCATCGCAGGATATACGAGGAAGGTTCGAAGCGAATGGATTTCAACTGGACGCCCGAACAGGATGCTTATCGGATGCAGGTGCGCAAGTGGCTGGAAGCCAATCAGCCCGAGCCGCTTCGCCAAATCGATGACGAAAACACCGGCGACGACGCCGGATGGAAGCGGCTTAAGGCCTGGCACAAAAAGCTCTACGACGCCGGATGGGCGGGACTAACCTGGCCCACGGAATACGGCGGCCGAGGCGCAACTTTCGTCGAGCAGCTTATCTTCCAGCAGGAGCTTGGCCGCCTCGGCCTGCCAATCGGATGCAACGTGCTGGGCGTAATCATGAATGGGCCGGCGCTGATGCAGTGGGGGACCGAGGCTCAGAAGAAGCGCTATCTTCAGCCGATCCTCGCCGGCGAAGAGATCTGGTGCGAGGGAATGTCGGAGCCGGGCGCCGGATCCGATCTCGCCTCCATCGCGACCCGCGCCGAGCTCAAGGGCGACTACTTTGTGGTCAACGGGCAGAAGGTATGGACCACGATCGCGCATCGTTCCCACTTCTGCCAGCTTTTCGTGCGCACCGATCCCGACGCACCGAAGCATAAGGGCATGAGCGCGCTGATCGTCGACATGAAAAGCCCCGGCGTCAACGTGCGTCCGCTCAAACAGATTACCGGCGACTCCGAGTTCAACGAAATCTTTTTCGAGGACGTGAAAGTTCCCAAGGAAAATCTGCTCGGACCGCTAAATCAGGGATGGCAGGTGCTGGTTTCGACCCTGATGCACGAGCGGTTCGGCATCGGCGAGACGCTCGGCGGCACCGAGCAGACGCTGCAATCTCTGGTTGAGATGGCGAAGCAGGCCCGGATAAACGGGCGTCCCGCGATCGAGGAAGACGACATCCGCCAGCAACTCGCGCAATTCGCGATCGAGGTTGCGGCGAAGAAGTACAACGGTCTGCGCGCGCTCTCGCGGCGCCTCAAAGGTCTTCTTCCCGGACCCGAGGCTTCCATCTCCAAGCTGACCTCGACCGATTTGGGACAGCGGATGGTCAAGTTCACCTCGCGATTGCTCGGTGAATACTCAACGCTCGAGCCGCACACGCCGTTTGCGCCGCGCGGCGAATGGATGAAGCGGATCCTGCAAGCAGAGTCGATGACGATCGCGGGCGGCACCTCGATGGTGCAGCGAAACATGATCGGCGAGCGTATTCTGGGTCTGCCGAAAGGCTGACCGGGCAGGCAAATTCCGATGCGTTAGGGCGATGCGCGTGCGTCGCCCCTCCTTTTTCGCGCGTCTGAAATTTCGCCTTGATGTCAGGGCGAAAGCGATCAGCGCGGCGATCTCTCAGCGGGCGAGGACTTCCACGAGCCCGTCTCATGGTCAAACGCCGGCATCACATCGCGCGCAAATCGCCGCAGTTGTTCCGCTCCGCCAAGCGCCGTCACAAGAATGTACTCCACACCGATTTTGGCGAGCGCCTCAAGCTTCTCGCAAATAATGTCAGCGACATCGAACAGCGCGTTCGCTTCAGTCGCGCCGGGCGTGTTCGCGTATGCCAGAACGTGCGAGCCGCCCGCTTTCGAGCGCGAGACCTCGACCGTGCGCCGAGTGTATTCCGCCGCCCGCTTAAGAGCCTCACTCGCCTCCGCTTTGCTCTGGGCCACATAGACCTGACGCGCGACGGCGACGCGCGCCGGATCGTAATGTCCTCCGCTGCCTTCCAATTCTCCACGATACAATTTGAGGCGCGCGTCAATTTGTTGGGGCGACGCATACTGATCGAGGATCAGGTTGAAGCCGCCTCGCGCGGCCTTGCGAATCGAGGCTTCGCTTGCCGCCGCGACCCAGAGCGGCGGATGCGGCTTCTGCACCGGCGGCGGTTCCACGACGATATTGTCGAATTGCCAGAATCGGCCGCGATGCGAAAAGCGCTCGCGAGAGCTCCACGACTTGACGAGCACCTCGACCGTCTCATCGAAGCGCGGCTCGGCTTCCTCCATTGGCACGCGAAACCCGGTGAACTCGTTGTGCCGGTATCCCTTGCCGATGCCCAGGTCGAGCCGGCCGCCGGAGAGCACATCGAGGGTCGCCGCTTGCTCCGCCAGCAGCACAGGATTGTGCCACGGAAGCACGATTACCGCCGTGCCCAGCCGCAGTGTCCGCGTGCGCATCGCCAGCGCGGTTTGCACCATCAACGTGGCCGAGACCTGATTCCAGCCGCTGAAATGATGCTCAACCAGGAAGCTGGCACGAAAACCCAGGGTTTCGGCCTCGGCCGCGTAATCCAGATACTCCTCGAACGTCTGCTCGCCGGATGAGGATCGATCGTCCGCCGCTCGTGCCGAACCGAAGATGCCAAAACGCATCCGGCCACTGTACCGTCGCGTGCCGCGCGAAGCATCCGCCGATGCGCACGACATCGGGCGATGCCCATCGTTATCGGAGGGCGAATGCTATAAGCGCGGCGTCGAATCCCACGCACAGCGCTCCAGCGCTGGCCGCGATCACTATCGAGAAGGTTGATAGCAACCGCTCTTCACCGCGCTGATGGAACCACAATTCCATCAGCAGCACCGCCAGGACCGGCGGCAGGAAAAAGGCGAGCGCGGTCTGAGTCCACAAAATAAGCCGCATCGGATCGGCGATGCACAGCACCAGAGTCGCGGGAATAGCCGCCACCGCGCGCCGCAGCATCGGCGGCATCGGAACCGGAGAAAAAGACTCGATCACCGATTCGCTCGACATCGTGGCCGAAACTGAAGAAGCAAGACCCGACACCAGCAGCGCGCCGCCGAACACGATTGAATCGGCGGTGCTCCAGTGCGACCCAATCACGGCAAAGGCATGATGAAACGTGTCTCCCGCGGTTCCCAGATGCGCGGCTATCGCGAGAATCGCGAGGTTGACCACGGTTGCGAGACCCAGCGCGACGATAGTTTCGCGCGCATAGAAGCGGCCTGTCGCCTTGCGCTCAGACGCATCGCGCCCCGCGTTTTGCTTCGCGACCAGCGCCGAATGCAGAAACAGATTATGCGGCATCACGGTTGCTCCGATAAGCCCAACCGCGATCAGCATCGCGCCCGCGTCGGGAATCTGCGGAGCGAAATCAGCCCATCCTGACCGCGGCAGCAGACCGAAGCGCGCCGCCTGCCACCCGACTGCGCCTGCGATTATCGCCAGCAGAACGATCAAGGTTGTTTCCACGCCGCGCAATTGCCCGCGGTTCAAAAGAAAAACCCCCGCCATCGCCAAAAGCGCGATTGCCGCCGCGGCCGGCATCGGCAGCGGAAGCAGAAGCCGAATTCCAATCGCAGTTCCGGCAAATTCCGCAATATCCGCGGTTATGACCGCGCCCTCGAATATCGCGCCGAGCGCCAGAGCGCCGCGCCTTCCACGCCGCGATGCGAGCGACGCGAGATCGCTGCCGGTGAGAGTCGCGAGTCTCACCACCGCGATTTGCAGGATCATGGCGGTAACACTGGCGAACAGAACCACCCACAGCAGGCGATATCCATACGCGCCCGCGGCAAGATCGGTCGCCCAATTGCCGGGATCGACGTATCCGATCGACACGGCGAACGCCGGGCCGATAAGAGCGAGTCGGCTCGCAAAGCTATTTCTCGGGCGGGCGCGAGCCGGCCACGCCGTGAAGAGCGGACCGGCTATAGAGCCGGTCCGCTCGGCAGGTTCTTTCAAGTTACTCTTTTCGCGCGTGGGTCTCGGTCTTGCCGATGTTCTTCGGGTTGCTTGCAAGCGCGGGCCGAGGCTTCAGCGCGGGAGGCTCATCGCCAACCTCGCTGGGCTTCTTCAGTTCAAAGCCCCAGGGGCTGTGCGATACCAGATCGAAACCGGGAGTGCCGTGGCCGTTTGAAGAATCGTTGAAATACGCATGCTCGAATTCCTTCTGCCCAGCCATCCTGCCCGGCGGGAAATTCTTAGCTATCGCTTCCAGCGCGGCTTCAAACATCTTCTGATGCGCGATCTCGCGCGTCATCAGAAACCCCAGCGTCTCGCGCGCGCTCGAGTCGTTGCAGAACTTGATCAGCCGTTCATAGACGAGCTTCGCGCGCGCCTCCGCCGCGATATCCGAGCGCAAATCCGCGGTTGGTTCGCCAATCGTGTCGATGTAAGAAGCGGTCCATGGATTGCCCATCGAGTCCGTCAGGCGGGGACCAACTCCGCCCACCACGTTCTGGCCGCTGCCGAGCGACATCTCGATAAACTTCTCGTGCTTGCCGTCCAGGATCTCGCCCAGGTAGCCGCCTTCGACTTCATCGACCTCCGCTCCCGGACTGCCCTTGAGCAACTGGGTCAGCGTTTGCCCGACCATTTCGAGATGCGAAAGCTCTTCGGTCGCGATATCGAGCAGCATGTCGCGCCGCTTCGGGTCGGACTCCGCCCAGCCCTGAGTGAAATAACGCATCGCGGCTGCCAATTCTCCGTTTGGGCCGCCAAACTGCTCCAGAAGCATCTTCGCAAACTCAGGATTGGGTTCATCGACACGCACCGTGAACATCATCTTCTTATTGTGCAGAAACATAGCTACTCCATTTTTCAGACCTGTTTTTGAGTAGGGGTGATGCCGCGGACACAGGAGCGGCAAAGGAATCAGGTAGTGCAATCGAGATGCCCTCGTTTTCCGGAGTAAGCGCGCGGCTTACGTGAGATCGGCGCCGAAAAAATCCTTCACGATTCGCGTTTCTCGCCGAACCCGACGCGACGTAGGCGAGATCGCCCAAAGCTGCCCGACCTGCTGAGGCATACTTTTTGCGCCTCCGACTCGCCGACGGCGTAAACCGCGTTGGCGACGGGGTTACTGCCGGAACGTTGGGCAGATGCTGCTCTAACGGGCGGCATTGGTGTATCCGACGCATATTGCGCATCCAGGAGGGCTCCTGCTCATGGCTCGGAGGAGGACGCGCGCTCTTGCGCGCCGGTCCGCTTTTCTAGCGGCTATCGTTTTCCTTTTAA
>JASHOJ010000283.1 GCA_030041155.1 Candidatus Binataceae bacterium | reverse complement strand
GTGGTCGACCACAATCCGGCATAGCCGATCGCGGCGACGACGGGGATCGCGATCAAAAACAGGATCGCGATGGCAAGAAAGCGCTGCCGCTGCAGCCACCAGCACAGCACCAGGGCGCCCACCGTGCCGCCGACCTGCAGCCCGGCGCCGGTCAGCGCGCCGACCCTTTGCGACGCGTGGGCGGCCGCAACCAGCATGGTTGGCGTCCAGCTGATGAGGAAGAAATAGCCCATCAGGTTGAGGACGAACATCAGCCAGCTCAGCGGCGTGATCACTTCCAGTCCGTTCTGGAACAGATAGCGCGGACTGGAGCTTGGAAATTGCTTTTCGTCTTCGATCACGAAGCGCGCATTTTCCGGAATCTTGAAATCCGGGCGGATCGCCGCGATCAACCGCTCCATCTTGCGGCGCTGGCTTTGGTGCAACGCCATGTATTTGATCGATTCGGGCATGCCGAAAAACGCGATGATGGCGAACACGATCGGCACGATGCCGCCGATTTCGAACAACACCGGCCAGCCGTAATGCGGAATGAACGCGGCGGCGGCGAAGCCGGCGAGCGCGCCGCCGATCGGCACCATGCCGGTGGCGATGATGGCGAGCGTGGCGCGCAGCCGGCGCGGCGCGGATTCGGCGTTGATCGCCACCACGTTCGGGATCACGCCGCCGATGCCGAGCCCCGCGACGGTGCGCAGCACGAACAATTCGGTGAGATTGGTCGAAGAGGCGGCCCAATAGGTGAATACGCCGAACAAAACGTTGCACAGGATCAGCGAGGTCTTGCGGCCGTAGCGGTCGCCGATCCAGCCGAAAATCTGCGAGCCGAACAGCACGCCGAAATTGCTGGCGGTCAGCACCAGGCCGAGCGATTTCGGCGGGATGTGCCAATCGTGAATGAGATGCGGTGCGGCGAACGCGATGGCGCCGATGTCGTAGCCGTCGATATAGGCGATCAGCGTCGACCACAGGATGAGCTTGATCTGAAAGGCGCCGACCCCGTGCTCGTCCAGCAAGCGCGAGACTTGAACGTCGGTTTCGGCGGCCATGTTTCCTCCTGGAAGATGTTCGTTTGACGCGACGGCACTGCGCCCGAGGCGGAAGGCTAGGGCAGCCGCGGCACAAAGGAAAGCGGCATAGCGGCGCGATGTAAGGGGGCGCGGCCGCGACGCTCGCGACTTCCCGTTTCCGCGTGCATCCCCCAACAACCTCATCCCGAGGTGCTCGGCCTAAATCCTTCGAGGCTTGCTGCGCTCACGCCTCAGGGTGAGGTGAACAGGGCAAAGCTTCTCCGTTCTCGCGATGCGGTTTCTTGCATCCGAGGTTTGCGGCACGGCACGGAAAAAAAGACGCCGAGCGTTTTTGATCGCGTCACGCCGAACTTTTTAAGACCGGGCGGTAGAACCGGCTTCGGCTCGATCAAGCTTGGCGCAAGCAAGTAGGATGGGTTGAGCGCGGCGATACCCATCATCGGATATCGAGGCCGCAAGATGGGTTTCGCTTCGCTCAACCCATCCTACAAACAAATAAAAACAAGGCAGGCGGAACGCCGGCAGACGCCAACTGCAACCTCCGCACCATACGGGTGCGGCTCGCGCTCAGCGGAGCGCGCGCGTCTACCGGCGTTCCACCGCGGCTCTGACGGCAGCGAACCAACGCCGCCGCTCAGCTCCAGACGCGCTTCCTGGGACGTGGCTAAAAGACGGGTGTGACCCGCCCCCCCTGTCCCAGTCCAGCGATCGACTCGCAGGCCGGTCGTAATGCCGGCCGGGCGTTGTCCCGAAGCCGCCCGGGAGCGGAGGTGACGAGCCCCTGCCCGCGGGCACCGCTCTCGCTCCACCAGCCGGAGTGACCGGCCGGCGTCCTTGTACCGAGCGAGACGGCGCGTCCATTGAGTTGGCGCGGCGGCGTTGTCAAGGATTGATTTCGCATTTATATACTTGACAAAAGAAGGACTTAAGTCCCATAGTTCGACAAGCGTGACAGGCTGCCGACAGAGGATAGGAGAACGAATCGGAAGGAAGCGGACGCCAAGCCCTCGAAATTGGTATGCTGGGGAAATTTCGCGATTACCGCAGAGGGAACGATGGCGAACGGCAACGACAGCGAGCAAGAAAAACAGGCGGCGATGGAGCCTTGGGAGGCGGCCTACAGACAGTTCGCCCAGGAGTTTCAGCCGTTCGAGTGGTCAAGCAGGACAAAATTATTGTCCGTGTTGGTGGACCGCAAATCAGATGCGCGATTCTGCGAATGCCACATCAAGGCAAGTAAGCTCATTCCGATGGGAACTACCGATGTCCCTCTTGATCCAGAGCAGCCCGAATATCGCGCAAACCGTGAACTCGTCGCTAACCATGCGGCATTTGCTCAAATGAAGGAGGATGCCCTTGGTGGAAGAACTTTTAGCAATATCGTCGCAGAGTATTCCAAAGAGGCCGACCCGGAACATCCGCTTAAAATCATCGGAGGCCAGCATCGCTTTGAGGCGATAAAGGCCGCGCTTGCGGCCGGGATTGATGTGTATCACGGTGTCAAGGTCTATTTAGACCTGAACATGGATCAGAGACTCGACGTGCAGTTAATTTCTAACACCAATATCGCAATATCGAGCGATCTTTATGATCGCATGCAAGAGACGTTCAAGGGTCCCCAGCTTCGCGATTGGTGCCAATCAGTAGACCTGCTGTTGGCAGGTAAGGATTTTGCGGATCGTGGAGGCCGTGGGCGTCTATTGACCGTTCGAGATGCTCGAACTTTTATTTGTAATTATTATCGAGGGCAGCAAATCGAACTGAAAAAATTTGATGTCTCTGATACGACTCCGATTCTTTGCGATAGCGGGGAACACGATGCGGACTGGGAGGCGCTTCGATCTGCACATCCTGAAATCTGGAAAGACGCAGGATTATCAAAGGCCGGTAAGGAATTTGCGCGATTGGTTGCTGCGCAGCGTGCCGCATTTGCCGGTAAATCACCCAAGCCGCCCGTTGATTATCCTGAGAAGGCGTTGAATGCCGCGGTCATGTCTGCATGGGCATATGTTGCCGGCGCGTTGCAGACCAATCCGACCCGGCTACAGCGCCACTATGGACTTGCTGATACAGTCGGCCGCGATCCTCTAAACGCTGCGGCTCTAGCGCGTGGACGACATCGCACAGACCCCGACAATTATCGAGGCTTGGGTTACCGAACCGACCTAAAAGAGCGGGGCCGTCTGGTTGAATTATTCGGATTGCAAGCTGAAGAAGGGAAGGGGATCGCAAACACCACAATAGACATTGCGATAAAAAAATATCACGCGAAGCAAGCACAATTGGAAGTACAAAAAGCTCAAGCAAAAGCTGGCTGATTTGTCCGCTATTGACGATTTTGCCGCGTCGTTGCTTGAAGAAGCAAAACGCTTTCTTGAAAAGGCAAATGCCGAATCCGATAACGACGCGAAAAGCGCCTTTCTACATGCTGCCTTAATGTTGGGATTCTGCGCACTTGAAGCCCATGTAAATGCTACGGCCGATGAATTTGCGGGGCGCCCTGAACTTTCCTTACATGAACGGGCTATCCTGTTGGAGCAGGAAGTTCGCTTTCATCAAGGAGAGTTCAAGGCCAGTGATAATCTGCGAATGGTCAGTTTGCAGGATCGCATTTTATTTTTGCACCTAAAATTCGGCGGCAGGCCTATGGATCGAACGGCGCTTTGGTGGAGCGAGTTGTCGAGCGCTTTGACCACGAGGAACAAGTTGACGCATCCGAAGGAGGTTCCGGTAATTAGTGTCGAGGATGTTAAACGTGCATTGGGCGCAATTATTGAGGGAATAGACGTATTGTTTAGGGCGATCTATCGTCGTCCGTTTCCGGTAGCAAGCCGTAGGCTTGACTCTAATCTCACGTTTTGAGGTGTGCTATGTCGGAAGACAGTGAGCTAGAGCACACAAAGAAGCTCGTTGGTGCACTCTTGCGAATGCCACCGAAACCGCATTCGGAGATGAAGCTTCGCAAGCCTAACCGAAAACCAACTACGAGTCCCCGGAAGAAGAAAGCTTCGCCCGACGCTTCCGCCAAGCCAAAAACCGCTTAGCGGTATGCCGAAGCCACTTAGGATTTTGCTTCGTCAGTCGGCCGGTACGTCAGGCGCTTACCCTCGATACCCTTAAGAGCAGCCGCCGTCCGTTCCCCGTCAGTGAAGCCGAGTTTGGCGCGGTGGTTATGCCTGAACTGAAACTCGTTCAGGTATTTTTGCAAATGTTGTTCGCTGCAGAACCGATAGGTGCCGCGCATCGAACGTTTGAAGTTGCCGAAGAAATTTTCAGCCGCATTTGTGGTTGTGCCGTCATCCGCGACATAGATGCCTTGTCCATGGCCAGCGCCACCATGCTCGACTTTCTTATGCGCCGCAAACATGCGCCCAAGATCGACGTAGAGGCGGCTTTCATCCGTGTGCAACTCCGATGTGCGATGCACATTCCTCAAAAGGATTTTGCCGACCTCTTTCAGGTTTGCACTCTTGACATGGAACGCACGGGCGCGGCCGTGAGGCTCTATCAGAGCTACCACGCTAGCCTTATGGCTATGGCCTTTGCGATAGCTCTTAGAGCGCTTCGATGAATTGCCATAGTACGTTTCGTCCGCCTGCACGGATTTGCCGCGACCGCCCATGCGGGGAGGGTCCAGTTCGTTCATCGCTTCGCGCAGGCGATGCATCATGAACCAGGCCGTTTTGTAGGTGACGCCAAGCGTCCGATGAATTTCGTGCGCCGATACCCCGTTCTTTCCGGAATTGAACATGTGCGCGGCCATAAGCCACTTGGTCAAAGGAACCTTGGACCGTTCCAGAACGGTGCCGACCGTCACGGTAAACTGGCCCTCGCATTCGTTGCAGTAGTAGAGGCCGGCCCGGTGCGATTGCTTCTTGCCCCCCACCTTGGCGATCTTCTCAGGGGCGCTACAACCGCAATGGCGGCATACAGGACCGTTCGGCCACAGCTCGGCCTCCAGGGCTTCGCGGGCCTTATCCTCATCATGGAACATGGGGTCTTGGAACATAGCGGCTTTGGTCATGGAAAATTCCCCCTATGACCGCGATCCTAAGGCAAGCCGCTACTTTTGTCAAGTATATAAATGCGTTGATTTCCGCACCAACCAAGGCTTTGATTTCACTTGGCTTCCCGGTTTGACCAGGAAACGACCGTGGCATCAAAGATGATGAATTTTACCAATGAAACGATCATGATTCCGAGCGGGCAAAGGGATTTTCAGCGCGTAGGACGGATTAGCGAAGCGCAATCCGCCATTTGATCAAATCGTGCGATGGATTACGCCCTTCGGTCCTTCGACGACTTCCTCAAACAGGACGGTATCTATGAGCAGGTGACCGCGCGCGCCATCAAACACCTGATCGCGCGTCAACTCGGTGTGCTGATGCAGGATCAGGGCCTGACGAAATCGAATCTGGCGAAGCGGATGCAGACGAGCCGGGCGCAACTCGATCGCCTGCTCGATCCCGACAATGAGTCGGTGACGCTCGCAACGCTGACGCGCGGCCCAAGCGGTCGGACGGCAATTACGCATGGAGCTGGTGTGAGTCAGGTACCGGATGAGGGACGCTGCGAGACCGCTCCCGGATTGCGCTTCGCGCAATCCGGGCTACTACTTGATCGCAAATCGTCGGTGAGACCAATGTAGGTCTGATCCGGAAATTCGATGCTTTGAAGCAAATAGACGTACCGCATAGGCGCTGCCCGTCTTCGCCCTTTGGGCTACGACGGGCAGCCTTCGCTGCTCCGCCATCACTGCTCAGCTGGCTTGCCAGCCGTAGCTGCGAAGCAGCGAAGGCTGGTGCCCGTGGAGGGAATCGAACCCCCACTCCTTGCGGAACACGATTTTGAGTCGTGCGCGTCTACCAGTTCCGCCACACGGGCCTGCCGTCCTCTATATATTTGCCGGGCCGCCGCGGCAAAAAGAAAAATCGCCAAGGCCGCCCCGACCGCCGGTCTTGCTTCCACCTCAATGATCGCCAAATTGATGCCAGCCGCTGCTCCGGCGCGGCGCCGTTGCCGCGGACCCGATTTCGCGGACCCGATTTCATGGACCCGATTTCATGGACCAGACATTGACGGTCAGGCAGGCTCCGCTCGATCGCGGGCGCGGCGGGCGGCCTGCCGCGGCGGCCGCGGCGATTTTTGCGCTCAGCCTGGCGACGCTGCTCGGCGCCTGGTCCTTTCAATACGCGCTCGGCTACCTGCCCTGCCATCTCTGCCTCGAAGAGCGCATTCCGTACTACGTCATCATCCCGCTATCGCTCATCGTCGCGGTCGCCGCGCGGACGCGCGCGCCGCGGGCCTTGGTCATGCTCGGCCTTGCGGCGCTCGGCATTGCCGCCTTGTGCGGGGCGGCGCTCGGGATCTATCATGCCGGAGTCGAATGGGGGCTTTGGGCAGGGCCGACCGATTGCACCGGCTCGCTTTCGGATCTCAAATCGGGCGGCTCGCTGTACGACCAGCTCGACTCCATCCGCGTCGTGCCTTGCGACAGGGCAGCGTGGCGCTTTCTCGGCATCTCGCTCGCCGGTTACAATGCGCTGATCTCGCTGCTCATGGCAGGCCTCGCCGGCTTCGGTCTG
>JASHOJ010000282.1 GCA_030041155.1 Candidatus Binataceae bacterium | reverse complement strand
CCAAGGCCGGTTCCCGAACCGGCCCCTTTGGTAGTGAAGAACGGTTCGAAGGCACGTGCCTTCACCTCGGCCGACATGCCGGCCCCGCTGTCGGTGACCGAGACAAGCACGTAGTCGCCAGTGCGCACCTCCGGATACATCTGCACATAATCAAGATCGAGGTGAGTCGGAGAAATCTCGACGGTCAGGCTGCCGCCGCGCGGCATGGCATCGCGCGCATTGAGCGCCAGATTGAGCAGAACGTTCTGCAACTGGGATGCATCGACCAGCGCTTGGTTCGAAGCGCCCTTCACGATGGTACGAAGCTCGATCGTCTCGCCGAGCGTTCGGCGCAGAAGATCGGAGAAGTCGGCGATAAGCTTGCCGACATCCGTGAGTTTCGGATTGAGCGGCTGGCGCCGTCCGAAGGCCAAGAGCTGCTCGGTCAATTTCGCGCCATCCGTCGTGGCGCCCTGCGCCTCGCGCAGCAGCTGGCGCAGCTTGTCGTCGTCGATCCGGTTCTCGATCATTTCGAGATTGCCGGAAATGACGGTCAGCAAATTGTTGAAGTCATGGGCGATGCCGCCGGTTAGCTGGCCGACGGCTTCCATCTTCTGGGCTTGGCGCAGTTCGTCTTCCATCCTATGGCGGCTCGTCAGGTCGCGAATGAAGCCCGTGAAAATGCGTTTGCCGTTGGCGAGCGCCTCGCCGACCGCAAGCTCCATCGGGAAGGTCGTGCCATCTTTGCGCAGCCCCGTTACGACGCGTCCGTAGCCGATGATGCGCCGCTCGCCGGTCGTGAGATAGCGCGAAATATAACCATCGTGCGCCTCGCGATTTGGCGATGGCATAAGCATCTTCACGTTGCGGCCGCAGACTTCGTCGGCGGGATAGCCGAACAGCTTTTCCGCCGCGGCGCTGAACGAGCTCACGATGCCGGCCTCGTCGATGACGACCATGGCCTCAGGGACAGTATCGAGAATCGAGCGCAAATGTGCCTCGCGCGCGGCGAGGCCCGCCTGCGTCTCCTTTAGATCGCTGATGTCGCTATTCGTCTGCAGAATAATGAGCCCGGGACGACCTTCCGGCAGCAATGCCACCCAGCGGCTGGCGACCGACACGGCGTGTCCGTCTCTATGCTGGTGGGTCAGCTCGCCCCACCAGACGCCGCCATTTGCGACGCACGCCCGTATATCGTCGAGCGGCTCGGGGAAAACGGTCGCGAGCATGCCGTGCACGACCTGACCGACGGCCTCTTGCCGTGTCCAACCGTAAAGCTGCTCGCAGCCGGTCGTCCAACGGGAGATGACGCCGTCAAGTCCATGAACGATGACGTTGGCACCGTCCAAGACGCGGACAATCTCATCGAGACCTTTCTCGCCGATAACTTGCGGCTTGATCGTTTCCATATTTCCGCAGATTGGAAATTTAGTTGGGCCAAATCGCCTGCCGGGCGTAACCGGAACCCGTCTTATCCTCCTCGTCGCTGTCACCCGCAAGCGCCACGAGCTTCGCGAATTTGAGAATCTTGAGGCCGTGCCGACCGCTGGGCACGATCACGCCGCGGCTCATCAGCTTGGTCATGGTGCGCGATACCGTCTCGATGGTCAGGCCCAGATAATCCGCCATATCGAGACGTGTCATGGCGATTTCGATGACCGGCGCGGTCTGTCGATCAACCTTCATGCGGCGCGCCGTCAAAAGGAGAAAGCTGCACACGCGCTCCTCGGCGCTCTTGCGGGCCAAGAGCACCATTTGATCCTGCGCCGCCGCCATTTCATCACAAAGCCGCGAGAAAAGCTGAGGACGCAGTTCGGGCGACCGGCTGATCTCTTCTTGAAAACGATTGCGGCCGAAACGCCGCACTTGGGCGTGGGTCACCGCCTCCACGCTATAAAGATAGCGGTCCTTGAGCGAGACGCCGAGAATATCGCCGGGATAAAGAAACCCGGTAATCACACGCCTGCCGTCGCCCAAGATACGGAAGACGCGAAGCACGCCTTCGGTCACCTCGAAGATATGCGAGGCATCATCGCCTTCCCACAGGATGGCCTTTCCCGCTTCGAACTTTTCGATCGGCTGGCGGCCGAAAAGAGACTGTAACGTGGGCACCGCCGGCGGGGTAATCGTCCCACTCGCGTGTCTGGCGATCGCTGTTTGCGCGCTCTCGAAGAACATGATTAAGTCCCTTCGCTGCGTTTTCGATGGGTGCAGTAAAGCGGGCCTTTGTGATATCGAAACGGTAGCTGCATGATCGTTCGTGCAAAATTGTAACGGTTTGTGACAGCCTTCGGACCCGTGCTTCGAAGCCCGAATCATGGAACGCATTGAGCACATCCTCGTCGTCGATGACGATGCCCGCATTCGGCAGATGCTGCTGCGCTATTTCGAGGACGAAGGGTACCGCGTCACTACCGTCGCCAACGGCGCAGGCGCGCGGGATTGTTTGGGAAAGTCCGTGGTCGACATCATTCTGCTCGACCTGGGGTTGGCGGGCGGCGAGGATGGCTTGGCGCTGGCCCGCGATATTCGCGCGCAGTCGGATGTGCCAATCATCATGCTGACCGGACGCGACGACGTGGTGGACCGGATCGTCGGGTTGGAAGTCGGCGCCGACGATTACATTCCCAAACCGTTCCATCTCCGCGAAGTGCTGGCGAGGATACGAACTGTCCTGCGCCGCCGCCGGCCGACGGGATCTCCAGCCGGCGAAAACGAGAAGACGGTCCTGCTTTTCGAGAATTGGCGGCTCGACATCGGCCGCCGCCAGTTGTTGGCAGCGGATGGTACCGAGGTGATCTTGACCACCGGCGAGTTCGATATGCTGGCGTTACTCGCCAAACAGCCCGGGCGCGTGTTCGCGCGTGATATGTTGATGGACCTGACGCGCAGCCGCAACCTGGACGCTTTCGACAGGACGATCGACGCCCAGATCGCCCGGCTTCGCAAGAAAATCGAGCGCGACCCTAAACGACCCAGCTTGATCAAGTCCGTCCGTGGTGTCGGCTACGTATTTACCGGCAGGACTTGATGGACTTCCTTGCATCCGCTGTCGGCACGAGTGGCAGCAAAAAACCATGCTCCCACGCTCGAAGATCGCGTTCGCCCAGACAGCGTCTCCAACTGTCCTCCTCCACGGTCCATATCCGCAAATTGCTGCAGCCTTCCGCCCGTCCGAGCTTTCTAAGGTAGGCGAGCATATCGGCGACGACGCCCGCCTCGTCCGCTGCGCTGGCGATAACGGTAAACGGCACGTCGAGAAGGCGGCCGATTGTGTCGTTCCGCACGGCGACCAAGCAGATCCCTTGGATGTAACCGAGAGGATTTGTTGCGGCGATGACTTCACCGACTCGCTCGCGGTTCATCACGGTGCCGCACAAGGTCCGCCACGAATCGAGCCCCAGAGTCGGCGCGAGCAGCGTTACGAGCGGATAGGTCTGATCAATCCGTTCAGCATCCAACCGGTTAATTCGATAGGCGCTCATGGGGCTAATCTTTCTTCGGCCGCTCGCAACAATTTGTTCGATTCTCAAAGAGACCGTTTTGATTCACCGCAATACGAATGAAATGTAACGTGTACGTCTGGCGCCCGCGTTCGGTCAGATCGACCTTGCCGTCCATGCTACGACGTCGATAAGGGCTTTGCCGAAGGCCGCGTTGAACGCCGCCGCGATCTGCGGCGTTTCCATTCCCGCGGCCGGTGCGGTCGCCGAGATGAGTTTGGTGGCGACGATGCGGCCGTTCTGCCCCACGATCTTGGCGGAGAATGCGACGGCCGCGGACGGGGTTGGATCCGTCCGGATCGCGAAGTCGCGGAGATCGATCAGAAGCTGATCGTTCGATGCGACCTCTTGCTCGCCGAGCGTCGAAGCGGCGGCGGCCGCGATACCGACGTTCTCGAACCCTTGCAGCAGCTTTTCTTGAATTAAATTCGGCAGCCCGTCGCTCCATTGTGCATCGCCCAACGGCAAGATCTGTCCGTCCGGCGAACGGGCAAGCATCCGCTGTGTCTGCAGCGCAACGATGGCGGTGGGCGTGGCGATGGAAAGCTGCGTCTTCGGGACGGAGGACAGCGGAAACGCGTTCGGTACGGTAAGATCGTAAATCGACTTGGGTTTTTCCGCGGCACCGCCTCCGGCAAGATGTGCAAGCCCCGCCATGATCGCGTCGACCCGGTTGGAATTGCGCGCCAACGCCCCGGAGAATGTCTTGAGATTGTCGAGTGTACTTTTGATCGATTCCGAATTGTCGCTTAAGATTTGATCGGCGCGTTGAAGCGTCTGGCGGGCGGACTGCGTAAGGTCTTGCGTGGCACCCGGATCGGCCGTGAGGACGGGAAGTTCTCCGTGTGCGGCGGTAAGGAGCGGCGAACGCGATGTGCCGCCGCTGAGGGACACCGAGGGAATCCCCATCAGCCCCTGCGAAGCAACGCCGACCTTGGTGTCGGCTCTGAGCGGGGTATTCGGATCGACGGCAATGGTGGCCGTGACCCGCCTCGGATCATCTTTGTCGAGTTGGAGGCCAGTGACTTCTCCGACACGTATGCCATTGAATTGGACGGCCGCTCCGACCTGCAAACCGGTAACCGATTCTTCGAATCGAATCTGGTAGGTTACGCGCGTGCCGAGGCCGCCGTTGTTGTTCAGCCAATAGACGAAGCCGAATCCGGCCGCGATGATCGCCAGCACAAAGAGTCCGACGGATATGTAGCGCGCCCGCGTTTCCATTGCGTCGCCTCAATGCGTCGTCTGGCCGAGCGTGCGCGTTGTCTCGCGCGTGCGCTTGCCGCGGAAATATGCCTTCACCCACGGATGCTCGCAGGCGAGAATGGTCTCGATCGGCCCCTGGACGATGATTTTTCCGCCAACGAGCACGGCGATGCGGTCGCAGACGGCATAGAGGCTGTCGAGATCGTGCGTGACCATGAAGACCGTGAGGCCGAGCGTCTGCTGCAGCGTTTGGATCAGCGCATCGAAATCGCCGGCGGCGATCGGATCAAGTCCAGATGTCGGCTCGTCGAGAAAGACGAGCTCCGGATCGAGCGCGAGAGCGCGCGCCAGCGCGGCGCGTTTGGTCATGCCGCCAGAAAGTTCCGCCGGAAATTTTCCCGTGTCCTCGCTGCTGATGCCGACCATCCCGAGTTTGATGAGCGCTACCTCCTCGCGCAACTTCTCCGACAGGCGCAGATATTCGCGCATTGGAAATTCGACGTTCTGCCGCGTATTCAACGAAGAAAACAAAGCGCCTTGCTGGAACAGCACGCCCCAACGGCGCTCGATTGACCGCGTCGTTTCCTGCGTGGCGGTATCGCGATCTATGCTGAAAAGGCTGATTTTCCCATCTTGTTTCGCCAGCAAGCCGATAATGGAGCGCAACAGCACGGACTTGCCGCCGCCCGACGCACCGACGAGTCCGAGAATTTCTCCACGGTGCACGTCGAGCGACAGATGATCGAGCACGATCTGATCGGCGAAGCCGACTACCAGATCGCGTACGCTGATCAGCGGCTCCGCATTCATTATTACATTCCGATCCCGGCAAAGAACATCGCGAATAGTCCGTCGAGCACTACCACGAGAAAGATTGATTTGACCACGGATGTGGTCGTTTGAAGACCTAAAGATTCAGCGCTTCCCTTGACGCGCAAGCCCTCGGAGCAGGCGACGATGCCGATTACCAAGGCCATGAACGGTGCTTTGATGATTCCCACTTCGAAATGTGTGACGGAGACCGCATCCTTGAGACGCTCGACGTAGATCGCCGGACTCATTCCGCCGTACAACCATTCGACGAGGCCGCCTCCGAAGAGCGCCGAGATCGAGCCGAAGAACGTCAGCGCCGGCAGCGCGCAAATGAGCGCGACGACGCGCGGCAAAAGAAGAACTTCGACAGGATCGAGTCCCATCGTATAGAGCGCGTCGATTTCCTCGCGCATCTTCATCGAGCCGAGTTCCGCGGTATAAGAACTCCCCGAACGGCCCGCCACCATGATCGCGACGATCAGCACGCCGATCTCACGTAGGACGAGGATTCCGACCAAATCGACGGCGTAATCGCCGGCGCCGAATCTGCGGAAATGAAAAATACCTTGCTGCGAAATGATTCCGCCGATGAGGAAGGTGATGAGAAAGATGATCGGAATGGCTTGCAGGCCGACGCGGTCGAGCTGGTAGACGATGGAGATCGGCCGCAGGCGGCGCGGGTCCCGCAGGACACGCAGTAGCGCATCGCTGAGTTCGCCGAGCATTTCGACGAAGACGACCAGATCTCGTCCGGCGTCGACGGTCGCTCGCCCGATCGACTCAATTCCCGCGAAGCTTGATTTCTTTTTGGGGGGAAGCGGCTGCGCCTCGCGGCCGACGCGGCCGACTTCCGCCAAAAGGCCGCGCATCCGTTCCGGGACGCCGAAGGCCTGCGTTTCGATGCCCGGCGAACTGCCGCGGGCGAGCCTTTCCAACAGGCAGGCACCGAACGTATCGATCTCGGTGACGGCGTGCATATCGAGACGGACGCCCCGGCCGCGTGCCTCCCGGACCGCGGCTTCGACCAGCGGCTCGAGAACGCGCGCATGAGGGGCCGTCCACGATCCGGACAAAGTAATGTCCAGGTCTCGACCGCTTGCCGCGCTCTCCAAAGGCTGCATCTTTCTCTCAATGCGCGAGGAGGATCGGGATGTCGGCGCGGGCGATCATCTCGCGCGTCGTGCCGCCGATTGTCCACTCGCGAAACCGGGAATGTCCGTAAGCTCCCATTACGATGAGGTCGGCGGCCATCTTGCTTGCTTCCTGCAACAGCGCCTCCGAAACGGAACGGCGGCCCGCTTCGATCGAACGCATCTCGGCTTTGGCGCCGTGCCGACGAAGATGGGCCGTGACGTTGATCGGGTCTTCGTGCTCGTCTTCCTGTCCGGTGGGCTCGATCGTTACGAGACGAATGTTGGTAGCTACGCGCAGAAACGGCATGGCTCCCGCAAGCGCCCGCACCGATTCGCGCGTATCGCGCCATGCGACGAGGACGTTGCGCACCGCGCCGTTCCCTTTGAATTGCTCGGGGACGAGATAAACGGGCTGCCCGGAACCGAAAAGTACGGCTTCGACCAGAGCGTCGCAACCGAGCGAAGCTTCGCCTCGGTAGGACGCGGTCGCGATGAAAAGATCCGACCACCGCGCCGCCGACGCACATAACCTTGGCAAGAGACTCGCGCCCGCGTCGATGCGGCGGACTTCGTTTTCGGCGGCGATCTTCTTGAAGCGCTCTTTCAGGCGCGCGACCGCGACATCGCCTTCCTTGCGGATCTGTTGTTCGAAGGCAAGCACCGGGCCCATCGGCGCAAGCGTGGACTGAATCGCCAGAACATATGCGTATTCCGGCAATGGGTTGGTGTAGAGGCCTGTCAGGTACGCTTCGAACCGGCCGGCGATTGCTTCAGCCTGGGTAAGCCGGATATGGTCCTCTTCTGTTCCATCTAGATGTACGATGAGATCCTTGAACACGTCCGGCTCCCTTTTCAAAGACGATCCGCCGCGCGACGGACTCCTCCGAGTAAAAGGGAATTTGGCAATTGCCGACATTGATCCTGCGCAATCGGCACAAAGCCCGATTAGCTCGGCAAATCTCCCCCTGCTAAGAGGGAAATTCCGTCCGAATTTCGACGTCTGCCTCGGCGCGCAACTCGTAGCAGCGGCGATGGGAGCGAAGGTTTTTCCTTCGAAGATCAAGGAAATCGGCTTCTCTCCGCTTTCGCTCACCGCGGCCGGACGCCAAAGGCCGCTGCGGCATCTTGCGGGCATCCCGTATTGCATTGGCATGGGCACACGTTCGACGTCCCGGACGGAGCAGTGCATCTGGCATCGACGGATTTATGCGTGCATCAAGCCTTTGCTCGCGGCATGAACGCACGGGAGTGCAATTTCATGTGGAAGTTGATGCGGTCGCATTGGAACGGTGGCTCCGCATGCGCCGACGAACTTGCCGGCAATCGATCCACCGCGGAGCAACGTCGTCGAAGGTCAGTCCCCTGCTGAAGAAGGCGGCGACCGCGATGTTCTCCGAATGGCTGGGAAAGTTGATATTTTAGCGTCGCGTGGGAAAGCCGCTAACCTTGGACATCAGCCTTTGAGTGAAGTGGATCTGTGGCATTCCTTGCGTGGAACTGCGACGACACGCCTCACAAAGTGCGGCGACACGCCGCGGTAGAAGATAAACGGCGAGACATGCGTAACCGTGTTGCAGAGTCCTGCAGTCGTCATGGAAGTTGGGTTCTTTGCACATGCGATGTCGTGCTCCCGAAATTTCGTTGACGACCCGCCCCCCGGTTCAAGCTCGCGATGGATGGTCACGCCGATTACTAAGGGGCCGTTTTCCTATCCGAATTAAGGTAGCTGTATTGGCAAGATGCCCGCGTGTGTTTAAGATTACGCTTGTAGCGGCGATGGAGTTCGCCGTAAGTGCCCCGGGCTGATGACTCCTATATCGCCTCGCTCGAACGAGAGCGGGCACATCCGACCGGTGGTGGCAATGGCTGACGGCAATCGCGTGCTCGTCGGACAAGACGTAATTCGTATCTTTGCGGCGCGGAGAGCGTGCGTTATGTCGCGCTGCGGTCTCGTGCAATTGCGAGGCCGATAATGACGGCGCGGATTCTTTACAATCTTCTTCAGGTGATTTTCGTCATCGCTTTCGCGCCGCTGGTCGAAGGCGTCACGACGAAATTGAAAGAAAATCTCCAGTCGAAGCGCGGCCCGAGCATCTTCCAGCCGTATCGCGATCTTTGGAAGCTCTTTCATAAGGACGAGATCGTCTCCGATTATACCTCTTGGATCTTCCGTGCGGCTCCTTACGTAGCGTTCGCCGCGCCGATTTTCGTGGCCCTGCTGATTCCAGTGCTGACGCGATATCCGCTGTTCTTCGCCTTCATGGGCGACATGCTCGGCGGCGGCTTTATCCTGGCGCTCGGCGGCTTCTTTGCGACGCTTGCCGCCGTCGATACAGGCAATCCCTATGGGCCGATGGGCGCCAGCCGTACCCGCATGGTCGGGTTTCTCGCCGAGCCGGTATTCATCGTGGTCTTTCTGACCGTCTCCTTCGTCGCCGGCTCGACGATTCCCTACATCGTGCAGCTTCGTTGGGTGACGCCCATCGCCAGCTTCTTCGAGCCTTCGCACATTCTGCTGATGAGCGCTTTTTTGATGCTGATCCTCGCCGAAGACGGGCGCATTCCGGTCGATAGCCCCTCGGGCGCGTTCGAGCTGGCGATGATCGAGCGCTCGAAATCGCTCGAATACTCGGGGCGCGGCGCGGCGCTCATGAAATGGGCCGGCGCGATGAAATTCCTGGTGTTGATCTGCATTTTCCTCAACGTACTCGTCACGCCGTGGGGCTTAGCCGCCGGTATGCAACCGATCGAAGTGCTCATCGCCGTTCCGCTCGTCCTTCTCAAGATACTCGGCTTCATTTTGGTTCTCGTCTACATCGAATCGTCGCTCGCCAAACTGCGGCTCTTCCGGATCACCGAGTTTCTGGGCGCGGCGTTCGTAATTTCGGTCGTCGCAATGATCACACGGCTGTCGGAGATTTAGGAGGCATCAATGAACAACCCCTCCATGGCCGTAATCTTTGCCCTCGATGCGCTGACAGGCGCGGTCTTTCTGCTCACTACGCTCGGAGTCGTGGCAAACCGCCAGGTGTTGGCCTCACTGCAGCTCTTCATCGCGCAATCGTTGCTGCTGACGTGCTCGGCGATCCTGCTCGGCATCGCCACCAATTCCCTGCATCTGTTTGC
>JASHOJ010000281.1 GCA_030041155.1 Candidatus Binataceae bacterium | reverse complement strand
CACGCTGCCGTCGCGCCCGGATAACTACCTCGAAGAGCTGCCCGAATGGATCCCCTATACCTTTCCGTTCAATGCAACCGGCCAGCCGGCATTCTCGCTGCCAAACGGATTCAACAAGGCGGGACTCCCGATCGGATTTCAAATCGTCGGAAGGCCAGCCGACGAGGTCACGATCATCGGGCTCGCACAGCAGTTCGAGGAAGCTCGCCCATGGAAGGACAGGCATCCACCGCTCGACTGATGTGACGGCAGAGCGCTGCGAACCGGGCATAAAATCGAAGGCAAATCAGAGGGAGTCGCGATGCTGAATCCGTATATCGAAGCATGGGAACTGCGCGAGCTGGTGCGCAAGAAGGAAATCGCTCCGCGCGAAGTTGCTGATTTCTATCTAAAGCGAATCGAACAGCTAAATCCCAAACTCGGCGCGTTCATGACCGTCACTCCGGAACATGCGGCCACGGACGTGAAGAAAATCGAACAGACAAGCGCCGTGGATGCGGCCAGGCTGCCGCTCTTCGGCGTGCCGTACTCGCTCAAGGATCTTGTCTGGACCAAGGACATCCGCACCACTTTCGGTTCGAAGAACTACGAGAACTGGCGTGCGCCAGCCGATGCCGAACTTGCGATCCGATTGCGCAATTCCGGCGGAATTCTGCTTGGCAAAACCACGACGCCGGAATTCGGATCGCGTCCGACGACCGAGTGCGGATTGTGCCCGCCGGCCCGAAATCCGTGGAACCTGGAACACACCGCCGGCGGTTCCAGCGGCGGATCGGCATCCGCGGTTGCGTCGGGACTTCATCCGGTGGCGCAGGGCAGCGACGGCGGCGGATCGATTCGTATTCCGTCGGCGTGCTGCGGGCTGGTCGGAATCAAGCCCTCGCGCGGACGAATAACGTTTGCGCCCTCGGCGGGTGAGGGATGGGGTGGATTTTCGATCACCGGACCGATTGCACGGACGGTTCGCGATGCGGCGCTGATGCTCGACGCGATGGCGGGGTCGGCAGCTGGCGATCCTTACGCCGCGTTGCCGAATGCGCGCCCATTCGTCGAATCGGCAAATCAGCGTCCGAAAAAACTCCGCCTCGCCGCGATTTCGCAAACCGCGCTCGGCTCGGTCGATCTGGAGATGCTCGCCGCGTTTGAATCCGCGTGCGCCGCGTTTCGCGAGATGGGTCATACGGTCGAGCCGATCAGGCTTGACCCGGGCAAGATGCTAATCGATCACGTGCGAACAGTGGTAGTCGCCGGAGTCGGCGCGAATCGGATCGAGAATCCGGATCTGATGGATCCGATGGTGCGCAGCACGTGGGAGTGGGGCGGCAAGATTCTGGCGGTCGATTACATCCGCGCGCTCACCCAGGTCCACAACATCGCGCGAGAGATCGTGCAGACGCTGATGCCTTACGACGCGCTGCTTACGCCGACGATCACTCGTCCCGCAGTCAAGCTCGGAACGCTGGGGATGAACCCCGAGACGGCGGGCGCGGAAATCTACGGCTGGACCGCGTTCGTGTTCCCATACAATTCAACCGGGCAGCCGGCGGTTACCTTGCCGAACGGGCTTAGCAAGGCGGGTCTGCCGCTCGCGGTCCAGGTAGTGGGGCGCCCATACGACGAAGCGGGAATAATCGCGCTCGGGGCCGCGTTCGAGGAAGCGCGCCCGTGGAGGAATCGCAAGCCGCCGATCGATTAGGCTTAAGCGCCACGGCGTCCTTCAGCGCACGATCGCGATTGCTTCCATCTCGACCATCAGGCCTTCGACCGCGAGCGCGGTGACGCCGACCAAGGTCGACGCTGGCGGTGTCGTGCCCGTGGGAAACAATTCGGCGCGCGCCTCGCGCATCGCGGAATAATCGGATTGCTTGTAGTTGACGATATAGGTGTTGGTTTTCACGATGTCCGCGGGCGTGGCGCCGACCGCTTCCAGCGCGAGCTTCAGATTGGAAGCCGCCTGGCGGACCTGCGCCTTCAAGTCGCCGGCGCCGACTAGTTTGCCGTCTTTATCCACGGAAACCTGTCCGGAGATGAAAATAATTTTGCCCGGCGCCTGAACGCTGACGATATGAGTGTAGCCGCTTGGCTTGAGCAGAGTGACGGGATTGGTATGACTGGTTTCCATTCTGATGCCCTCCTGAGAGGCTGTGAATTCTTCCACTTCCGGCGGTGTTTCGTACTCAGGTCATCCTGAGCCGCAGGCGAAGGATCTCGCGCGGTCCTCCGCGCTTCAATCGGAGGTTTGATGGAACTTGCGCCTGGAATCCGGTACCGGCTTCGCTAGCGCGAAGCTGTCCGAGATCCCTCGACTTCGCTCGCGTTGCTCGCTGCGCTCGGGATGACAACAGAAACGCGCTCTTCTTTGAGGTCATCCCCGAGCGACGGCATTCCTTTGCCGAAGTCGAAGAATCGTCGCGCAGCTTGTATCGTTGCTACCAGCCGCAAGCCTTCTGCAAATCACAAAGACTGAGTACTTCGAGCAGCCGGCCGCCTTCGCGGAATTGTCTCGAAAGCGTTGTCAATCATCGAGGATCAAGAGCGTTCACCAGCAGGTGAAGATAGATCAGTCCCGCGTATGGTTGCCATCGTTTAAGAATGTCCCGCACTTGGTCATAGCCCGGCCGCGTCTTGAGGCCGAGCCATTTGGCAAGACTGTTCTGCGCGCCCACGTCATCGCCGGGAAAAATGTGAATGCGGCCGAGGCCGCGCAGCAGCACGTATTCGGCGCTCCATCGCCCGATTCCGCGAAGCGTGCACAGGCGCGCCAACGCATCGGAGTCGGAAAGCTGTTCGAGAGAGCGAAAATCGGGATCCATTGTATCAAGTGCGAGCCGCGCGAGGTCTATCAGGTAACGAGCTTTCGGGCGGCTCTGACCAATTGTGCGCAATTCGTCTTCCGATGCGTTTGCGACGAGGCTCGGCTCGGCGAATGACCGCATCGCGAGGCTATCGCCGCCGGCGCTGATGCCAAATGCCGCGGACATCCGAGCGAGCACATGCAGACCGGCGCTGAGCGAAAGCTGCTGGCACGTGATCGCGTTGCCAAAGGCCTCGAAGATGCTCGGGAAGCGCACCGGCTTCATGCCGCGAAGCCGAGCCGCGATCGGAGCAAGCATCGGATCGCGCTCGGCGATCTCGTAGAAGGGCGAAAGATCACGATCGAGCCCCAGCATCTTCGTGACCAGCGCTTCGATCCGGTCCCGATCCGCCGCGCGGACCTGGCCGCTTGCGATCACCTGGATTTCCGGGTGTTTGCCGCCGGCGACTTGACTGACAGTCAATGCGCATGCTCTGCCGCATGCTTGGCCGTCGAGCACCACGACGCGGCGCCATACTCCGTTGTCGAGCCGATCGATCAGATTGTGAGCGCGCCGCCTCAGCGCCCAGACGGTCAGGTCGAGGCGAAATGGAGCTCGGGCTTTAAGCGTGAGTTCGAGTCGCGGCATCGCGATTGCCGCTCAAGGCTATTCGATGCTGGTGTCGGTCGGCGTTGGTTGCGCGGCCGCTTTGTGCGACGGGCTTGATGAGGCCGCCGGCTGACCGGTGATGCTGCCGGTCTTTTCGTATTGATAGCCCGAATACGCGAGGCCGGGAATCATCAACGCCGGACATCCGCAGAGCGAAAGCCCGATTACCGCCATCGCAACAATCACGATCCAGAATCGAACCAAGCCCATCAGCATCCCCTCTCCCGACGTGTTACTCATCTCCGCCTGTTCCGCTGCGTTTTTCGATTGCGCGCACCCGCCGAAACAGCTCCGGCAAGCGCCACCATAGCGCCGCATAGCGCCGGTAATATTTCATGTCGGCGTAGGGCGTGCCGGCTACTATCGCGCCGTCAGGAATCTGGCCGTGCAAACCTGATTGCGCGGACACCATCACGTGGTTGCCGATTTTCGCGTGATCGGCGCATCCGACCTGCCCCCCGAACTGGCACCAGCTACCGATTTTGGTTGATCCCGCGATTCCCACGTGCGCGGCGAAGCGCGAGAACTCGCCGATTTCGCAACTGTGCCCGATATGCACCTGGTCGTCGAGTTTTACCCCGCGATGCAGGATGGTCGCGCCGAGCATCGCGCGATCGACGGTTGATTTCGCGCCGATCTCGACGTCGTCTTCCAGTATCACGATGCCGACCTGCGGGATTTTGACCAGACCGCGGTTGTGCTCGACGTAGCCGAAGCCCTCGGCGCCGATAACCGCTCCGTCCAGCAGGGTGACGCGATTTCCAATCGTGCATCCCTCGCGCACGGTCACATGGCTATGCGCTCGGAAATCATCGCCGATTGTTACGTTGGGATAAATCACGACGTGAGGATGCAGCACGGCGCGCGAACCGATAGTCACTCCGGCTGAGACGACCGCGTACGCGCCGATCGAGGCGCCCACGCCAATCTTCGCATCAGGGGCGACCCGCGCGCTCGGATCGATACCGGGCGCCGGACGGTATGGCGGCATGAAAATTTCAATGACGCGGGCAAAATCGGCGTAAGGATTCGTGCTGATCAGGACCGGACATTTGGCGAAGCGGGCGAACTCTTTCGTCACGATTGCGGCTGAGGCCGGCGTGCTTTCAAGCGCCGACGCGTACTTGGCGTTTGCCACGAAAATGATCGTGCCCGGTGAAGCCGCTTCAGCCGGGGCGGGCGCCACGATTTCGACATTGCCGTCACCGACTATCGAAAGATCAAGTATGGACGCGAGTTCCTTGAGTTTCATTTTTTCACCGAACCAATATCGTGTGCCGATCTTGTCGGGCGAGGCGAGCGAGTAACTCCGCGGATCATGGATTGCGAGGATATTTGATTCAGCCGCATGCCAAAAGTAGAGCCTTCAGCCGAGCGCTCCCAACTCAGCAAGGCTGTTCGCGACATCCTGCGCGCTTATTTCTCGCAGACAATTGTAATGTCCGAAACGGCAGGTACGCTTGAGGCACGGACTGCAATCGAGATGCCGCCAAAGCGCGTGTGAGGACGCGCCCATCGGGCCGGTCCGAAGTGGATTGGTGGATCCGAAAATCCCAACCGTCGGCCGGCCTACCGCTGCCGACACGTGCATCGCGCCGGAATCATTGCCCGCAAAACCGTCGCATAGCGAAAGGAGCGCGGCCAGCTCGCCAGCATTCGTGCTGCCCGCGGCGACGATCGCGCCCGTCCGCGACCTCTGCGCTATTTCCTCGCATCGCGGGCATTCCGCCGGCGCACCGAGCATCACGCACTCCGCGCCATAGCGGTCCGCCAACAGATCGATGAGAGTCGCATAATGGTCGGCTGACCATTCTTTGGCCGGACCGAAGGCGGCGCCAGGCGCGAGCGCGATCAGCTTCCCCGAGTTGCGCTTGCGGTTTGAGGCGAGCCACGCGCGCATTTTCTCCGCGTTCGGCTCGTGCACCTTGAGCGCGAAATCATCCGCATCGCCCTCGATGCCCACGGTCGCGCGCACCATTTCGAGCCAATAGTGCGCCTGATGCGACCGTATCGCGGCGGTGCCGGGGCGTGCATGAATCGTGAGCATCAAGCGCCGCGCATCGGTGGCGTAACCTACGCGCCGGGGCACGCGCGCCATCGCGGCCCACAAAGCCGATTCGAAGCTGTTTGGAAAAAGAATCGCGAGATCGAAGTCGCGGCGGCGAATTTCGGCGACGATCCGCACCCGATCCGCTATTCCGGACATCCCAGGCGCGACCGAATAGGGGATGACTTCGTCGATCCATGTTGCCCCGTCGAAAATCGACGCCAAATCACGTTTCGCCAAAACTGTCAGGCGAGCGGACGGGAAACCGTGCCGCACCGCACGCAACGCGGGCAGGCTCATGATTATATCGCCGAGCCAGTTGACTTCCTTGATCAGAATGTTGCGTGGCGAAGGAAAAAGCGTCGATGCGGCCAAGATCCGAATCCTAGTGCGGCGGAGACCCCGGCGCTGGCGTTATATCCTGCGGAGGAATCCGCACCGATGCGGAGGACAACTCGCCCGCGCGGGCAAAGTGATGCGACTCGGGCAGGTAGTATTCGACGCTTGAGGTGACCTTACCCTTAGCATCGATTCCGCCGGCCACCAGTACGCGTCCATCGGGCAGCAGAGTTGCGGTGTTCTCCAGACGAGCGACGCTCAGCGGTCCGACACTGCTGAAAAAGCCGGGCGCGCCGGACGAGAATTCCTCGGCATCATACATGCCGCTAATCACATTTCCGCGCATCTGCCATCCTCCGACCACCAGCACGTCGCCGTCGCTCAGCAATGTAGCGGTCGGCAGATAATGCGGCACCCGCATCGGCGAGGCGGCGTAGAACTCCGAGGTCTCGGGGTCGAAAATCTCGGCGGTGTCGAGCGGTGTGAACCAGGCAAGATCTCGCGTGCGAGGGCCAGCCCCGGTCAGGATCTTTCCACTTTTGCCTCCGACAATCAGGACTCTGCCGGTCTTAAGCAGCACCGCCGCGGGACCGACTCGGTCAGACTTCATTTGCGCCGCGATTGCGCTGAATTTTCCAGTCCTGGGATCGAAAAGCTCCGCGTTCTGATAGGCGATGTAGCCGCCCGGCCGTCCTCCTCGCCCGCCACCGGCGATGAGCACTCTGCCGTCGTTAAGCAGCACCGCCACGTGTGCAACGCGCGGCACCGTCATGGAGCCGGTTTTCGCCCATCGGGCGGTTTTCGGGTCGTAAATCTCCGCGCTTTCAAGCGTATGGATGCCGTTGTCGCTGCCGCCCGCGACCAGCACCCGGCCGTCGCGCAGAAGAGTCGCGGTGTGGCCCTCGCGCGCAACCGACATCGGCGCAGTGGCGGTAAAGGAGCCCGTCTCAGGGTCGTAAATCTCCGCGCTTTTGAGCATCGCGCGAAAGCCCAGATTGCGCACGCCGCCGACAATCAACACCCGCCCGTCATCAAGCAGAGTCGCCGTTTGCCCCATCCGCGGGGTGGTCATGGAGCCAGTGGGAAAAAACTTGTGCTGCGCGGGGTCGTAAATTTCGGCGCTCGACTGTACGCTGCCGACGTTTAAGTTCTTAGTGCCGCCACAGATCAGAACTCGTCCATCTTTGAGCGCAACCGCCGCGTGATCCGCGCGAGGCGTGGACATGTTGATTGCCTCGGTGAAGTAAGCGGGACGGGTTACGGATACGGGATGCTCCGCAATCGGAGTGGTGCATCCGAAAAGCGTAACCGCGGATACGAAAATCGCGGCGGCAGGAGCCAAAAGGATTCTTATGCTCGACATGTGGGTGCTTTCAGCTTGATTTCTTTCCGCGACGAAGGGCATTCACCGCCGCCTGGAAAAGCATCGCTCCCGGCCACAGCGCGCGCGCTTTTCCCTCCGCTGTTATATCCGAGCCGCGAAGCAAGTCGCGAAGCGCCGAAATTACATCGTTCGGAGACACCCGAGCAACGGTGCGTTCCGCGGCCCGAAACCGCACCCGCAAGTCCCGATCGATGATAAATGTGGCGGGCAGCGCGATGTCGCCCTCGCGATGATTGACCAAGTTCCAGCGGCGGATCACA
>JASHOJ010000005.1 GCA_030041155.1 Candidatus Binataceae bacterium | reverse complement strand
TGCCGCGGTAGCGGAAAACGCGAGCAGCGCGCCCGCGAGCGCAAGCCGTCGCGCTTGACGCACCAAAACCGAACAGCAACGATTCACCTTTATCCTCACCCGCCGCGCAATCGCGCCTATCTCCTGACGATCAGAACCCCGACCATACCTGCTTTCTCATGAGGAACGCAAAAGTAATGATGCGCACCCGGCACAGCGAAAGTGTAGGAGAAACTTCCGCTGGGGGGAATAAACCCGGAATAAAAGCTTTTCTCGCTCTTCGCGCCCTTGAGTCTCCGGCGCATCCGTCAAGCGAGCCGGAAAAGAAGAAGCAAATCTTATTTCCAGCTTGCCCGTCAATCACAGCGGCTTAAGTATAGTTATAAGGGGAGCAGATGCAACAGATCCGAAGTATTAGAACATCTGCGGACGCAAAGCAGCGCTATTTCACACGGTGGGAGCTGCGGCGCGGCTTGTGAACTCCAGCCCGCGGGGGGTGGAATCGACTTTCACCCGTGAATTGTCGCGAATCTCGCCGCCAAGAATTTTCCGCGCCAGCTTGGTCTCCAGCTCGCTCTGGATGAGCCTTTTCAGCGGCCGCGCTCCAAACGATGGATCGTAGCCGTGCTCGGCCAGGTAATCGCGCGCGGCGTCGGTGAGATCGAGCTCGATCTTGCGCTCCTCCAGCCGCTTGCGCAGGCGGCTCAACTGAACCTCGACGATTTTCCTGAGATCGGCGCGAGCCAGCGGATGAAAGACGACGATCTCGTCGACCCGGTTCAGGAACTCGGGCCGAAAGCTGCGCCGCAGAACCTCAAGGCACTGTTCCTTCATCTTTTCGTAGTCCTGGCCCTTGAAGCCAAGGATCAGATCGCTTGCGATGTTCGAGGTCATGATCACGACACAGTTGCGAAAATCGACCGTGCGGCCATGACCGTCGGTGAGCCGGCCGTCATCAAGCAACTGCAGCATCACGTTGAAAACGTCGCTGTGCGCCTTTTCGATCTCGTCGAACAGGACCACGGAATAAGGCCGGCGCCGAACCGCCTCGGTGAGCTGCCCGCCTTCATCGTAGCCGACATAACCCGGAGGCGCGCCGACCAGGCGCGAGACGGTGTGCTTCTCCATGTACTCGGACATATCGATCCGCACCATCGCGGATTCGTCGTCGAACAGAAATTCGGCGAGCGCCCGCGCCAGTTCGGTTTTGCCGACTCCGGTCGGGCCGAGAAAGATGAACGAGCCGATTGGCCGGTTGGGATCCTTGAGCCCGGCGCGCGCGCGCACCACCGCGTCGGCAACCGCCGACACCGCCTCGTCCTGGCCGATGACGCGCTTATGAAGCTGCTCCTCCAGATGCGCAAGCTTCTGGACCTCGCCCTCCAGCAGGCGCGCGACCGGAATGCCGGTCCATCGAGCGACCACCGCGGCGATATCGTCCTCGTCAACCTCTTCCTTGATCAGGCGGTCGCCGCCGCCCTTTTTGATAAGCCGGCTTTCGTCGTCGGCGAGAGCTTTCTCCAGGCTCGCGAGCTTGCCGTACTGAAGTTCCGCGACCTTGTTGAGATCGTACTCGCGCTTGGCTTTCTCAATCGCCTGGCGAGTCTGCTCGATCTCGGCCTTTATCTTTGCGAGCTTTTCCAGGCCGCCCTTCTCGCTCTGCCACTGCGCCTGGAGCGCCGATCGCTTGTCCTTGGCCTCGGCCAGCTCTTTTTCGAGCCGCGAGAGGCGATCGCGCGACGCTGTATCGGTCTCACGCTTGAGCGCCTCGCGTTCGATCTCAAGCTGCATCACACGCCGATTCACCTCATCCAGCTCCACCGGCATCGATTCCTTTTCGGTGCGCAGCTTGGCCGCCGCCTCATCGACCAGGTCGATAGCCTTATCCGGCAGAAAGCGATCGGTGATGTAGCGCTTCGAGAGCACAGCGGCGGTGACCAGGGCCGAGTCCTTGATTCGGATCCCGTGATGGACCTCGTAGCGTTCTTTCAATCCGCGCAGGATCGAAATCGTGTCCTCGACGCTCGGCTCTTCCACCAGCACAGGTTGGAAGCGGCGTTCAAGCGCGGCATCCTTTTCGATATGCTTGCGGTACTCGTCCAGGGTGGTCGCGCCGATACAGTGCAGCTCTCCGCGCGCGAGCATCGGTTTGAGCAGGTTCGACGCGTCCATCGCGCCCTCGGCGGCGCCCGCGCCCACGACGGTGTGCAACTCGTCGATAAACAGGATGACCTCGCCCGCGGCTTCCTGCACTTCTTTCAGGACCGCTTTCAGCCGCTCCTCAAACTCGCCGCGAAACTTTGCGCCCGCAATCAGCGCGCCCATATCGAGCGCAACGATCCTGCGGTTCTTCAGCCCCTCGGGAACGTCGCCGCGCACTATCCGCTGCGCCAGGCCCTCGACGATCGCGGTCTTGCCGACGCCGGGGTCGCCGATCAGCACGGGATTGTTCTTGGTCCGGCGCGATAGCACCTGCATCACGCGACGAATTTCCTCGTCGCGCCCGATTACCGGATCTACCTTCCCCTGGCCGGCGAGCTTGGTCAGATCGCGGCCGTACTTTTCGAGCGACTGGTAAGTCGCCTCGGGATTCGCGGAGGTAACCCGCTGATTTCCGCGCACCTGCTTGAGCGCGCTCATCAGCTTGTCATGGGTCAGGCCTGCATCACGCAAAATGCGCGAAGCCGCGCCGGGTTCGTCAAGAATCGCGACCAGCGCGTGCTCGATGGAGATGTAATCGTCCTTGAGCTTGCCCGCTTCCTGCTCGGCACGCGCAAGAACCCGGCCAAGCCGCTGCGTGGCGTAGACTTGAGCGGTGTCGGAGCCGCCGCCCGTTACCTGCGTAATTTTTTTTAGCTCGGCTTCCAGCTTTTGCAGCACGGCGGCGCGATCTACGCCCGCAACCTTCAGGATCGAGGAGGCAAGCCCCTGATCTTCCGCCAACATCGCGGCCAGCAGATGCTCGATATCAACCGATTGGTTATGAGCGGTCAGCGCGGCGTTCTGCGCACTGGCAAGCGCTTCCTGCAGCTTATCCGTGAAGCGGTTCGCGTTCATTCTTCAAAAATTTAACCATTCCCGCGGTTTCGGCAACCTCCGCTTGGCCGTTTTATAGCGTCTCTGGTAAGTCTCACACAGGAGAACATCCCTATGCGGGTCCAAATGAGAATCAATGGCGAGCGGCGCGAGGACGATATCGATCCGCGCACGCTCCTGGTCCATTACATACGCGATATCGCCGGTCTGACCGGCACCCAATGTCCGCTGCGAAACCTCCCTGTGCGGCGCGTGCATAGTACATCTCAAAGGCAACGCGGTGAAATCCTGCACGATCCTTGCCGTCCAGGCCGAGGGCGCCGAAATCACGACGATCGACTCTCGAAGCTGATTCCGGGATGCGAAAAGCTGGAAACGCTCGGACCTGACGAGTACTCCGGCACCATCAATGTGGGTGTCGCTTCCGTGGGAGGCATATATTCCGGCAAGCTTAAGATCGAGGACCAACGGCCGCCCGAGCATTATCGAATGCTGGTCGATGGCAAGGGCAAACAGGGCTTCATGCGCGGATCCGGCACGCTTGATCTCGGCGATGACGGAGCCAAATCGACGATCATGAAATACAGCGGCGACGTGCAAGTCGGCGGGCCGTTGATTCAGGTCGGACAGCGCGTAATCGAAAGCGCCGCAAAAATGATGCTTGGGCAGTTCTTTGCGGCGGCGGATGCGGAACTGAGAGCGGAAGCGGTTGGCACCGTCGCTCGGCAGGGAATCCTGATTAATCTGTGGCGATCGATCCTGCGCCTCTTTGCGGGCTTTCTTGCGCAAAAAAATCAGACGTAAAAATAGGCGCGCATCCTCGTCAGATGCGCGCCCGATCCTTGCGATAAAAACTGCCGATCTTTACGCGACCGCCGTGCGCGGCGCGGGACGCGCGGGCGTCGGCGTGGCAGCCGGAACGGCGCTCGTGCGAAACAGCGGCGCATGCGGTAGCAGCGCCGGGCGGGCCGCGCCAACCAGAATTCGGCGCCGGCCGTCGCGGGCAAGCACGCCCTGCTCGGTCATCTCCATCAGCAGCTTCGAGACCATCGGCCGCGAACTGCCAATCATCTCCGCCAATTCTTCCTGAGCAAGATCCGGGCTAAGCAGAATTCCGCGCGCATCTGGTACGCCAAAGCGCGTCGCGATTTCGCTCAGCACAACTTCCAGCCGCTGCCGAAGCGACATGCCGAGGAACGCCGCATAGCGGTAGGCCGCCGCAGACCACAGAGAGTTGATCGACTCGGTAAGCCTGAGAATGGCGTCGCTCTCGAGGCCTCGCAACACTTCGGCAATATGCTGCCGCGTGAAAAGTGCGACGGTGCAGCTTGTCAGCGCTTCGGCTTCAAAAAGCTGAGAGCGTTCACCGCCCGCATCCGCAAAATCGGCGTAACCGGCGATGTCACCGGGTCCGGCCAGCTCGATTAGGATGCGGTCGCTGCCGGGGCATACGCTGTGAATCTTGACTACCCCGCTGAGCACGGCGAACACCACGTCGGCAGGCGAACCTTTGGCGAAAAGCGGTGACCCCTTTGGGTACCGAACCGGCGTATATCGATCTAGGAGAGCCGCGATTGCCTCTCGCGGCAGGCCGAGACCCAGAAGACGGGCAAGAAGCTTGTCGGTGGGATGCTCCATCGCGGCGGTGCTGTTTGCGCGAGGCTTCGAAGCATGTGCGTCCATAAGAAACCCTCCTTTAGATATCAGCGCGGATTTCGCCCGTTTTCGGGTCCGAACCTGCCGCCGCTTAGGCTACTTCAAGTAACGACAGTTCGACGTGCTGATTGCTCTAAATTCCTACACTTTGTTAGTACAGCGGATGGTTTCAGTCAATAGGGGCAAGTCCCGCGCAAATGGACGCTTATACGCCCGCAATTGTCATTTCCGAGATTTTCAGAGTCGGCGAAACAACTGACGATCGCCAGTGGAAGTCATTGCCGATCATCTCGATGCCTGCGAACATCTCGCTCAGGTTTCCCGCAATGGTAATTTCCTGAACCGGATAGGCGAGCTGCCCATCTTCAATCCACATCCCACCCGCGCCGCGCGAGTAATCTCCGGTAACGAGATTGACCCCGAAGCCGATCATTTCGGTCAAATATAAACCCTGCTTGACCGAGCCGATAATCTGCTCAGGCGTATAGGGTCCGGCTTCGAGATAAAGGTTGGTCGAGGAAACCGAGGGCGCCTGGCCGACCGATCGAGACGCGTTTCCGGTCGGCTGCATCTTGAGCTTACGCGCCGAATAGCAATCGAGCAGATAGTTCCGGAGCGTTCCTTTTTCGATCAGATGCCGTCTTCCGGTCGCGAGACCCTCGCCGTCAAATGGTTTGGATCCGAGTCCGGAAAGAATGCGCCCATCATCGATAATCGAGACACCCGGCGAGGCCACCTGCGCGCCGATCCGGTTGATCAGAAACGACGCGCCGCGGTACAGCGCCGGACCCGATGCCGCGCCGGCGATCGAACGCACCAGGCTCGCTGCCATATCCGGATCGAAAACCACCGGCACGCGAGTGGTGCGCACCTTGCGCGCTCCAAGGCGGCGCAGAGCGCGCCGTGCGGCGGTTTTGCCGACACCCTCGAAGTCTTCGAGACGGCTGAAGCGGCGATTCGCGGTATACCAGAACCCCTGCTGCATCGCGTCGCCGTCCTGCGCGATTGGAGCCACGGTCAGGCCGAATTCGGAGCCTTCGTATTCACCGTTGAATCCATTGCTGTTCGCAAACAGAATCCGATAGCGGCCCGACTCAAATTCCGCACCTTCGGAGTTCTTGATCCTGGGATCGGCACCGAGCGCGGCTTTCTCGCCGCTGCGCGCGAATTCGAGCGCGCGCTCGGCGCTGATAATGCCCGTATCAGTGTCTGCCAGCGCAAGTTCCGGCAGGTCATGGAGATGCATCGCCGGATCCGGCAATCCCGACCACGGGTCAGGCGATGCGAGCCCAGCCATCTTGACCGTATTCGCTACGAAATCATTCAGCGCGCCGCGATCGATTTCCGCGGTGGCGGCGGTCGCGGAGGATTGCCCGCGGAAGACGCGAATTCCCAGCCGCCGTTCGCGAGAGCTCTTAAGCTTTTCGACTTCGCCCAGCCGGACGCCAGCCGCGAGCGACTCCGCGCTCATCATCAGGACTTCGGCAGCAGTGGCGCCCTGACTTTTCGCGGCGTCAAGCACCCATTCGGCAAGAGCGGTATCAATCGGTTCCATCAAATTTTGCAGCGGATCATTTTTGCTGGATTCGTCATGCGCGCGTGCCACCCACGGTAATTCCGTCAACCCGGATCGTCGGCAGTCCTACTCCGACCGGTACCGACTGCCCGTCCTTGCCGCAGGTGCCGACTCCCGGATCGAGCGCGAGGTCGTTACCGACCATGGTGACGCGCCGGAGGACATCCGGACCGTCGCCAATCAATGTCGCACCCTTGACCGGATGCGTCACGACGCCGTCCTCGATCAGGTAAGCCTCGCTTGCGGAGAAAACGAACTTGCCGTTGGTGATATCCACCTGACCGCCGCCGAAGCTGACCGCATAAAGGCCATGCTTCACCGATTTGACGATCTCGTCGCGAGTCGATTCTCCGGCCAGCATGAAAGTGTTTGTCATCCGCGGCATCGGGGTATGCGCAAAGCTCTCGCGCCTTCCATTGCCGGTAGGTTTCATCTTCATCAGCCGCGCATTCATGCGATCCTGCAGGTAGCCGCGGAGGATACCTTTTTCGATCAGCACGGTCCGCGAGGTCGGCGTGCCTTCGTCGTCAACATTCAGGCTTCCGCGGCGCAGCGGAATCGTACCGTCATCGACCACAGTGCACAGTTCGCTTGCGACTTTTTGCCCGATCCGCCCGGAAAAAGCCGAAACGCCCTTGCGATTGAAGTCGCCTTCGAGTCCGTGCCCGATTGCCTCGTGCAGCAGGATTCCGGGCCATCCGGGCGCCAGCACCACGACCATTTCACCCGCGGGAGCGTCGCCCGCCTCAAGATTCACGATCGCCTGGCGAGCCGCCTCGCGCGCATATTCGCGCCAGCGTTCGGCGTCGAGGAAGTACTTGTATTCAACGCGGCCGCCGCCACCATAACTCCCCATTTGACGGCCGCCCTTGCCGTCCTCAGCGATAACCGACACGTTGAGCCGGCATAGCGGCTGCACGTCCGCAACCAGCTTGCCTTCGCTGTTGACGATCATCACGATTTTGCGCTCGGCGGCGAGCGAGGCGGTAACGTTTTTGACCCGCGGGTCGTAAGCGCGCGCGACGCTGTCGATCTCATGCAGCAGGCGCGCCCTTTCCTCCAAAGGGATTTCCAGCGGCGTCGTCTCGACTTCATACAAAGCGTGGCGGGGAGCCGGAGTTCCAACCTGAATCGCCGGCATGGGAGCACTCTGATCCGCTATCGCCCGCGCGGTTTCCGCCGCGAGCCGCATCCGATCGATCGTGACCTCATCGGAATACGCGTAGCCGGTCCGATCCTCCGCGCAAACCCGGACGCCGACGCCGTGGCTTACGCTTTTCGCCGTGTGATTCACCATCGATTCTTCCAGACCCAGCGACTCGGCGCTGTGATACTCGAAGTAGAGATCGGCGTAGTCGGCCTTGCGTTCGAGAGCAGTGCCGAGAATTCGTTCGAACGCGCGATCGCTCATTCCAAATCTGGAGAGAAAGAATTTTTCCGGATGCGCCAATTCATTCGCCATCGTGATTTGCCGCCATTAAGGGCATTCTATCAGAGCCTCTGACCGGCGAGAAATTATGCTAAAGAGCGCCTACTGAGCGCAGCGCCCGCTTCGGAAAAGCTCTCCAAAACGCTAGCATTTACGCCATGGCGGCCCAGATTACCCGCGAGACTCTTCAGATTATCGATCGCTTGATGCTGCAGCTAATCGACCATCAGGCAGAGAAGGTGCTCGATATGGCGCGGCGGATCCATCCGGGACTCTCTAGCGAGGACATCCGCAATCCCAACGATTTTCTCGATCTGATGGCGAGCGGAGAGTGGAATTTCGAGGACGGAATCCTGTCGGGCTACAAGGCTGCGCACATGGCGCTTCGGGCGGAGATGCTGAAGCTCGTCGCCGATTAGACGCGATTTCGCGGCGCGTGCCCCCTAAGCGCCGGCAGCGGCCCGGCGCGCCTCGCGTTGTTCGGTCTTCTTTGCGGAGCGCTTGCGCGGCTTTCGCTTCTCGGCGCTCGCCTCGTTGCCGGTAAACTCGACTATCGAAAGCGGCGCCGCATCTCCGCGGCGAATTCCGAACTTGATCACGCGCGTGTAACCGCCGTTGCGATCCTTGAACCGCGGCGCAATCTCTTCGAACAGCTTCCTGACCGCGGTGCGCGACTGGATAAACTGAAACGCGCGGCGCCGCGCCGCCAGGTCGCCCTGCTTACCGAGCGTGACCATCCGATCGGCAAAGCGGCGCAGCTCCTTGGCCTTCGCATCGGTGGTGCGAATCTGCTCGTGCGTGATAAGCGCGAGCACAAGATTCTTCATGAGCGCCTTCCGATGAGCGGAAGTGCGGTTCAGCTTGCGACCCTGATTGAGATGACGCATCGCCTGGCTCCGTGCGGGAAAATTCCCTTACGCCGATTCGCGGCGTTCCTGCTCTTCCCACATGCGGTCAAGCTCGCTGCGCGGAGGCAGATTCTCAAGGCGCATCCCGAGCGAAAGGCTCATATCAGTGAGCACTTCCTTGATCTCGTTTAGGGACTTGCGGCCGAAATTCTTGATTTTGAGCATGTCCTGCTCAGTCCGCTGCACCAGTTCGCCGATATACTTGATATCCGCGTTCTGCAGGCCATTGAACGCACGCACCGAAATCGGAAGGCCTTCGACCGGCCGATAGAGCATCTCGCTAAGCGACGGACGCGGCTCCGCACCCTCAATCCCGGGCGCGACAGCAACGCCCTCCTCTTCCTCGACGCCGGCGAAGATCGACATCTGATCGCGCAGCACACGAGCCGCATAGGTGAGCGCGTCGCGCGGCGCGACCGAACCGTCGGTCCAAAGCTCAAGCGAAAGCCGATCGTAGTCGGTGCGCTGGCCAACGCGGGCGTTGGTCACGGTGAAGTTGACTTTCTTGATCGGGGAATAAATCGCATCGACGCGGACGGTGCCGATTGGCTCTTCTTCTTCGCCGCGCTCCGCCGGCACGTACCCGCGCCCGCGCTTGATGACGATTTCCATGTCGAGCTCGGCGCCCTTGTCGAGCGAGGCGATATGCTGGTCCGGAGTAAGAACCTCAAGCGTGGGACCGCCGGTAATGTCGCGCGCGGCCACCATCGCCTCGCCCTTGACCTTGAGCGCGGCGGTAATCTGGTCGCCCTCGTGCAGCCGCACGCGCACTTCCTTGAGGTTGAGGACGATGTCCGTCATATCCTCTTTCACGCCGGGCAAGGTGGAGAATTCGTGCAGCACGCCCTTGATCCGCGCCGCGGTTATCGCAAAGCCGGGCAACGAGGATAAGAGCACCCGGCGCAGCGCATTGCCCACCGTGATACCGTAGCCCCGTTCCAGCGGCTCGGCGAAAAACCGGCCGTAAGTGGGAGTCAGTTCCTTTTCTTCGAATTCAACCGCTTTGGGTTTGATCAGATCGCGCCAATCGTTTTGCATAAGCTCGCCGTTAAGAGTTGGGGTTTTCAGCCGCCGTCGGGTCCACCACGGACCCCGCAGGCTTGTTCCGCCTCCGCTAATTATCGCGAATAGTGTTCAACAATCAGTTTTTCGCTGATCGGCATTGTCAAGTCGCTGCGTGATGGCAGGGCCTTGAAGGTGCCGCGAAATTGCTCGCGCTCCAGCGCCATCCACGGCGGCGTGCCACGCCGCTGCGCCATCTCGATCGCCTCGGCGATGACTTTTTTCGTCCTGCTCTTCTCGGCGACGCTCACCACGTCGCCAACTTCGAGCTGGTATGACGGTATAGTCACCGTCCTGCCGTTTACCTGATAATGCCCGTGACGAGTAAGCTGGCGGGCCTGCGCCAGAGAGCTTGCGAAGCCGAGTTTGTAGACCGCGTTATCGAGGCGGCGTTCGAGCAGGACCAGAAGGTTCTCGCCCGTGATGCCTGGAAGCCGCTCTGCTTCCTCGAAATAATGCGCGAACTGCTTCTCGAGCATCCGATAAATTCTCTTTACCTTCTGCTTTTCGCGCAGCCGGATCGCGAACTCGGAAAACCGGGTGCGCGATTGCCCGTGCGCTCCTGGCGGATAGTTGCGCCGCTCGATCGCGCATTTGTCGCTGAAGCATCGCTCGCCCTTGAGAAACAGCTTCAGACCTTCGCGCCGGCATAGCCGGCAGACCGGACCAAGATTTCTCGCCACGTTAATTCGTCCTTAAGGTGATCAGACTCTACGCCGCTTCGGCGGACGGCATCCGTTATGCGG
>JASHOJ010000280.1 GCA_030041155.1 Candidatus Binataceae bacterium | reverse complement strand
TGAAGCGCATCGAGGGAATATACTGGATGGATCGATAGTAAGTGGTATAAAGTGTTGGAGTACCAAAGAGGGCGCCGGTGGGTACCGTGGCGATGCCTACAATTTTGCCGCGATAGTCGTTCAGTTCGAATTCGGTTCCGATCGTCGGGGTTCCTAGCTTGGGAAACTCTTCGTCTTTCACCGCTATGAACCCGTTTCGCTGGAAAAACCGCGGATGATTGGAAAAGTAAATCGAAACGAGGGCTCACCGAGTAGTTTAGGATATCGAGTTCGGCCCGCTAATCTGAGTGCTAAAATCAGCTCGACTACAGTTTTGAGACTCTTGCCTGCTCATTCGACATATACCTCCCTGGTTCGTGCAGGACTTTGTGGATGGCTTTAAACGCCGCGACGTTGACATCCATCCGGTGACGCATCAACCCGTACGTGGCCAACTTAATTCGATCGTTGAAGAGAAACCACGCAAGCGAATAGCCCCAGACAATGAGCGCATATAGCCATCCGATCGGACTCATGCCATATCCATAAACAGCAGCGAACGTTCCGAGCACTTGGGTAGACTCGGCGGCGACTAACAATTCCCAACAAGGCCACGGCCGGCTCCAGAAAGGCTTGCTGGTTCTGGTCAGATAAATTGTGAGGTGCCCTGCAACCAGCAGCTTAAGGAAAATTAAAGTCTGAACCGAAGGACTAGGCAGCCTAAGGTAATCTTCCGCGATCCAGAAGAGACCGAAGGTCGAAATCAGGCCCAATATGCCAAGGACGGAGCTGATACTGAGGACTCGATTCATATCCCAGCGAACCGGCTTGTCTGCGACAGCAGCGTTGTCGTAAGCGATCGCCATAATTGGAAAATCGTTCAGGATGGCCAGCAGAACGATCATAATCGCTGTGACCGGATAGAAATCGAAGATGACAATGGACAGAGTCATGAACAACAGAACACGGATGGTCTCAGCGATCCGATAGACCGCGTAGCTAGTCATGCGTTCGAATATCTTGCGGGCCTCCTCTATTGCCCGCGCGATTACCGAGAGACCCGGAGCCGTAAGCACCAGGTCTGAAGCCGCGCGTGCGGCGTCGGTCGCACCGCTGACCGCAATTCCAACGTCGGCTTGCGCCAGCGCAGGAGCGTCGTTAACTCCGTCTCCCGTCATTCCAACGATATGGCCCTCAGCTTGGAGCTGTTGAACGATCTTGAACTTGTGCTCGGGAAAGACTTGGGCAAACCCATCAGCCAATTCCACCGCTGAGTGCCTATTCACTTCGATAGAGGGGGCAAAAACGTCGTTCGCCGCGACAATCCTTTCTCCGAGATGCAACTTGCGCGCTGTTTCTCGTGCGATCGCAATGTGATCTCCCGTGACCATTCTGACGTCGAGTCCCATTCTTCGTACGTTCTCAATGGTTGCGGCGGAGTCGTCGCGCGGCGGATCGAAAAGTGGTAGAAAGCCAAGGAATTGCCAGAGACCTGTGCTGTCGGTTTTGGCCACGCCGAGCGTGCGATAGCCCCGACCCGCTAGCTTCTCGACTTCCATTTCCGCCCGCAGCCGCACCGCAGGGTCTGGCTGGGCAATGTCCAAGATCACTTGAGGTGCGCCTTTGATGACTTTGAATGCAGAGCCGTTAGGCTCGCGCACTTCGGCTTCGGTGCGTTTACTGACGGGGTCGAAGGGTTTGAACTCCGAGACGATAAAATCATCTAGCTGCGAAGGATTCCTAACTCCGCCGGTTACTGCCTGATCTATCGGATCGGCGCTCTTGCGGCACGAAGCGAGCGCAGCCATCAGAACAACATATTCTGGTCCTAATTCTGTAAAGACCAGAGGCTCGCCGAGTTTAAGCTCATTCTTGGTCAAGGTGCCAGTCTTATCACAGCAGAGTACGTCGATACTGGCCATTTCCTCGATAGAAACCAGCCTTGAAACGATAGCCCGTATCTTTGCAAGGCTAGCTGCACCGACCGCCATGGTGACCGTGAGTACCGCTGGCATGGCGACCGGTATCGCCGCAACGGTGAGAACCAAAGCAAACATTACTGTCTCGACTAGTGAGCTGTGCCGGAACAGTGCTACCACCAGGATCAGTGAGATCAGTCCAAGCGTGATCAGAATCAGAAAGTTGCCAATCTTAAGCACAGCCTGCTGAAAATGAGACCGCGCCTCGGCATTCTCGACGAGGTGCGCGGTGTGGCCGAAATAGGTGTTCATGCCGGTTGAGGTGACCACCGCCCGCATCTCTCCGATTCGCACTATTGAACCGGAGTACGCAACAGCGCCTTGCTTCTTGTCTACTGGCAAGGACTCGCCGGTAAGGTTCGACTCGTCCACCGTCAGATAGTCACCGGCAATGAGCTTGCAATCAGCGGGAACGATGTTGCCAAGTCTCAACTCCACGATGTCGCCGGGCACCAGCTCCGCTGCTGCAATTTCGGTCCAGCGCCCATCCCGCAAGGTACGCGCGCGGAGCGCCAACCGCTGTTTGAGCGCTTCGATCGCGCTACCGGCTTTGAACTCTTCCCAGAAACCCACACCAGCATTGATTAGCAGCATCGCAACTATGATCAGGAAATCTTCCCAGTGGCGAATGACCGCTGATAAACCTGCTGCGGCCTCGATCATCCAGGCGATAGGTCCCCAAAAGAACAGGAACAGCCGCTTGATGGCACTGGCGCGCTTTTCCTGAATCGCGTTGGGGCCGTAATGTTCAAGACGCCGTCTCGCCTCCTCGGTGTGGAGCCCCTTATTACCGTCCGTGTCTAGCTCCCGTAGTTCCTCTTCAACAGATAAACTCGCAGGGGCTTGCTCGTGAGTCACGGGATGTTCCAGTTCTCTAGTCGCATTCATTGCTGTCTCGAGCGCCGGCATCTGATCGCAGTGACCTTTGCGATGCCGGATCGCAAATCTCCAATGAACCGCAAATTACGCAGCGCTATTGACTGTTCGAGGTTTGGCCCGGGCCAGAGCTTTCGCGACGCGTTGAGGTTCGCCGAGATCACTCCATCCGACATCGCTAACTGGAAGCACTCTCAAACTTCCTGCAACCGGCTCCAGAACATCGCGAGAAAAATCAGAAGGACGAAGCCCTGCATAGAGCCGCTCGATGGCCTGCTCCTCGAAAGGGGTGCCCAGGTTTGAAGCGATGCGCTGGAATGATTGATACAACTGTGATGTAGCCAGGCTGAACAATCCAAGAAGTGTTGGTATCTGACCAACGATCATGAACGCGTTCAGGAGACAGCCTCGCTCCATCAATTGGACCGCAACTTCATTTGATGGTTTTTCCCAGAATCGGCGCACAGAACAAACCTGACCGTCGCTCGTCGGCGAATCCGGATGGGGTTCGATCCAGCCATAGCCGGGTTCCACCCCATAGGGAACCATACCAAGCAGGACGGCCGATTCTGGCCTTTTAGCAACCGCATCGAAGGCCACATCGATATAAGTCTTCAGCACGTCTGGATTCTTCACCTGATGGTCGGATGCCGTGATTAAAACCGAGCTGGGCTTCAATTCTGATAGCCGCAGCAGCGCGTATAGAATTGCCGGCGCGGTTCCTGTGTTCCGCGGCTGGATCACCAGATTTCGCTGGCACACGTCGGCGAGTAAAGGAGAAAAGAAGCGTTCATGAATTCGATTCAATACGAAGAAGGTTCGATCAGATGCAACCGAGAGAGAAACCCGCCGTCGGGTTTCCTCCAGCAGAGGAACATCGCTTACTATCGGACAAAATTGTTTGGGCACATCGAACCCTTTGATCCTCCGGGTTAACTCCATCAATCTTTTTCCGTCGCCACCAGCGAGGATAATCGCAGCTCGTCCTTGGTTTCCGAAACGCGTCTGACGAGGAGCCTGTGGAAAAGTACGAGACTCTCGATTCTTGAAGCCTGTCCGCATTTTGCTACGTCGCGTCTCGCCGCTCGTGGTCACTTCGAGCGGTTACAGAGCGAATCGCATGCCAAATAGAATCGTTAAAACAAACAACTTAGCGGCGGTTTTGGAATCAGGTTCTTCACTTCACTGACGCGATTCGCGCCAGAGCTCTGGCACGTAACGCTCCAGAGAACACGGGTTGAATTGCTGTGCGGCAGAATTCGTCGGTTACTGAAGAGACGCCACGCGCAAATCGAGCGAGGTTTCGATCGTGATGCCAATCGTGGCCCTCGGCCGTCCGGGCTCCGCGTTTTCGACGGACCGAGTTAATCCGGCCGGTGTCTCGCAAAAAGACGTTCTTCCGCGGAGAGCGAGGTATCTACCGAGTCTTTCGAAGTGTCCACCGCAATTCGATCTTTGGACGGGATTTCGTCAAACGGCTCAAATTCACCGCGCTGGCGAAGATAAACTGTTCGATCCGCTTCCGAAGGGTCGCTCCTCGACCGTTTTCGTGCGTCGAGCCGGCGAAGAATTTGAGATTCGTCACAGAAGCATTCTATAAACGTCAGTGCGGCATTTTTCCGGGCAACCATTTCCATCAACATCGCTCGCGAAACGGAGGCGCGCCAGGTTGCGTCCAGGATCACACCGCGCCCTTCATCGAGAACAGCTTCGGCTCGCTCGACCATTGCCGCGTAGGTTTTCCGGCTAAATTCGACTGCATAAATTCCGCTCTGGTACGCAGCGTTGGTGCGTGCCGTCGGCGCTGCGCCCGCCAGCTCCTTGCGTGTCGTGTCCGAAGCGATGACTTCGAAGCCCAGCCGGGCTCGTATTGCGCGGGCTACTGTCGACTTCCCGCTGCCGGAGAGGCCGCATACCGCTATAACCTGTGGCTGGGACAAGACCGCGTAGCGGTGCGCGAGCGCGAAATAACGGCGAGCAGCCTCACGTGACTTTTTGCGAACGGCTTCGTCGATGCCAAGGTCGAGGCTTTCCCGGCTTTCAACCATGGCGCGAACCGCAGCTCGATAGCACTTGTAAAGCGGCAACATCGTGGCCATTTCAAGATCGCGGGCGTCTGCCGCATACGCGGCGACGAGATCATAAGACATCCGCGCCTCTCCCAACCGGTCGAGATCCATTGCGAGAAAACCGACGTCCGATGCGACGTCGCAGTAGCGTAGTTTCTCACTGAATTCGATGCAGTCGAAAATCCGGATCTTCTCCGCAAGATTTATCTGACACGCGCGGAGATCGCCGTGTCCCTCTCGCACGCGCCCTTCGCGCGCCCGGCGGTTCATCAGCAAGCGGTGCGAGGCAATATGTCCTCGGCAAAATGCGTCAATCTGTGCCAAGTCCTCTTCACTCACCGTGTATGTAACCAAGTCACGGTAATCCGCAAGATCGCGTGTGATTCGGTCCAACACGGCCGATGCGCGTCCGTACTTCCAGGCGAAGCGCTTATCCGCGCGTTTGTGAAAATGCGAAAGCCGTCCGGCTAGCGCCTCAATCGTTCCCGTGGGCACACTGCGGCGCTCTATCAGCGACTCCAGCATTCGGGACTCGTCCAAACGTCGCATTTTAACTGCGTATTCCCGTGCACTATCGAGCTGTTTGCTGCTGCCGAGTGCGAAAGAGTTGCCCTGGCTCACGATTGGAATGACTTTGAGGTAAACGTCGGGAGCGAGTCTGCGATTTAGTCGAATTTCGTCTTCGCAGAGTTGACGCCGCTGCGCCAATTCGGAGGCGTCGAGAAAGGGAAAGCGAACCGGCTTCTTGATCTTATAGACATAGTCTCCAGCTAGAAACAGGGTGGATATGTGGGTCTGAATCAGGTCAATTCGATCGGGATGCTCCGGGTAAAAATCCGGGTTAGCCATCGCTTCTACGATAGCCGGTTCGATGAGCGCACTTTCGGACGGCCGCACGACTCAGGCGAAGCTAATGACAGGCGGTTCGCCGAACCTGGATTGTGTTGCGATAAACCACGACTTTTCGAATAGCGTCACTGATTCCCGGCTCGCCTTTGTTGCTTCCGTTGGTCGCATACGGCCGCTTACCCCAAACCGGCATCTCGCTCGTGCCGTGAACTCTGACAGCTTTGCGTCCACCGATCGACATGACGCGCAGTAACGGAGGAAGAGTTATCGGCCGACTGCAACGTCTTTATCCTTAACGTACGCGAGGAACAGGAAGAGCAGCAGTATCGGAGCGATCTTCATCGAGGCACCGACTATTCGATCGCCCGGCACGGTCGCGAGATCGATGCTAGCGTGGTGACCTATTGTGCTCCCACATCAGTTGGGCCGCACGATTTAGGTGTCATCGGGGCTGCAGGTGATCGCACCGCAAGCCATAATGCTCTCAACTTTCATCGGATCCCCAGTTTGTGCGCTTTCATCGACGATTCGGCATGCGCGTGGCGGCGGCGAATCGCGACCGTCGGCCTGAAGGCCAGTTTTCGACCCGAGACTTTCTCCTTCAGCGGTATTCGGATACTTAACCGTTCGTCATTGGCGATCGCTTGATCGTCGTTCTCCGCGTCATCCATTTCATCGGGCATCGTCCACTGATGGTCATACAGCTTAGGCATCGCGCCCTCGGCCGAGCGCCACTCGCGATCGGCCTTTTCCTGGCATTCGACACAGCGCGCAGTGAATGGAAGTGCCCTCAAACGCTCCAACGGTATCTGCCGAGTGCACTCGATACAGGTTCCGTAAGTGCCATGCTCAAAGCCCAAGAGGGCTTTGTCAAACTTCCGGAATCTTTCCTGCGCCTCCGAGATAAGCGCCGCGCGAGTTTCGATCTCTTCGTTCGCATGGGCTCTATCCAACAAATCGCCAGGTTCCACTTGCGATTCCTCTTCTTGCTTGTGTCGAAATTCCAGGATTTGCCTTCGGGTACTTTCTTGGAGCCGGATCAGCCTTTCGCGAAGCGCGTTAAGGCTTTTAGTTCTCGACGTATTGCTCATTGCCTTAGTCTCCAATTATCCGCACTATTCGCGGAACGGCTGCGAGAGGTGAATTCGGCTCCGATGTAGGCTCGCGTTCCACGATCCGCCTAGAATCAAGACCGAGACAGTCAGCGCCATCCAAACATCCCTCTGACTCCGAGATTGAGAAGCGCTCCGCACTGCTCCACGTATCGCTCGCGACTTCTGATTCCTCCTGCTACTTTCTGGTGACCTCGACCTTCTTTTCGGCCTCAGCCTCTACCGGAATCTTCTTCGCGACCGCCTCTTTGGCCATCGGAAGCGAGATCTCAACGACCCCGTTCTTGAACATGGCTTTCACCTTATCGGTCGCTGCGCCTTCGGGGAGGCTCATCCGACGCTCGAACGAGCCATAGGACACTTCCCGCCGAAGATAGTCGTCCTTTTTTACTTCCTTCTCGTTCCTGCGTTCGCCTTTTACCATCAGGACATTACCCAGAATCGTCACATCGATGTCTTTGGGCTCCAAACCCGGCATATCTGCGCGGACGACCAGGTTCCCGTCTTTCAGATAGCTTTCGATTGCGGGTATTAACGCCTCATTGCCACCTTCTTCCATTTCATCGAACAGGTGGGAGAAGGATGGTTCCCATCGTCGCGCGATCCGATCGAGCTCACACAACGGATTCCATATCGATAGCTGTCTCATTTCATTGCCCTCCGATTTTCTGTTTGAGCTGCTCGGTTCGGTACTTCAGCAAGGGGTGCGCCAACCGAAGGCACGGGCCAACCGGAAGTGCCATCGCATATCGCTGTTACGAATCGCCTCAGAGGTTCTGGTTCCGTGACACGAATCGACTCATGCCGATTTGAACTTGAAATCAGACTCGCGGCAGGCGGTTTGGCATGGCAGTCGCTTATCGCTTTCGAGGTCAAGTTGAGTGCCGGTGAACGTCGTCAGAACGGCCGAAGAAGAAATTTTGTGGGAACGCGCCAAGGAGCGTGCCTCCGAACAATATCCGGATCTTCAAGGCGACCGCTTCTGGCGCGTTGTCATGGCAATCTACAAGAAGATGGCTCATTACGAACCGCAAACCGTGCACCATCGAGGGGACCGACGCTAGCGATCGCCGGGAGAAACAAATGTCGAAGGCACTGATTCGAAGTATGAATCGCCGCGGCTCACGTTCGGAGAAGAGCCCACCCGTTGCTCGCAAGAAGGCTTTTCGCGATCCGTCGGTGTGTGATCGATGCGGTGCGGTATACACGGACAAGACTTGGCGGCGAGGGCGGCAGCTTGCGCAGAGCCTCATGGACAAGGCCGCATGGGTGAAATGCCCCGGATGCTCGCAGGCGGAGGCGGGCCAGTATCACGGGCGCGTTCTTATAGAGCGGGGTGGCGCCAATTCGGGGGCAGTCTCGGCGCGAATCGCGAATGTGGAGCGTCGCGCACAGATTCAGCAGCCTGAGCGCCGAATCGTCTCGAGCAAGTGGCTGGGAGATACGCTCGAGGTTCTGACGACCTCGCAAAAGCTCGCGCATCGAATCGCGCGCGAGATCGAGAAGGCGTTCAAGGGAACCGCTCGTTTTTCGTGGTCCGACCGCGAGGGCACGTTGCTAGCGCGGGTGAGATGCGCCCTGCGATGAATCGACAAACCGTGAGAGCTGCCCGCACGGAGCGGCTGGATACCATTCGGTATTCGGCAAGGAGTTCTTTTGATGAACGAAAGATCGTTTGTGCATCAGGTCGCAGATCGTGTCGAGTGCGACGACCGCCGTGCGGAAATCCTAACGTTCGCCGTGTTCCAAGAGTTGCGCGCGACCGCCTGACGCAAGAAGAGGCCACGAAAGTAGCCGCCCAACTGCCCCAGTTCGCTGAAGATGCTTTGGTTGTCGTTTGATCGACCGCATCGGCAGATACGGCGACTTCACGAGCCGCGCCTTCTCTACGAAGTGGCTCGCATGGTCGGCTTCGACACTGAAGCCGATGCCTACCGCGCCATAATCGCTGTCTTCGCGGCGCTCGAATCGGCGCTTGGAGATCCGAGCGGTAAGACAGGAACTGCGGGTCACATCCTCGCCCAGTTACCCTCGGACTTGAAGCGGCTGTGGCTGGATGCCGGCAGGCAATTCTAAATGTACGAATCGGAGTACCACGCAAAACTCAGCACCGCGTCCGCGGCGGCCGAATTGATTCCTTCGCGCGGAAATCTTTCGATGGGGCATGGCGGCGAGCAAGCCTCCGGCTTTGCTCCAGGCGCTCGAAGCTCGTGTGAGGGCCGGAACGGTTGGCGAGTTGTGCCTGTACTATTCGCACTGTGCGGCCGCCGCCACGGCAACTATCTTGAAGTACGAATATCTCGACGTCATAAAGCTCTATCCGTTCTTTCCGACATTCGTTGAGCGAACGCTTGCCGAACGTGGCCTCCGCGATCATCGCCGGGTCGTTTCCTATGTGCCAGGAAATTTCAGCGCGATGCCGCATACACTGGAGCAAATAGGAATCGATGCCTTTATCGTAATGGTCTCGCCGATGGATAAATCTGGGTACTTCAGCTGCGGGACGAACAGCGATTACACATTCCGGCTGCTCGCCTGGCGAAGAAGCTGATTGTCGAGGCGAATCCGAACATGCCACGCAGCTTTGGCGATTCGATGCTGCATATTTCCGAAGTGGATGCGATCGTCGAGAACGAAAGCCCGCTATTTGCGATTCCTTCGCGGCCTGCGACGCCAACTGACGAGATTATCGCCGAAATCATTGCCAAAATGGTCCCTGATGGCGCGACACTGCAGATCGGATTGGGAGGGGTTCCCAACGCGGTCTGCGCCGCGCTTAAGAATCATGAGGACCTCGGTATCCACACCGAGCTGATGACGCCGTCGGTCGCGGAGCTTATCAAATCAGGAGCTGTAACGAACAAGCGCAAGAACATCGATCGATTCAAGACCGTGTACACGCTCGCTGCCGGGGATCACGAATTCTACGAGTTCTTGAACAAGAATCCGGGCATGGAGCCTCGTGCGGTTGACTACCGATCCCCTAGTGATAGCCAAGAATGATCGCGTGGTGTCGATCAGTGCATTTTTAGAGGTCGGTCTCGACGGTGAGGTGAACTCGGAATCAATCGATGGGAAACAATACTGCGCTCCCGGCGGTCAATTGGATTTTGTTCGTGGTGCGCAGATGTCCAAGGATGGCAAATCGATTCTGGCCGCCTACTCAACTGCCGTGAAAGGCACGGTTTCGCGAATCGTTCCGCGGATCGAAGGTGTCACCACAGATCCGCGCGCGGATGTGGAATTTGTGGTAACCGAGTACGGCGTCGCCGACCTCTTCGCCAAAAATCCGTCTCGGAGCGGGCCGAGGCGCTTATATCGATTGCACATCCCAAGTTCCGAGATCAGCTCGGGCTGCAGGCCAAGGAACTCGGCTATCTATGAGCTGATGTTGCCGCTCGCACTACCCTTCAGCCATATCGCGCCAGCGATCTTCGACGACTGTGTCGATTCGAGCCATAGCACCGAAACATACCGGCGGCTTTGCTGCGATAATCGCGAAGGGCTTCGGCACGAAAAATGATCAGTCTATCATCCGAGGATTAGGTTTATGAGCCGCGTATTTCGCAGAGTGCTATGCGCGTTGGACCTCGGCCCAAGCAGTAAGTCGTGTCTGAATTTGGCCTCCAGGCTCGTCAATGGCGAAGCCCAATTAATTCTTTTCCACGCAGTTCCAAGGATGGTCGAGAGGCTTGGCCAGCCCATCTTTGTCGAGCCGCTGACCGGCAATGAGCACGACGCGCGCGAGGCGCTCAAGACACTTGCCGCGGCTGCATCCTTGAAACACTTCGAAATCGCGGTCGTTACCGGCGATCCGGCGAGTGAGATTGTCCGTACTGCCCGCGAACTCGTTTGCGATCTGATCGTTACTGCGACTCACGGACGCGTCGGGGTCAGTCACCTCCTACTGGGTAGTGTGACTGAGCGCGTGGTCCGTGAATCGCCGGTCCCGGTGCTCACCGCACCGCCAGATCATGACGGTCACCCGATTGCCGCAAGCTCAGTTCTCATCTGACAGGCAGGAGGTAACAATGAACATCGAAATGATAATGAAACGTGACGCGAAAGCGTGTTCCGAGAACGACACTCTGAATCGCGCCGCTCAACTTATGTGGGAAAACGCCTGCGGTTGTGTGCCGGTGGTGGATAACGATGGCCGACCTGTGGGGTTCATCACAGATCGAGACATCTGTATGGCCGCGTATACTCAGGGGCGTCCGCTTCAGACGATTACTGTTAGCACCTCCATGGCTCACAGAGTAATCAGTTGCCGCAATGAAGATGACATCAATATCGCGATCAAGTTGATGTGCGATCACGGTGTTCGGAGGCTGCCAGTGGTCGACGAATACGGACGCCTTAGCGGAATCATTTCTCTTGACGATCTTGCCGCCGAGGCTTTACACAAACTGCGGGGAGCCACAAACCAGGATCTAACCTTCCGGCTTGGGGAGGCTTTCCTGTCGGTCTGCTCTCGACGTTCGCGCCCCGGTCACCAAAGACCAAGGTGAGGAAGCACGAACGTGCGAACTCCAAGTGCTGAGACAGAATTATGAATCAGAATCTGGGCGGATCGAAGGTTGTGCCCCGACGCATAGTCTCACTTGACACCTATCGTGAAACTAGAGGGCTATCGACTCCTCAGATAACCGGCTCTTGGCGGTGGCGACATTTACGGACAAAAGTGCGATCTAATAAAGGCGTGTCGGAAGACCGCCGGCAAAGACTCCGTCTTAATCCGATATTGGATAAATACCACGTGAAGGTAGATACACGCTCGTCTACAATGAGGCCTTTGGAATATTGGCCAATTCTCCTTCTAGTTGTCGCAGCGCTGATCCTTGTGCTCTACACGTTGCCGAACGCGCATTGAGCTATGAGCTGCAGCAGTTCTAGTTACATTCGCACCTTTGCATCGCATCGCTTCACGCATTTGGAACGTTTTCGCTCCAACGACGTAATCCATCACACCGATCGTTGGCTGGAAATCTGCTTTGGCATAGCTGGTGCTGATGGCTCTTGAAGGAGTCAGAACAGTGGCACCAACAAAAGCAGGTAAGGACAGTACTCGAATCGATAAACAGGAACCTGGCACGATGCGAACGAGAGAGATGGTCGAACACCTCGAGCGTGACGACCATCGGTTATCGGCCCCACTCCTCGATGCGGCCGTTTCCGGCATAGTACTAGGATTCCACCCGTTCGATCTCGATACGAGAATCCAAGCCGCGCATGCTTGGGAAGCGATTCGAACCGTGCTGGCAAAACACCTGCTCGAGGAAGACGAAAACCTGTTGCCTTGGCTAAAGACCCAGCAGTCATGGCCGGCTGAATTCACGGACACAGTAAAGCGCCGCTGTGACGAACTGCAGGCTCTGGTGCCGGCGATCGATTCGGTCTCATTTGAAGACGGGGATGACGTGAGTGTGGCGAAGGCGGGTAAAGCACTTTGCCTACTTGCTATGAAGATTGACGATCTCGTCGCTTGCGAAGAAAATCGTTTGATTCCACTGCTGCGGCATTTGATCTTCGCGAGTCAACCGTCAAAGAACTTAAGACGAGCTGGTTTCGATTGATGATCTCAATATCAATACTCGCGGGGCCAATGCTGAGTGCCAGATCGCATCAAAAAAAGGTCTGAAACGGAAATAGAATTGAGAAAGTTAATCCCGATCATAGTGTTGCTGACAGCTCTCAGTGCTGGGTCAGCTTGGGGACAAAATCTGGCAGCTAAAGAGTTCGCTGCCGATTGCGCAGGTTGTCATGGCGCAGATGGTAAAGGAAACGCAGCCGGTATGCGAGCCGTGCCCGGATATCGGGCCGTCGACTTGACGCAACTAGCCAAAGAAGATGGTGGAAAGTTCCCGCGGCAGAAGGTGTTCGACACAATAGATGGACGTGATCGAATTCGCGCGCACTTCAGGGGCGACATGCCGCGTTGGGGTTCTCAATATCAGCTCGACTCGAACGACCCGGCAAATGTGAAGCGCCGAATTGACGCTATGGTCGACTACATCGAGTCGCTTCAAGAGAAGTAACTGCCCCATCGACCACCGTGATTCCGATGCATATCCAGCAATCTTTCAGTAAACGAAGCCCGCGCAACGTTCTATTTCCGGTTAGCTTATTGAGGATCGAGCAGCCAGTTATTTTTCGCCGCCGAGGCGCTTCAGGCTTGAAGCTTCTCCAATCGCAACCAGAAAATCTCCGTACTCCACGATCGTCGCGGGATCAGGAATCATCGAAATTGGTTGGTCGCCGCGCTTAAGTGCGACGATCCTTATGCGTGTGTATTTCTCTTCGATTGCTCCGATGGTCGCGCCTTCAACAGGACTCCCTGGTTCGATTCGGATTTCTTCCAAGTCGACTTCGGATTCACGTCCTGGAATCGATAGCTCCAGAAAATCAACTACTGATGGCCGCAAGATGCTCGCGGCGATTCGCATGCCGCCCCATCCAGAGCCGACCCAATAACGTAAAGAACGTTCATCGTAGCGAGGTCAGCTTCTCTCGCATCATCGATTTCTATTACTACGAGAGGGATTTCGTTTCTCCTGAGTTCCGTCATGCCGAGACGATACTGGTTTCGGGGTTCATCGTAAGCACCGTACATTCCGCCTCTCGAATTACCGCTCCGCGACACTTCTCAACAAACTCTTTGAACTCCTGCTGCGGACGTGAGCGTTCAACTTGGTATGTCACGCGTGTTTCAGTCCTCCAGAATATGCTGGATCGCGTGCTCAACGCGCACAAACGCCCGAAGGAGATCGCTGCTCGTCACGATTCCAGTAACTCTTCCGGCTTCGACGACGGGGAGTGCGCTGAATTTCCGCAATACCATAATCATAGCGGCGTCTTCGACCGCTGTCTCGGGGGCAATGGAGACTGGATCCGGAGTCATCGCAAGTCCAACCTGAATGTCTTCCAACGCATCGATATGCCTCAGCACGTCGCGGTTGGTAATAATGCCGATCAATTTATCGTCGATCCCCACCACTGGCAGGGATCGGAATCTACCCATATCCATGATCCGACGCGCGGTGTCCAGGGACTCGCCTGAGGAAATGGTTTTAGGGTTCACCGTCATCACATTTTCGACGTTCATCCTCTTTCTCCTCAGCCGAACGCTCGAAATCGCGAACCGCCAAAGCGATTGAGCAGAGCCTCCGCAATAACGCTTCTATCCGAATTTTTATGTCGACGAACAGGGCATTTAACGGTGCTCCACTCATGCTTTTCTCATCTCCGCTCGCGCTCTGTCTGGAGCGAAAGCTGTGCCAGCGGTCCGAAATGAACTGTTCGCCCAGATGAAAGAGAGCAAAAGCCACTGCCACTTTCCGTGTCAAATCTGCTGGTTCGAATCGAGCCAGTTGACCAACAAACAGTTTTGCGTTAACTGCGGGGAATATCCCCAAATGATGGTTAGATTCTAAGAATGTCGGATGTAGCGGAGCGGGCGTTGCGAATCGTCGGCAGGACCGGGGCGCCGCGCTATTTCCATCTGCTCTGGGACGATGACCTGGACGAGCTACGCGACGTACTGATCGCCGTGCGCGACCGTCGCAGCGAGGTGGTCAGCGTGTGGTACGAACTCTACACGCTGCACTTCGGCGCGCATCGAGCCCTCTCCGAAGCTGAGTTTCGCGGCATTTTCGAGCCGGCGCTCCTTCGCAACAAGGAACATCTTCTTCACAAGGACTTCGACGCCTACACGCGCGACATCCTTAAGCTTGGCGAGGAACTGGCTGAGCACCACGTTCCGCTTCAGGAGATAATTGCGTCGCTCCATCTGTTCGAGGAAGCCGCGCAAAGTGTCTTTCCACAGGATCCTCCGCCGACCACAGCGGTCTATACAAAATTCGATAAGCTGAGCCACATCCGGATTATCCTGCTGGTCGATTCGTACTCGCGTTCGCAATGGGCGGCGGCGAATACACGTATTCATGCGCTCGAACTGGAGGCAAAACTCCTTCCTCCCGAGGAGCGATCCCATTTCCACGGGCTCATCGGCAAAAGCCAATCGATGCGCCAGCTATATGCCCGCATCGAGGCGGCCGGACACGCGCGCAGCACGGTGTTGATCGTCGGAGAGAGCGGCACTGGCAAAGAACTGGTCGCGCGTGCGATTCATGAGTGCGGGGCGGCCACAAACGCGCCCTTCATCGCGCTCAACTGTGCCGCATTACCGAAGGACCTCATCGAAAGTGAACTCTTCGGCTACAGGAAAGGCGCGTTCAGCGGTGCCAACGTGGAATATCTCGGACTATTTCGCGCTGCCGAAGGCGGAACGCTTTTTCTCGATGAGATCACCGAGATGCATCCCGACACGCAAAGCAAGCTCCTTCGGGCGATTCAGGAACGACGAGTCAGACCGATTGGCGCCACTCAGGAAACCCCTGTCAACGTGCGCGTGATCGCTTCGACCAATCGCGACCCGCAACAGGCTATTGCGGAACGCCAGTTACGCCAGGACTTGTATTACCGACTGCAGGGCAGTGTGATCAGGATTCCGCCTCTGCGAGAGCGTTCCGAAGACTTGCCGCTTCTCACTCAGCACTTCATAGACCTGTTCAACGAGCGGAAGACCCGTCTCTTGCCGGTTGTGGGAATCGAAGAAAACGCGGCGAACGCCATCAACGCATACGGCTGGCCCGGCAACGTCCGTGAGCTTTCGAACGCGATAGAGAGCGCCTTCACCTTCGGTACCAAGTCTAATATCCAATTTCGCGATCTACCTGGCGAAATTGGCGGCAAAGTCGAGCAGAACCATTCCCGATCAACCGGAAATGACTCCGCTTCGATAGGTACTTTCGCGGAGGCCGAGCGCGAGATTATCGAACGGGCGCTCGAAATGGCAAGGGGCAACAAGTTGCGCGCCGCCCAGATGCTCAAGATATCTCGCAAACGCCTGTACGCTAAAATCGAGAAGTACGGTCTGGTATCTTGAGTTGTCGTCCTGCTAGTCGCGGACAAATTGCCTTAGCTGCGCCGCTTCAACGAGCAGGCTTTGATGCCGCCCTCAGTGACCTGTAAATCCAGTATTGGCGATCGTTAGATACGCCCTCTTACAAGAGACTTCAATTGCGTCTCGGTAATCCATGCTCCATGTCCCGCCGAGCATACGAGCAGCTCTTCTTTGAAGACCTTGCGCGCAGTCATCGGGGCGCCACATTTCGGACAATGTAGCGCTGCCGCGCGTTTGCGAAGTTCTCTAATCAGGATCGCATCATGCTGCCGCGCCCATTGATCCTCGCGGCCCGCCTCTACATCGTGCAACTTGTCGCCCAGCCGATCCTTTTCACTCATTGAATTCTCGCGTCACTCATCACTCCTGCATTTCATAGAAGGCGCGGAGAAGATCTGTGGTCGTAATCATGCCCATCAATCGGCCTTTGTCATCCAGTACCGGCATTCCGCCGATCTTTCGCTCCGAGAGAAGCCGCGCCGTGTCCCAGACCGAGGTCCGGGGCGTCACGCTGAGCACGTTCGTGCTCATTGCCGCATCTGCTTGTGTGTCCTCAAGATGTCCCGCTCGCAGGCGAATATCCCGGTCGGAAATAATTCCGACCACGCGGCCGTTGTTCACGACCGGAAGCGATCGAAACTTCCCTTCGTGCATGTATTTGTCGAGTACAGCCAGCTTTTCATCGGGCCGGGCGGTGACCGGATTCGCGCTCATCCAATGTTCGACGACGTGAGTATCAGCAGATTTGGTGCGGACTGTCAGAACCGGACAGATCGATTCGCGCACGACCGCTTCGGCAACGCTGCCTAGGAAAATATGCGCGAATCCGTGACGGCCATGGGTCGCCATCACAACCAGGTCGGCTGGAATTTGTTTCTCTGCCCGGAGGATCGTCGGGGTCGGCTCACCGATGTGAGCTACTAGATTATATTTGACGCCCTGCAGATGCTTTTGAGCCAGTTCTTTAAGCCGCTTCAGAGCAGCCTCTTCCTGACCCTTGTAGATGTCCACATATAGCGGCATGTCGGTGGGCATGAAGACCATTGGCACGACGTGTAGAATGTAAAGCGTGCCGTCATTGGCCGACGCAATCTTTGCCGCCATCGCAAGCACCGTGTCCGCACTCTGATCGAAATCGACGGGACAAAGAATTTTTTTTGATTCAAATGACATGGCCATGCTCCTGGTCCTTGTTTTCCTTGTGGTTACGCACGCGAATCGCATCTGCGCGCACAGTGAGAACCGGACAATCTGACTGTCTAACAATAGCCTCGGCAACGCTGCCCAGAACCATACGACCGAACCCTTGGCGCCCATGAGTACCCATCACAACCAGGTCGGCGGGAATTCGCTTTTCTGCGCCGAGGATGAACTGTACCGGATCGCCGCAATACGCGATGACCTCGTGATCGACGGCCCACAGATACTGGTGCGCCAGTTCGTCCAGCTTGGTACGAACCGCCCGTTCCTCTCTTTGAAAAACCTCGACGTAGTTAGGCATTCCGGTTGGAGCGATCAGAGGCACGACGTGGAGAATGTAGATCTTCGCACGACTCGTCGCTGCGACTTTGGCGGCCAACTCAAGAACTGCTGACGCGCTCGGGTCAAAATCAACTGGGCAGAGAATCTTTCGAAAAGGAAATGCCACGGTCATGCCTCCTAATTGCTCTGCAAGCTCTTCACGTATTCCACGATCTTGGAGATCCGTTCTTTGACCTTGGCTTCGCTCTCAGGAGTGAACTCCTTTCCCTCCTCCTGCATCGTGGTTCCCCAGAAAGGCATGTTGAAGCGTTCGTGCGACGGGAAGGTATGGCGTCCATCGATGACCGCCGCAATCTGATCATCGGGAAATTTGCCCCCGTTGCGTTTAGCGATGGTGGTTAGATCCGGAATGTTGAGGCCCGGAATCACATAGGTCGCCTCGCCATGCCCTTTCCCGTCGGTGCCATGGCAGGAGGCGCAGTTATGCTCGTAGTCCTGCTTACCCGATGTCTGTGCCCGAACTCGGCCGGGTATCGCGGCGATGATTGCGCCCGCGAGAGCGATCGCTACAAGTCGGTGGCGGCGGGTTGACAATGATAGCGGCAGGCTTCGTCTAGTTACCGTGACCATGCCGGCTATTAGCGATGCACGTGCCAGCGCGCTTGCAGGCTCAAGACCTGCCTGGACCATACAACCTTCGGATTCTGTGGAGCGAATCGCGTCACTATCTCTGACACGGAACGCTCCAGTCACCAGCCTTGAGTCGGCACGTTAAAATGGCACGGTCCAAGCTAGGAGTCTTCATGGGAGCGTGCACTGTGGCGAACTCGAAAGTGTGGGTTCCGTTTAATCCGTCGGATCTCTTTCGCCGGCAAATCGACGATATCTGTGCACCAAGTCGCTCTCGTCCAATCGGGCGGGAACGATTGCCGGCGATTCCGTCTATCGAGGTGACCCATAAAGGTAGAGAATATCTTATACGAATCGACGCGCCGGGAAGCGATCTCGAAGAAGCTGACATCTCGTTTGTTGGCAACTCTCTGGTGATCAAAGACTCGCGCCAGGGCCATTGGTCGACCGAGGTGGGCCAGGTTCTGCATTGCGAGGTCGCACATGGAGATTTCGAACGAATCATTGAATTGCCGATGCCGATTCGGCTGCGTGAGATCAGAGCTGTTTACAAGCGCGGAGTCTTGGAACTGATAATCGTTGCCGAAGCAAAGCCAGCCCGGCGAATCCCCGTTCAGACTTCCACGCCAGCAAAGTCTAGTTCGTCCACGAAATGACCCGTTTTGATCGCGTCAGCGGCGGATCGTTGCCCGACCGGCCTGGTCCCGACATGATCGTCGCCTCGTCCGATCCGCTCTTGACTAACTCGGCTGAGCAGGCCGTTGGTGATCGCTGGACCCTGAAACTCTCGCACAACCCAGGAAAGCTCGCGGCATCTCTTCATCGCTTTGGCCCCGCGGTGATCGTCATGGATGATTCTCTGCTTTCAGAGAGCGAACGCTCGGATGTTCTAGGCAAGATTCGCGTGTGTGCTCCGCATTCATCCTTGATTTACGTGGCTTCGGAGCACCGCGACGAATACGAGAGATGGGCGCGAGCTATGGGTGTTAACTATTACCTGTCGAAGCCGATAGAGGCCGCTCGCTTCGCATCGATATTAACTAGTTTTCTGGAGCATCGCGCCGGCGAGCGAGGGCCCGCAAAACCTTCACGTATGGAGAAGCCCCAAGTCATGAAGACCTTTGTGATGAGCGAAATGAATCGTGTTGGCTTTTTGGAGAAGCCTATACCGCAGGCTGGACCCAACGACGCGATAATCCAAACCACTCGCGCGCTGATCTGCACCTCGGACTCGCACACTGTTCGTGGGGCCATCGGTCCTCGCACTGACCTGACCCTCGGCCATGAGGCGGTCGGCATAGTTCATAAGGTTGGATCGGAAGTAAAACTCTTCAAGCCTGGAGATCGTGTGGTCGCAGGAGCCATCACTCCGGATTGGGGCGATCTCGCTTCACAGGCGGGTCATCCGTCGCAGTCGGGTGCCGCTCTTGGCGGATGGAAGTTCGCGAATATCAAGGATGGGGTTTTCGCCGAGTACTTCCACGTCAACGATGCTGACGCGAACCTAGCGCTTATACCTGACACGGTCTCTGATGACAGCGCGGTTTACTGCTGCGACATGATGTCTACCGGATTTATGGCCGCCGAGAACGCCGATATTCCAATTGGCGGAACGGTTGCTGTTTTCGCATTGGGGCCAGTCGGTTTGATGTCGGTTGCGGGCGCCAAGCTCCGCGGGGCAGGTCTTGTGATCGGAATCGATTCAGTTCCGGCTCGGCAGGAGCTTGCCCGCCGATATGGCGCTGATTTCATCATAGATCATTCGGGCATAGACCCGGTTAAGGGTGTGATGGAAATCACCGGTGACGATGGCGTTGACGCGGCGATAGAAGCTTTGGGAAACAACAATACATTTCAGAACGCGATCAGAGTAACGAAGCCGGGCGGAGTGATCTCAAACGCGGGCTATCATGGTCAGGGCGAATTCGTAAACATCCCGCGCGTCGAATGGGGTGTGGGTATGGCGGAGAAGACTATTCGGACGGGCCTTTGCCCAGGTGGGCGATTGCGAATGCAGCGCCTGCTACGTCTGCTGGAAACGAAGCAAATTGATCCGACGCTGATGACGACTCACCGATTTCCCTTCGCGCAGATCGATAAAGCCTTTGAGATGATGGACAAGAAGCTCGATAATATCATCAAGCCGTTAATCCTTTTTTCCTAGGCTTTTGCGACCGCCGTTTCCGGAATACGAGTCCATAGTCGTGTTCGCGCTCAAGTCGTATGGAGTGCACACGCCGCGGAAAAAGCGGGAGGCCGGTCTATGCTTGTCTTTGAATTTCAGCCCAACCGAAGAAGGAATAACCACCTAAGGCGCGGGTCGCCCGCGATATTCGACGCTCTCAAGTCAAGCTCATGCTAAGCGCTGGCTGTCTGCAGTTTTGCCACCATTCGGCATCTCAACCGACTGTCCGACCGCATCGGAATACGACGGGAAAATGAGTGATATAGTCTTCGAGGCGAAGGCTCAGAAGCACTGGAAAGCCGCGTGCGCTCGATAGCGGCGGGAGGCCGCCTCTGCAAGGTCCACCGTACATCGATAGCAACCAGATCCTAGCGGTGGTTCCGCGCATCCTCGAAGTTCACCATGAGGTCGAGTTGCTGCGCGGGACGCATAAGGAAGCACTGGGGAAGGCAGTTGATGCGATCCTGCGAACCGGATCGCGGCCAAAGGGCACGAAACAGGAAATCTTTATATTGAGCGCGAAAGACGACCCGCGTACCACGGTTCTCCCTGCACCAGTGCAGAACGATTTGCGCTCCAAGGTCGGCGTGCGGGCCGCGTTCACACAATCAGCGTTACGTTAGCCTAGCCGAACTACTGGAGGCCAAAACCACCTCAGATCTGAGCTGATTCTGGAGCGCCGCCGTTCTCGGTCATCGCGGATGCGGAGGGCACCTTTGGGTCGGCAGCAGCACGCTCGTTGTAGACGGTTCCGTGCCGTCGGGCTCTCGGATCTCTTTCAGGCCCTCCAAGTCATCGGAAACCTCGGGCGCAAGCTGCTTGAAGAATCCCTGACCTAGTTCACTGCCTGCTGTGGTGAGCGGAGATATCCATGTTCACGGCGCATTTCGGCTTCGAGTTACCTGCGCTTCCCGTATACCCTCACCCGGCGCTGACGGATGGCAAGAATTGGCGGGGTCCTAGCCACTCTCGCTTTATGGCACGGCGCGGTCAGAGCGTTTCCAGTTTGGAAGTCGTTACGGATCTTCGAAAACCTGTATTGTTATACGTAACGGTTTGAAGTGTGAAGGAAAGTTTACCCGATTAGAGCCCGTAGCGTGCTCGGGCCCGCAGATACCCCTCTATCAGTCGAGCACCGGGACGCTCCGTGGGCTGGGTATCTTCCCTCGGTTGGGGTCGGCTCTGGAAGTGTCTTCTTATTGCGTCGGGCAGATCGGATGCTTCACTAGCCCAATTGGACAGGGAAAAGCCCGGTTCTTCGCCGGTCCGGTAGAACCCGTAATATTCCTCGATCGGACGCAGATCATGGACCGCCGGGGCGAAGGCCATCATCAGCGCCTCGGCGCGCTGCCGCGCCTTGTCCTTGGGCTCAATCTTGATTCGGCCGTGAGAATCGACCTCATACAGGACGCTGGCGAGCTGGCCGATGGTCGCATCGTCAACCAAGCCATCGATCTGGTCGTGTTCGAAGGCGTCGGCCAGATTCTGATAGAGCTGAGCCTTGAGGTTGGCAAAGCGCTGCGCTGGATCGCTCTGCCCCATCCCCGGTCGTCGCTCCGAAGCCAGCCCGACGTTGACCAGCTCAACTGGAAAACGGCAGTCGCGCAGGTGGAGTCCGAAATTATGTCCGATCCCGATGGCGTCGACGCGCACTGCTGAAAGGCGAGCGCGGTAAGGCTCGAGGAACTTCACCACCGCTCCGCGGGTGTTCTCGCCGCGCCATGCCCCGAAGGTGAGAATCTTGTGCCGCTCGCCGAGCGGCTCGCATAGGTAAACCACGGTCTCCGCCTGACCACCTCCCACATCGACGCCCGCCACGAGTCGGCCGCCGGTGTCTTGCGCGGGGTTCTCCTCGGCGCGCCACTTTACGCGTTCGAGCCAGTTGAGCTTGATGAGCGCGTTCTGCGCCTGACTGGGAAACTCGCCACGCACGCGCGCCATCCAGCTCTGCGAGCTCAGTTCGTCGCCGTGCCACCAGAGATGGTTCTGATCGAACACCCACCGCCGGGTGACCAGATAGGGGACCGGATTGCGGTCGAGCTCCTCGGGACTCAGTTGAAGAAGGCGATCGACCGAGAGTCCTATGAGGTTGGGCGAATCGAAGGCATCGACGGTAAGGCAATTCCACAGCGCCCGCTCGGTGGTGAAGGCATCGAAGAATGGACCCGAAGCGATGGTCGGGTTGCCCGCCAGCACGATGTGAACCTTTCCGCCGGCCATGATGCCTGCAAACGCATCCCAGAGCTGGGGCTCGATGCCGGGCGCTTCGTCGACAATGGTGAGCACCGCCTTGCCGTGGTAGCCTTGGAAATTCTCAGCCTGATTGGTCGACAGACCGAACGCGAAGTTGTCTTTGCCGCGAAACTCGAGTTGCGTCGATAGCACGTCCGGATAAGGCACTTTCGCGCGCTCGACCAGTCGATGGATTTCCGCCCAGACCTGGGTCTTGACCTAGCGCTGGGTGGGCGAGGTGGCGAGCACGATGCCCTCGCGGTACCGCGCCAGCCACCAGAGTGTTGCGATCGCAAGCGCGAAGGTCTTGCCGGACGCGTTGCAGGCCTTGATGGCGGTCCTGCGATTACGCTTGATCGATCTGAGAATCTCGACCTGGCCCTGCCAGAGCTTGACGCCCAGAATGTACTTGGCAAACAGGACCGGGGCGGAGATCATTTTCTAACGCGCACTTT
>JASHOJ010000279.1 GCA_030041155.1 Candidatus Binataceae bacterium | reverse complement strand
GACGGTTGCGCCGAGGCGATGATCGAGCTCGACGGGCATCTTGAAGATGCTGGCGGCGGTGGTTTTCATCTTTTCGGCATAACCGCCCGCTATGTCGCCGAAGCCAACCAGTTTCATCGCGCGGCATCGCGAGCCATTGCCGGTCCGGCATGCTTCGCAGTCGCCGCACGCGAGATACGACATGACGACCACCGGATCGCCGGGTGCGAACCCATCCACGCCCGCGCCAAGCTGCTCAATGACACCGGAGAATTCGTGCCCCATGATGGTGCCCGATGGCATCCGAGCGCCGTATTTGGCCGCATGCAGGTCTGAGCCGCAGATACCGCAATCCTTGACCCTGACCACCACTTCGCCGGCGCCGGCCGAGGGATCGGGCACCTCGGCAACTTCCAGCGGCATCCCCGGCGCCTTGAACACACAAGCTTTCATCCGCATTCGCTCGCTTACTTCAGACCTGTCTCATTTCAGACCCGGAAATTTTGGCGGCCGCTTTTCGCGAATCGCCTGCACGCCTTCTTTCACGTCGGCGCCAAAGAAATTCAGCATCTCCATCGCAAGCGAGGCGTCGAATGCGGGCGCGGCCAGATGCAGCCAATTGTTGAGAGCGCGCTTGGTGAAACGAACCGCCTGCTGCGGACCTAATGCGAGTTTGCGCGCCACCTCCATCGCCTTTTCCATCAACTGGTCCGCGGGCACACACAGGCTTACCAGCCCGATCCGTTCCGCCTCCCTCCCGTCGATAAAATCCGCCGTCAGCAGGTAATATTTCGCCTTCGCGAGTCCGCACAAAAGCGGCCAGATAATAACCGCGTGATCGCCCGCCGCAACGCCCAGGCGCAGATGTCCGTCGGTGATTCGCATCGCTTCCGACGCGATGCTGATGTCGGCCATGAATGCAACCGCCAATCCCGCGCCAACCGCGACTCCGTTGATCGCGGAGATGATCGGCTTTTCGAGATTGATCATGTTGTAAACGATATCGCCGGCTTCCTTGAAGGCGCTGCCGATATTCGCCGCGTCGCCGGCCATCCCGGCAATCATTTCCAGGTCGCCGCCGGCAGAAAAGGCGCGCCCCGCGCCCGTCACCACCACAACCCGGGTTTCATCGTCCTGCGCGATGTCGAGCCATACGCGGCTCAACTCCCAATGAAGGCGCTTGTTGGTCGCATTCAGGACCTCGGGCCGGCTGATCGTAATCAGCAGGATCCCATCCGGTTTGCGCTCGAAAACGAGATGCTGGTACTCGCTGTATTCCATCGAAATTCTCGACTCGCTCTTGAACCGCTTAACTGCGGTAAATTTCCATGACCGCGCTTAGAAGCTTTAGCGCCTGATCCTTCGGCCGCTGGAAGGAGTTCCGGCCAATAATCGACCCGAATCCGCCGCCGGCCTGGATTCCGCGCACAGTCGAGAGCAACTGCTCATCGGATTCCTTCGCGCCACCCGAGAAGATTACGATTCGGCGCCCGTCAAATGCGGATTGGACCACGTGGTGAATGCGATCCGCGAGCGAGCCGATCGGAATTTTTGCGGACTCATATACCTTTTTCGCTTCCGGCTGCTCGATATGCTCGGTCGGCGGCTTGACCTTGATAATGTTCGCGCCGAGCTGCGCGGCGATTTGCGCCGCATAGGCAACCACGTCGATCGCGGTCTCGCCCGCCTTGCTGATGCCCGAACCGCGCGGATACGACCATACTACGACCGCGAGTCCATGCGCCTTGGCCTCCTCGGCGATTGCGCGCAGCTCCTGGTACATTGACTTCGCCTGCGAAGAGCCGGGATAAATCGTAAATCCGACCGCGGCGCATCCGAGCTGCAGCGCGTCTTTAACGCTGCCGGTAACCGACGGCGCCGGATCTTTTTCATCGTACAGCAGCTCGTGATTGTTGAGCTTCAGGATGAGCGGAATTTCGCCCGCGAACTCGGCCGCCGCCGCCTCGATAAATCCGAGCGGCGCCGCATAGGCGTTGCATCCCGCGTCGATTGCGAGCTGGAAATGATAGCGCGGGTCATAGGCGGGTGGATTGGGCGCGAAACTGCGTGCCGGCCCATGCTCGAATCCCTGATCCACCGGCAGGATAACGAACTTGCCGGTCCCGCCGAGCTTGCCGTGATTGCACATCCGGGCGAGATTGGAACGCACGCCCGCGTTTTCGGAATCATACCAGGAGAGAATCTCCCGCACTCGCTTGGTCATAAAAAATACCTCCGAAGGTCTCGGCAGTATTGACTAACTTCCGTTCTAGCACAGCGCCGCGACCGCGGAGTGCGCCGCGCCGAGCAGGGCCGTGTGAGGATCGGTAACCACTCGAATTTCAATTTTCTCGAGCATCGCCTTGAGCCTTCCCTTGGACACAAACGCGTCTGTGAAAGCGCCTTGCTTCAAGGCGGAAATAATTTGTGGGGCAATTCCGCCGCACAGGTAAACGCCTCCGAGCGCCAGGACTTTAAGCGCAAGATTCGCCGCTTCTGATCCGTAAATAGCGCAGAACATTTGAAGCGCGTCAACGCAAATCGGATCAGCGTATTTCATTGCCGCCGAACTGATCGCCACCGGCAGCGACTGCGTCGCCGCCGCCTCCGCAGGCCACGGCGGATCCGGCCGCCCGCTGCGCTGGCTCAGGAAACGATAGATGTTCGCAAGACCAGGACCGGAGAGCACGCGCTCCCAACTGACATGGCCGTATTCTGCGGCAAGGAAGCGCAACAACTCGGCTTGCCGTTCGCCAATCGGCGCAAAACTCGAATGTCCTCCCTCCGCGGCTACCGGATGATAATTTCCGCCGCTATATACGAGCGCTGCCTCTCCGAGCCCTGTACCCGCCGCGATTACGGCGACGTTGCCGCGCAGCTCACCCAGCGACCCCTCCTGCAGAACTTCGTAGCCGCCTTGCCGCAGATGCAGCACGCCGAGCGCGCAGGCTGCCATGTCGTTTTCAAGGCGCACCGGTGCGCCGCCCAGTGCACGCGAGAGCGACGCCGCATCGATTCTCCACGCGAGGTTCGAAGGTACGGCGGTCTGATCGATCACCACGCCCGGAACGCCGAATCCAGCCGCGTCGATTCGATCAGCGGGTACGAGGAAGTTCGCGCATATGCTTTCCAGGTTCGGGAAATCGCGGCTTGAGTAGCGGACATGGCGCTCCAGGCGAGCATCAGCGCCTTCAACGCTGAACAGACCGAGCAAAGTCTTGGTCGCGCCGATGTCTCCCGCCAGAACCCGCCGCGTCATCGCAAGATTAAAGCCGCTCAACTCGCGCCCGTAAATGGCCGGGCGAGCGCGCGCGCTTCAGCCCTCAACCTGCATCTTCTCGGCGAGCTCGATCTCAGCCGCACTGCCGATATAAACCGGCTGCCGATCGTGCAGCGACTGCGGCATCACTTCCATCAGCCGGCCCTTGCCATTCGATCCGCGGCCACCCGCCTGCTCCGCGACCATCGAGAGCGGTGCCAGCTCGTACATGAGCCTCAGCTTGCCCTTGCTTCTGCCGTCGCCGTCCACTTCGCCCGGATAAAGATAAAGGCCGCCCTCAAGCAGGCATCGATGAAAGTCGGCGACAAAGGCCCCGGTGTAGCGCAGCGCATATGACGTCATCGCATCCCTGCGGCTGGTGATATGCTCCACGAATTTGCGCGCGCCCGGATGGAATTTGGCGATGTTCCCCTGGTTCACACCATAAAATGCCCCGCGAGGCGGCATCTTCACATCTTTGCGCCACAGCAGGAACTCGCCCAGCGACCGATCGAGAGTGAAAATGAAAACTCCTTCGCCGGCGGTGTACACGAGCTGAAC
>JASHOJ010000278.1 GCA_030041155.1 Candidatus Binataceae bacterium | reverse complement strand
GTCGTCAACAACGTCGAAACGCTCTCCAATGTTCCGTGGATAATCAAAAAGGGCGCGGACTGGTATAAATCGATCGGCCCCGAGAAAAGTCCCGGCGTAAAGCTCTTCTGCCTCTCCGGACACGTCAACAAACCCGGTCTCTACGAGTTGCCGATGGGCTTTCCGCTAAAGGATCTGATTTATGACGTCGGAGGTGGAATTCTCGGGGGAAAGAAGCTGAAAGCCGTTATTCCCGGCGGCGCTTCCTTTCCGCCCTTCAACGTCGAGGAAGCAGAAAAGGTCGCGATGGATTTCGACTCGGTGCGCGCTGCGGGCTCGCTGATGGGCACGGCGGGCGTGATGGTGATGAACGAAGATACCTGCATGGTGGATGTGCTCCGCAGCGTCGCGCATTTTTTCCATCACGAGTCATGCGGCCAATGCACTCCGTGCCGCGAAGGATGCGGCTGGATCGAGAAAATCCTGGTCGATATGGAAGCGGGGCGCGGCAAGCTATCCGACCTGGAACTGATGGTCAACATTTCGAATAACATGGAAGGCAATACTATCTGCGTGCTGGCGGATTCGCTTGCGATGCCGACTCGCGGAGTCATCAAGAAATGGCGGCCGGAGTTCGAGGAGCACATCCGGCTCGGACGATGCCCGTTTCGCGATCGCGGAGATAGTCTCGCGCCTCCCGCGCATGCGGCGTATGACACCGCCAAGGTCGCCTGACTACCTGGGCTGAGGGGAACTGCGATGCCGAAGCTTACGATCGACGGCAAGGAAATCGAGGTCGCCGACGGCCTCAATCTGATCCAGGCCGCCGACACGGCGGGAATCGAGATCCCGCACTACTGCTATCATCCCGGGCTCACTGTGGTCGGCAACTGCCGAATGTGCCTGGTTGAAGTCGAAAAGGCGCCCAAGCTTCAGATCGCCTGCAACACCAAAGCCGCCGACGGGATGGTGGTGCATACCAAAAGCGATCGCACCCGCACCGCGCAAAAGGCGGTGCTCGAATTTCTGCTTATCAATCATCCGATCGATTGCCCGGTGTGCGATCAGGCCGGCGAGTGCCTGCTGCAGGACTACTACATGGATTACGACGCGCAGCCCTCGCGCTTTCCGCTCGGCAGGAAAAACAAGAAGGGCAAGGCGATCGATATCGGATCGGGTGTGATGCTGGACCAGGAACGGTGCATCCTGTGCGCGCGATGCACCCGCTTTTTCGACGAAGTCACCCATACCAGCGAGCTTGCTATCTTTCAGCGCGGCGACCGATGCGAGATAAATCATTGGCCGGACCGCAAAATCGATAACAAATACGCCGGCAACGCGATCGATATCTGCCCGGTCGGCGCTCTCACCGAAAAGGAATTCCGCTTTCGGATGCGCGTGTGGTACCTGCATCGCACTCCCAGCGTGTGCGCCGGATGCGAGCGGGGATGCTCGATCGATATCCATCAGCAGCGGGGCCGGATTTACCGTTTCAAGCCGCGCTACAACCCGGATATCAACAGCTACTGGATGTGCGATGAGGGCCGCTACAGCTTTCCCTCGCTGCAGGGTGAAAGCCGGCTGATTGCGCCGCTCTATCAGGAAGGCGAGCGCCTGATCGCCGAGGAATGGAGCACCGCGCTGCGCCGCGCCGCAACCAGGATAAGGGCGATCGGCCAGCAAAGCGGCGCCAATGGAATCGGCGCGGTGATCGGCGCGCAGTCCACCAATGAAGAGGGGTTCGCGCTCAAGAAGCTGCTGATGGATACGATTGGTTCGGATCGTATCGCGACGCTTAGCTGGTCGCCTCCATCCGCCAGCGGCAACGACGAGTTGCTGCTGCGCGCCAACAAAAACCCGAACACACGCGGACTCGCCGCACTCGGGCTTCCGAACGGCGGTATCGACGAGCTGTCATCCGCGGTCGCTTCCGGAAGCCTCAAGATGCTCATCGTGATGCGAGCGAATCTGGTCAAGGCGCTCGGCGAGGAGGAATTTATCCGTCGTTTTGGCGCGCTTGACTACCTGCTGGTGCTCGATACCGATGCGAGCGAACTCGGTCAGATGGCGAACCAGCTATGGCCGATCGCCGCATATCCCGAAATCGACGGCAGTTTCACCAACTTTCAGGGCCGGGTGCAGAAGATCACTTCCGCGTTCCCGCCGCCCGGCAAAGCGCTCTCGGCAATCGATGCGATCGCGCGGCTTGGCCATGCGCTCGACGGGATAGAGCGCCCGCGCGAGGCCGAAGCGGTGTTCGCCGCGCTAGCGGCGGAGGAGAAACCGTTTGCCGGGATGCGGCTGGCGAGCCTCGGACTGCACGGCCGCGATCTGGCATAAGCTATGTCTTTCGGAACGCGGCGCGGCGACAACGCCGCGCCGCTGAATCACTGACTAGCGATCTTCTTCTTCGACCGCCTGCCTGATCGAATTCAGAATGAATAGATATTGGCGCGGCGACGATACGCGCCCGAGCAGGTTCACCTGCTGCAGCACCTTCAGCTCGCGCGCGGTCACCGAGTTGCGCGCCAGAAGGGCGCGGTCGCTGCTGAACTGCCGCCACGACAGGTCGCGCCGATCGGTGCCCTCGGGCTCATCCTTGGCCGTGACCAGCGCCCGCGCCTCGGGATGAGCCAGCAGGAAGAGCTGCTGTTTATCAAGCCCGAGCGTGTCCGCTATTCGGGACAGGAGCGACAGGGAAGGGCGGCGGCGGCCATTTTCCAGATACGCGATATGACTCGCCTTCACGCCGAGTTTGTGCGCTAGCTCGCGCTGGGTGAGCGAAAAAGCTTCGCGCTGCTGTTTCAACACCGATCCGAGAGTTTTCTTTTTCATAAGTCGTACTCAGCCAGTAATGCCCACCTGAGTTTGGCGTAGTGGATCATTCCAGCGAGATAATTCAGACGTTGTTCCGCCGGCCATTGACTGCTGAAATCGATTCCAAATCTCGTCTCCGCATGACTGCGCACACTCGTGAACGCTGCATCCGAAAGCCTGCCCGTCCGCGCGATCAACCCCCAGTTCCACGGCTCCGCAAAGATACGCCGCGCAACCGCCGCGGGATAGCCCGCCAGACTGACCAGCACGTCGGCAGCAAGCTCGATCGGGTCTTCAAGATGCGCCGCGTAGTCCGCGTCGAAAAAGAAGTGTACACCTTCATCGTGGCTATTGAAAAGCCGTGATGTCAAATGGTGACCGAGTTCGTGACAAAATGTGCTTGACACCGCTCCGGGTTGATGAGCGGTGTTAACATAGATGATAGGGCGCTGGAGCAGCCGGCGCTGCTTCTGGACATAAAAGCCCCTGAGCGCCATCCCTTCCGGCCCGATATAGGGCGAGGCCTGGAAATGCACCTTCAGGTCAGTGGTTATCCGGCGGGCGGTGCGCTCAAAGCGTCGCTGAGTAATCGGGTTCAACTGCGCTTGGTTGAGGCTGGGCCACACCCGGGTGGCGTTGTTCACCACCTGCGTTACGACGCCATAGCTGAGCTGCCGCCGGAGGCAACGGGCATAATCCCGGCGGGCGAGGCGATCCAAGTCCTCCGCGGGCGTTTTCCACGACGTCAGGATGTCGCGATTTTCGCTTATGGCGGCCGCGAGAATATCCTTTACTAACTTGCTGACTGGGTTAACTGTCTTCAATGTTCTCTACGCTCTGACCCACTACCTGACGCAAACTGCCCCCTACACTTAATTAACCCGCAGTCATGATGCAACTGGCCCGTTTATGATTCTGTTTGCGTAAACAATTAGACTGTGTTACCGGACAATCGGTCAGCATGATTCAGTCCCGGGCCGGGGTGGATGCGCGGCGATGACAGCCGGTGTGGAGTTGGCGGTTTTGCGTCCTGCCAGTGGACGAATCTGACGGTAATCCAGGGAGACTAGAGCGGGCGAAGCTTGAAGGGGGGCGTCGCCCGCAATTCCTCGCTTCATAATCGCAGGTCTTTCGGATCGGCCGTTTGAGGCGGTCGCCCACCTCGGTCCATCCAATTTTCTCCAGGAACAATCGGGGAATTCACCCCGCAATGGACAGGAGGTTTTCCAATGGAACTGCGTCTACTTCAGACGGAGGCGGAACGGCGGATATTTGAACGGCGAATGGACGAGGCGAGATCGAAGCGCGGCGTTGGGTTCTGCGAGAGTCGACATTCGCTACTCGCCAGGATCCACATGACATTCGGCACCCTCTACGGCCTGTTCGAAAAAAATGGCGAACCGACCGAGCGGATGATGTCGGGATTCCGAATGCACGATCTTGCCGCCATACCGCAAAGCTTCCCCCGTCCGGACATGACCCATCTGCCCGCTTCCACTGTGTTTGAGTGCGGTGAATTGTGGTCGTTTTCGAAAGGGGCCGGCATACTCGCACGCCGTGGGGCGGCCATCGTAGCGGGATTGCTCGGAGCGCGAGCGGTTCTCGTGTATCCGGTCGTTCATCCGGTTGACACGACCCAATCCTACATCGACACGAAGTTCGTCAAGGTCGGCGAGCCGGTATGGTTCCCGTTCGGCCAGGTTCTCGACGGCGGAAAGCTGTTTGTGCAGCCGATGGTGCTGGAGGGCGAAGCGCTGGAGCATCTGACCCGCAAGGTGTTCGCGCTCGGATTCGAAACCATCGCCAACCACAGCATCATCCGGTTCGAGAATCCGACCAGCCTGAGGCCGTCGCTGGATCGCCCCTCGCTGCCGGTCGCGAGCAGCGTCGTGGCATCCACGCCGGGTGGACCTCGCGAGATGAACGGCAACGCGCACGCCTGATCAAAGCGCCCGCCTGCTCGAAACGAGGACGGCAGCCGATTCGGCTGCCGTCCTCAAACTATTCCCATCGAAATTATGGCGGTCGCGGTCCGAAGCTATCCCTGAGAAGGCGAGGGTAGAACCGGCTTGCGGCAGTCTCCTCCGCCGATACAGTTGATGCCGGCGCCGATATACATCAGCCCCACCTTGATCGGATAAAACGCGTAGTTGAGAGGCGTATTAATCGGATCGAAGGGCGGTGGCGGCGTCTGGGCCTCGGCTGCCTCATGACGTTGCACGGCGGCGGAAGCCGGGGTTATCTGCTGGACGCTCGCCACGCGGTCATTGGCCCCGAAAACCGCGACTTTGCCGGAATCCAGCCATACGTAACGCAGCACCGTCGCGCCGCTACGGGCCGGGTCGGGAATCTGATCCCTCAAGTCCGGCTGGCCCATCGCATCTATCGTCTGCTGCGGGGTCATTCCGGTGGTCAGGGCGGAGTTGCTGGAAATGGACGAACAGGAAGGAAGGGCAAGCGTCATGATCAGGATCGCGGCGGAAGCGAGGATCGCCGCTTTGCTGATCTCGGCGATCTTAACCGATCGCCAGGTGGTATCACCGCTAATATTGCGCATGGATTGCTGCTCCAAATCTCGCACTTGGAGCTAACATAACATCCATGCGGCGGCAACGCGCGCCGAGCCGCTTCAGTCAAACGGATGAAACAGTTCCTCGAACTCGCGCGCGGCCGACCTGAGCGGCTGGACGATCGGCACCGCGCTGCGGTTAAACCATGGCAGCGCAAAACCGAAGCGGCGGATGCGGCTCGCGTTCGCCGTGACCCGAGACTTCGCCAACACGCCGTCTCCAGCCGTGTTTCGACTTCCGAAAACCTCTCTCTGCATCTTAGACATGACCGCCCCCGCGTCTCGATGGATTGTCCGTCAAATCGCAAGCAACGCATGTGCCGATTCTTAGCGAGCCCGCTTCACACGAATATGCAAGGGAAATTGGCGCCCGCGGGTTGCCAAAATGCAACAAAAGCGAGCCACGGGGTTGGATTTTTGTAGTCTAATGCTACAAACGGTAGGTGACTAGGATTTCCTGCGACCATCCGCCGCCGCCTTTGCGTCGCCACGTTTCAGGCCGAACTTGTCCAGACGATACTGAAGCGTCCGATAGCTCATCCCGAGCATCTTGGCGGCTTTGGCGATAACCCAGTCGTTTTTCTCCATCGCTTGCAGGATCAGATCGCGCTCGAAGGTCTCGAAATTGATTCCCTCCGACGGGATGTCAAACCCGTCGAACCGCGCCCGCTCGCCCGATTTTCCAAGCGGCTTGCGCGCAAGCACTTCCTGCGGCAGGTCGCGCGGCATGATAGTGTCGCCCTCGCATAGAAGAATCGCGCGCTCGATTGCGGATTCGAGCTGGCGCACGTTGCCGGGCCACGAGTAATCGAGCAGCACCTCCATCGCCTGCCGGCTGATTTCCGTGACTCGCGCCTCGGCCAGATGGCCGAACCTGGCAAGCGCGTTATTCGCAAGCAAGGGGATATCGCCGCGGCGTTCCCTAAGCGGCGGAAGGGTGATTGTCACCACGTTGACGCGATAATAGAGGTCCTCCCGAAAACGCTCCTCGGCGACTTCCTCACCCAGGTTCTTGTTGGTCGCGGCGATAAGCCGTACATCGATTCGGAAAGATTCATTACCGCCGACCCGGCGCACCTCGCGCTCTTGCAATACGCGCAGGATTTTCGCCTGCAAGCCCTGCGGCAGGTCGGCGATTTCGTCGAGGAACAGAGTCGATTTGTCGGCGGTCTCGAACAGTCCCTGCTTGCGCTCGGTGGCGCCGGTGAATGCGCCGCGCTCGTGGCCGAAAAGCTCGTTTTCGATGAGATTGTCGGGAATCGCCGAACAGTTTATCGCCACAAACGGGCGCTGCGCCCGCGGCGACAGGCGATGGATTCCGCGTGCGACGATCTCCTTGCCGGTGCCGCTCTCGCCTTGGATCAGGACGGTGGTGTTCGAGGGCGCGACCTTGCGCATCATCCGGATTACTTCCTGGATCGCGGGGTCCTGCCCGATAATGCCTTCGACTTCGAACTTGCCTTCCAGCCGGCGCTTAAGGAGCTGATTTTCCTGCTGCAGATTCGCAAGCTCCGCCGCCTTGGCCACCGTCATCACCAGCGTCTCGCGGTCGGTCGGCTTGGTGAGATAGTAGAAGGCGCCGTTCTTCATCGCCTGCACGGCGCTGTCGATCGTGCCGTGTGCGGTCAGCACCACCACCTGCGCCGAGGGGTAGGTCAGCCGGACCTTGGCCAAAAGCTCGTCGCCCGACATCCCGGGCATCATCAGGTCGGTCAGCACCACGTCGAAGCGCGAGAGCCCCAGCAGCTCCATTGCGCGCTTTCCAACCGCCGCCTCTTCGACCGCAAAGCCCTCTTCGCGCAAGGTTTCGGCGGTGATCTCGCGTTCCAGATCGTTGTCCTCGACCACCAGTACCGATGCCTGACTCATTGCCGAATACTTACCGAGCTTGCAGGGAAGGTGAAAGTCACCGTGGTGCCGGGATTGGGAGAATTGGGATTGATCTCGATCGTGCCGCCGTGTTTTTCCACGATTGCCTTTGACAGAAACAGCCCAAGGCCGATTCCCTCGCTCTTGGTCGTGAAAAACGGCTCAAAAATCCGCTGCGCCACGTCCGGATCGATTCCCGCGCCGGTATCGGCGAAGCTTATCGCGAGCTTCGAGTCTTCGCGATTAAATCCGACCCGCAGCCGGCCGCCCTCCGGCATTGCCTGCACGCTGTTGGCAACCACATTCATGAAGCAGGTGCGCAGCTTCTCGGCATCCACATTCAGGATCGCGGGTGCGCCGTTTGCCTCTTCGTCCACGATGATTCCCTGGCTCTTCATCTTCGATTCCGAGATCGCGAGCACTCCGTCAACCAGTGCCTTGACGTCGGTCGGCGACGGATGGATTTCAATCGGCCGCCCGTAGTGCAAGAAGCTCTGGACCAGCTCGCCCAGGCGGCGCACCTCGTCCTTCATCAGCATCACCTGGCGGACAAAATTGTCGCTGTCCGCGCCGCCAAGCGTGCGCGCATAGCGCGCGCGAAGCTGATCGAGCGCAAGGCTGATGAAATTGAGCGGATTTTTGATCTCGTGGGCAAGACCGCCCGCAAGCTGGCCCAGCGCGGTGAACCGCTCCAGCCGGTTGAGCTCCTGCTCGCGCTCACGCGCATGGCTTAGCTGCGCGACCATCTCATTGAAACTGCGGGTTAAAAGCCCGATCTCGTCGCGGCGATGCGCTTCCGGAACCGGCTCGAGTCCGCGCGCGACGACGTTTTGCGCCGCCGCCGCGACCGCATGAATTGGTTTCACGTAGCGATCGGCAAGGATGTAGGCGAATACCAGCGCCAGGGCGAAGATCGCGAACGCGACGTAGAGCTGATTGATTCGCGCTTCGGCCAGCGGCTGCGCGAAATCGGCGAAGTTCGCCACCACTTGGACATAGCCGAGCAGATGGTCTTCGACTTCGACTGGGACCAGGTACACGGTGGTGCGCCTGAACCCGGGGCCGAGCTGGGCCGCGGGGATGGTCAGGATTTCGCTGCCCTGCTTGAGCTGCTCCGCTATCACCTTGTCAGCGGAGCGGGGGACCAGTGCCGCGCCGATAAGTCTTGGATTCGAGCTGTTGATAATCAGGTTCTGCGACGACGCGATCGACACCTCAAGGCCGTTGGTATGCAGGCTCTTGACGTAATTGGGCAGCCGCTCGCGATCGGTGTTGCCGACCGAGGTGAGCTCCTGCACGCTTATCTGGATAACGCTGGCAAGATCCTTCACGTGCTGCTTGGTGGTTTCGACGATCGCGGCCTGGGTGCTCAAGCTGAACCACACTTCCGCCCCAAGCGTCGCCGTGAGCAGCAGCACCATCAGGACCATCAGCTTGGTTTTGAGATTGAGTGCGGGCATTTAGGTCATCGGCGCCGGCGCGTGCGCAAATGTCCCGGACGCTTATGCCGATCCGGCGCGGCCGTCGTGCGACTTTGAGAATACCAGAAGCCGGGTTCCATAAACCGCAACCGAGAGCAGCACCGCGATCCAGATAATCCGCTCGAAGCCGCCGAGATAATGAATAACCCTCTCCAGTTGAGCGCCGAACAGATAGCCGATCGACACCACAATCGGCACCGAAATCATGGCTCCCATCAGATCGTAAATCGCAAACCTAAGGGGCGTCACCCCGAACGATCCCGCGGTCAGATAGACCAGCGCGCGAAGCCCGGCCAGAAAGCGGGCGTAAAAGATCGCGCGATGCCCATGGCGATTCATGAAGCCGCGGATCCGCTCGATTTGGGTCTGGGTTCCGGGCCGATTGATTCCAAAATAGCGCACCAGCCCGGTGCCGAAATGCCGTCCGAGATAGAACAGCGAATTGTCGCCCGCCACCACTCCGACCAGCGAGACCGCAAGGGTTATCGGATAGCGCGTGACTCCGCTATGCACCAGGTAGCCTCCCGCCAGCAGCGCCAAATCCTCCGGCAACGGCAGTCCCATCCCGCACAGCAACAGGACCACGAACAGTCCCGCGTACGTGAAATGCTCGATGTAGGCGGAAACCAGGCCGAACAAGCGTCAGCTCCCGCGGGCAAATCGCGCGCGCAGCGCGTCGCGAATCTGTTCCACCGGCATTCCTTTTTTGGCCAATTGCTCGGCCTCGATCGCCTCGCCGGTGCAGATCGCGCAAACGCTGCCATGGCGGTCGCGGAAGCAATCGAGCAGATTCTTATGGCCGTCAATCCGGTCGCATCCGCAGTAGCAGTGCATCTTCTCGAGCAGGGCGGGATGTGCGCGCGCGATCTGATAGGCCTGCTTGACCTCGCCGGTGAACAGGTCGGGGTCGAGCGTCATCCTAAGCTGGGTCGCGGGATCATTCGTGTCGTAGACCCCGCCGGAGCCAACCGGCCCGGCGTTCACCGCCGGGTTGGGCCGGGTGCCGAAAAACACGTATGCGCCGGCGGCCATCAGCACAGCCACTATGATCACCGCCGCGGTTCCGCTGATTTTGATTCCCATCGGCAGAAACTTGCTTCGCATCGGCAGATAGTTCTACCGAATTATAGCATCTCGATCATCTGAAGGCTCTGGCGGGCGAACTCATAGAGCGCGGCGGGACGATGCGCTCCGCGGCGGGTCTCGGTCAGGCGCCTAAGCAGCCCCATAGCGAGCACCCGGCGGCGGAAATTGCGCCGGTCGATCGGCCGGTCCAGGATCCGCGAATACAATTCCTCGAATTGCGCGAAGGTGAACACCCGCGGCAGCAGCGCGTACGCGATATTGCTGTATTCGAGCTTGGATTTGACCCGTTTCACAGCGTACGCCGCCATCAGCGCGTGATCATAGGCAAGCGGCGGCAGCGCGCCGACTTCGAACCATCCGCCGGCCGCATACTTGCGCGAGGGTCCAGTGATCGCGCCCGCATCCGCCGCCAGCGCCATGTACGCCACCGATACCACGTGCGCATCGGGGTCGCGCGAGGGATCGCCAAAGGTAAAAAGCTGCTCCAGGTATGCGCCGGCAAGCCCGGTCGCCGCGCGGAGCTCGCGGCGGACCGCATGGTCGAGCAGTTCGCCCTGGCGCACCAGGCCGCCCGCGAACGCCCATTTGCCGCGCGCGGGACCGCGCCTCAATTGCACCAGATAAGTCTTGAGCTTGCGCTGCTCGATCGCGAACAGGACCGTATCGACAGCGACCTTGGGCCGCGCGACATCATCGATTAGCGCCGCACTGGAGGATTCGGCGCCAGGCGCGGCGCTGATCAGGCGCTCAGCTCCAGCATCCGCTCCAGCGCGCGGCGGGCGCCTTTTTGCACTTCGTCCGAAAGCTCGATCTCGTGGCGCAGATTCTGGAGCGAATCGAGCGTGCCTTCGAGAGTGATCATTTTCATGAAGCGGCATAGCTTGCACGCCTTGTAAAAACGCTTGTCGGGAATCTCCATCAGCAGGCGATCTGACAATCCACACTCCGTGACCACCAGGAACTTGTCGGCCTCGCTCTCGCGCGCGTACCGCATCATCGCGCTGGTCGAGAGCACCGCATCCGCCAGCTCAAGCACGTCCTTGCGGCATTCCGGATGAGCCAGCACCTTGATCCCCGGGATCGAGCGCTTCACCCGGTCTACCTCTTCCGGAGTTATCTGATGATGGACGTAGCAGTTGCCGTCCCATGAAATTATTCGCTTGCGGGTGTTCTCGGCGACGTAGTTGGCAAGATTACGGTCGGGCACGAACAGAATATTGTCGGAATCTATCCGCTCGACGATTTTGACCGCGTTGGCCGAGGTGCAACATGCATCCGACAGCGCTTTAACGTCGGCGGTGCAGTTCACATACGACACGACTTTCAGATCGGGGTAAACCTCCCGCAGATCGGCGGCGCGATCCGCCAGCGCTTCGGCGGTAACCGCGTCGGCGAGCGAGCATCCGGCCCGCATGTCCGGCAGCAGCACCTTGCGCTCGGGATTGAAAACCTTGGCAGTCTCGGCCATGAAATGCACGCCGCAGAAAACGATCACGTCGGCGTCGGTCACCTCGCGCGCCTTGCGCGCCAGCTCCAGCGAATCGCCGATAAAGTCGGCGACCTCGAAAATCTCGGGCCGCTGATAATTATGCGCAAGCACGATCGCGCGCCGCTCGTCCTTTAGCCGATTAATCTCGGCGATCATGCCGGCGAGATCCGCGCACCTGTCGAGGCTGTAGCTCGTGTCGCCGAGCGGCGCGAGCTTGTCCAACAGCGCCGCGGGAGAAAGCGATGAATTCGCGGGTGCGTTCATGTGACTACCTCGGTAAGGTCCCGCTGCAAATGATGCGTTCGGTACTTTGCGTCATTTTGACGCTTACTATAGTGCGGACATCCACCCCGCGCAAGTTTGTATCCTATCATCAGGATTTGACACTGACCGGGGGGCAACTTTCGCTGAGCTGAACCGAATCTAAACGGGTTTAAGTGAGCCGGTGACCCGGCAAAAACGGTAAGATTCGTATGGGCTTTAGGCGCCGACGTGAGGGCGCATCTAATCGTGACCGCGGCCTGACCGACACGCGATTGTCAAATCCTACTGATAGTTTTGGCGACCAGGAATGGACAATCCAGAAAAAGCACGCAAATTCAATAGGTTAGGCCGAAATCGGCGCGAATTGTCCATTCCTACTTAGCAACGCTGCTAAGTAGGAATGGACAATAAAGTTGCCCAGTGTCGAGCGAACGGAATGGTGCCACACTCCCTCGTCATAGTTAAGCGCAGCTTATAGGCTTGGCGAGGTCTAAGAGGGTCGGCAGGATCAAAGTCGCCGGTGACGACTTTGATCGGCGGGCGAGGACATCGAAATTGTCGAAAATGCTGCTACCCGCAGCATTTAATTTCTCAGGGCGCTCGCGGCTTTTTCGCGGAATCTGAAAAATGTTGCCACCCGCAACATTTAATTTCTCAGGACGGACGGCCGCGCGGAGTCAAGCCTGAGCGCCAGACGACGGGACCGAACACGATGAAATCTCGCGGCGTGCGTCGCAGGGTTCGCTCGCGCTTTCCGCCAGGCGCGACGACCGCGATCGAGGAATCTCGTCCTGGCTGAAGTTTGCGGAGTTTCAGATCGGCGCCCTCGGCGACCAGATAGATCGTGTCCGGCACAAGCCGCCACGCCTCGATCGCCGAAGGGCGCAACGGATCGCGCTCGCCTGGCGGCATCGCGATCACGAGCAGATCGGCCTCATTAATCTCCGGTAGGAACGCCAACCCCTCGCAGCCATCCACCGCGAAGACCCTGCCGGCGTGATTCGCTCGCAGCAAATCGTCTTGCCGGATAAGGCGCCGAGAGCCGGGGTTGCCTACCATCCCGCGAAGAAAAGGACCGGTCTCTGTGAGATCGTAGCAGCCGACCGACAAATAGCCGGATGGAGCGTCGCCGGCGCGCTTTTCACCGCGGCCAGCCGCCAGCCATTGAATATTAACACTGGCGGCATCGGCGAGTGCGACAAGGGTTGCGCGCGATGGCTCACTGCCATCGAAATAAATTTGTAAAGTTGTGGGGGGGATATCTGCCTTACGCGCCAGTGCAGCCTTGCTCCCGAGGTCGGCTGTAATTTCTTCCAATCTTCGCAAAAACTCTTGGTTGGCGCTTGACATGGTCTACGTGAAGACGTATATAGATGCGGAATGACGGAGTTAGCCGTAACATCTCACGATACCTTAGTTCAGCCTGAGTGCGAAGACTGGTCTGCGCCGCGGATAGTCGCGGCATTACATGAACGCGGACTAAGTCTAACTAGTCTCAGTCGCGAGAACGGCCTGCACCCACGCGTGGTGGAAATCGCCTTGCGGCGGCCATATCGTCGCGGGGAGCAAATTATTGCCCGCGCGCTTGGATTGCTGCCTTCGGAACTCTGGCCGAGTAGAGCGGCCGCGCGTGTAGCAAGGAAACGTGCCCATAACTAAAGCCATGGCGAGTGATGTCGAGATTCAGGCGGCACTGACGCGTCTCGAACGCGCGGTTGGTCGCGCGAGGGAGCGCGGCGCGAAGCGATTTCTCGCCGCAACGATGATCGAGACTGAAATCCAATCAGGCGCCGGAAAGATGGTTGCGTATCAGCGCGCCGCTGAAAGATCCGACCTCACTCTCTCCGCCGTACGGCAAATTTGGCGCGAGGCGCAGCAATACCCCCGCGCCGTGTGGGAAGCGGCATTGACGCCGCGCTGGGATCGGCAGGAACACGCGTTTTTCGTGGATCGCGTCGCGGGCCTCAGTGACTTTCTCGCGGGCATTGTGATTGAGCGGCAAAATTTGCTCCCGAGCGCCAAAGTTGCTCAAGTCGGCATGGCTCAATTTTCGATCGCTCCGAAACATCGAGCTTCGATCGAACGTTGGACGAGGTTGTTCAGACAGTCGAATCGATCATCTCTTTTGCTTGCGACGAACCCTGACCGCGCGCGGTCGCTCCTGATGAGTGCTCACGGGGACCGACGCCAAGCGCTCACGGAACCATTCGAACGTTTCGCCTACGATGGTTCCGGCAAGCCCGTTATGACTCGTGAAGGTCTTGGAACAGTTATCGTTGGATGCGACGAGTTCAGCGGGCGCGCAATCGCAGTCGTCGGACGCAGTGAAAGCAGCGAATTAACTGCGCGTTTATTCGCTCGGCAGTGTCGCGATATTTGTGTACCGCGCAGCGTACATTCTGATCACGGCAGCGCGTTCAACTCGCTGCGCCTGAATGCGGGGTTCGAGCGTCTCGGGATTGCGCATACCACGAACCCATCGAAGTATGCGGGCTATTTGAACCCATTCGGCGAGGCTACGGTGCACTTACTGAGCCGGTTTGCGGCCCTGGAGCCTGGGTACATCGGCCGCAATGTCGGCGAGCGCCAGAACTTGCGCGGTCGCCTCGCGCTTTCCGAGCGGCGTGGCATGAGCGAGGCAGAAATCTTACGGGTTCGCCTAACCGATCGCGAGCTTGAAGAGCATTTTAACAAATTTCTCGAAATGGAGGCCGACCGTCCGCGCAAGGAGTTCGGCGGGCGAAGCACGAGCGACGTAATCCAGGAATGGCAGGCGCATGGTAAAATTCGGCGCATCGAAGACCCCGAAACGCTGGCATTGCTCTTTGCACCGATGACGCAGGCTGTAGTCACGAAACGGGGCGTTCATTTCGAGGGCCGAAACTACATCGCGTCTGCTCTCGGTGCGCTCAGTGGCCACCGTGTCGAAGTCCGCGCATACGCCGATGCCGATAAAATTGCGATCTTCTCGGTCGAGCGCGTGCCGCGTTTCATTTGTATTGCCACTGACGCCGACTCGCTCTGTCCGGACGCGCGCCGCGCGGAGGCAGTCGCCGCGCGGTCCGCGTTCCGCGTTGCTAAGAGCGAGATTCGCAAAGCTTCACGCCGGCTCGTGAAGAAGCTCGGCGGCAAGTCGCCTGCGGAGATCATCTTGGGCGCCAGCAGTCGGACGGCCAATGCGACCGTCACGGTGAGCCCGTTTTCTACGCCCGCGCTCACGGAAATGGCGAAAGGCGCCGCTGCGATGGCGGAGCTGAAGAGTGCCGCCGCCGAGCGGCGCGATGAGCAAAATCTCGCCGATCGTCGCTGGCTGTATTATTGCGAACTGATCGCGCGCGCGGAAGACCTCACCCCGGAAGAGGAGCAGTGGTTGCGGGTCTACCAAAGCGATCCAGAGTGCGAGGCGCGGGCGGCATCATGAACGCGGATCTTTTTATCCGAACCCGAAACGTCATCCGGGCCGACGCGGCCCTCAAGCGCGCCGCCAAGCGCGGGCGCATGCTGCTCGTGCGGGGTTCTGCGGGAGCTGGAAAAACTCAATGGAGCCGATCGCTGCGGAGTGACGAAAGTCGTGTCGTAGTCACCGTTCGCCTGGGCGCGATGATGACGCCCGCTTTGGCATTGTTTGAGGTGCTATCTGGGCTGGAACAAGCGCATCTAAAGCGCGAGCGACGACCCTTCGATCAGCGATCCGGGTTCCTCATTTATCTCGATATCAAGCGCGTCCTCGAACAGGCGCGCCGCCCCACGACGCTCGTCATCGACGAGAGTGATTATTGCGCCTGGAAGCGGCCCATGCAGCGTTTCGTATACGCGTTGCGCGATCTTGCTGATTATTCGGAGGCGCATCTAACGATCGTTTGGCTTTCGGTTGCGTCGCTCGCTCAGCAGCTCGCGGCGCCAACGGATGGATTGGGCGCTGCGGTGCAAAGCCGAACCGAAACCGTCGAATTTGGCGCAATTACGATCGACGACGTCATGTTGCTCGCGCGCGAATCGCTGGACGTTCAGCTTTCTCGCGATCTCGTCGCGATGCTGCTCAAGCGGACCGATGGCTCCCTGCGTGCCCTGGTACCGCAACTCGAAGAAATCGAAAGCGTCGCGCACGCTGCGCGCGTCATTACACTCGATCTGGCGGCCTACGAGCGGCTAATTGCGCCACCGACTCCTCCGCCGCGCGAGGCGAAATCCACAGCGCTGCCGTCGGCGGCGGCGAGGAAAGTTGCATGAAGCA
>JASHOJ010000036.1 GCA_030041155.1 Candidatus Binataceae bacterium | reverse complement strand
CAGCGCGCCGAGACCCGGTTTTGGTGCTCGTGAATGGGGGTGCCCCAGCCGATGCCGAGGAGCGGGCCGGCCAGCGCTAAATTAGCGCCGGTGAGCGGCAGGTCGGCCTTTTGGAACGCGTCCCAGCAGGCTTGATCGAGCGCCGGCAGCGCCGCCAAGCCTTGCGTTTCGATCGCGCCTGCCATCTCGACCGGCAGTCCAACCGCCAACAGCGTGCGCCGGATGCTCGGCAGGTCCAATTTGTGGTCGGCGCAGGCCCGCACCAGTGCGGCGTCGGGGAAATCGTTTTCGCTGTTGAGCTCCGCGATCCGGCCCTCTTTGATGAGGATTTGCTTCAGCTTCGGCGAGAAGTGGAAGCTTGTCTCGTCGAAAATCCGCGACATGCCGCAGACGCGGCAGCTGGCGAAGTCGCGCTTGTGGCGCAACCGCTGCAGCAGATCGCTGTTCCAGTATTTCTCGAATCCCTGTTCATCGTTGTAGTAGTCGACCGGAATCTGCGCTTCGGTCCAATGGCAGCAAGGCGAGGCGTGACTGGACCTGCTGATGTAGGCGATGTCGATCGGGTCGCGGCAGACCTTGTCGAGGTCGAATACCGGCTTGACGCCGGTAAAAAATCGCACGGAGTGGACTTGTACGCCGAGGCGCGTCCCTACCTCGCAGGCCTCTTCTATTAGATCGTTGTACTGGTCCTTGATCCAGTACAGTGACCAATCGATCGTCTCGGGATGCGCCGCGATGTTGGTGAAGACCGCCTGGAATCCTCCCATCCGGTGAACGAGGCGAACGAAATCGACCACGTCCTTCACGTTATACCGATGGGTGACCATCTGAAATCTGACTCGGCGGCGATCATCGAGCGGCAGCGCCGCCAGGAACTCGGTCAGATGGCGAACGTGTAGATCAAACCTCTTCTCGGCATTGATGCCCCGCTTGGCGAGGTGCGGAAACATATCGCGCATGTGAGCGTCGCCGTTGGCCGCGTTCAACGACACCGAAAGCCAATCGAGGTGTCCGGCGAACCATGCCGCCTTGGCGGCGGTGAGCGTCGTGCCGTTGGTCACCGTCTGCAGCCGGATCGAGGGATTGATCCGGTAGAGCCAGGTCAATATGTCATCAAGCTCCGGGTGCAACAGCGGCTCGCCGATTCCGCTCGAAATCCCGAAGATTTCGACCTTGCTCAGAACGTCTTCGAGTTTTTTGAGCTTGGCGAAGGGTATGAACTCGCCCATACCGCCGATTTCCTGCTCGTACTTCTCGCGCCAGCAGAAGAAGCATTTCGCATTACAATAATCGGTCCAGTCCAGGACGAGCTGCCTTGGATAGGGCGCCGGGTCGGCTTCCCGACTCTGCAACGCAGTCACCTTTTCGGCTAACAGGGTGCTCATGCTTCCCCCCTCGCGAACAGCATGGCGCTGGCGTTCCAGCGGTATCACTTGCCGGGGCCCTGGGCAAGGTTGCGGGCGCTACGGAACTCACGCGCAGGGGGGGCGAAACGCGGCTTTTGTGGAGCGTTAAGTCGGGCGGAGGCTCGGGTGCCATGACAGCGCGCCGTAAAAGGGCGGTAGGATCTCGTCGCGGAGCCATGGTCGTTAGAATCCTGTTTGGCGAAGCGGACTTAGCCTGCGGCCAGCGGCGATTGCCAAAGAATGAGGTCAAAATATCGCGCGCGGCAGACAGAGACTGGCGGCAAGCCTGATTTTCCGCGGATGCGGAACGCTTGACTTGGCGTCCCACTTAGGGCGCATTGCGCGTGCTATCTCGCCGCGCGGAGAGGACCGCATTGGCTCACTACTTTCCGCCTTACCCTTATTTCACCAACGAAATCTGCAAGCGCGGGATTTTGACCGAGAGCTTCCGGCTCATTGACGTCGGCGTGCGCGGCGGATTTCACGATCGTTGGCAGGCCTTCGGCGACCACCTTGAGCTTTGGGGCTTCGATGCGCTGTACGAAGATGGCGTCGCGCCGCTCATCGCTGCCAACAAGTATCCGGGTCGCATCCGATATTTGCATTGCGCTCTCGGCGACAAGGACGAGACGCGGCCTTTTCGTTATTACCGCGAAAACCCATCGTCATCGCACTTCGCCGCGGCCAACGGGACAGACGTTATCGACGAGAACTGGATTCAAGTGCCGACACGCCGGCTCGACACGCTGTTTTCTGATGGCACGATTGGTCCCGCAATCGACTTCATGAAGCTCGACGCAGAAACCTATGAGATCGAAATCCTCAAGGGCGCAGGCGAAACGCTCTCGCGCAGCGGAATTCTTGGGATCGAATCCGAATCACACTTTTTTCGGACCCCCCGTCATCCGCGCTCGCACTTCGTCGAGCTCTATGAGCAGTTGGCGCCTTACGACATGACGGTCTACGACCTGGGCATCGTCAGGCAGCCAAAGCCTACCCTCAGCAACGGTTTTCCGCAGGAAATCATCGGCGGCCGCTACGTGATGCGACCGATCGGCCGGATTCTCGTGTGCGATTGCCTTTTTCTCAGCGATGCATTCAAAGATGCTGCGGTGCAGGGTACGTGCACCGTCGATCGCTTGCTCAAGATGATCGCAATTGCCGAGCTGTACGGGCTGCAGGATATTTCCCTGAGCATTCTCTTCGACAACAGGAGCCTTCTCGCCAATCGGCTCGACGTTGACGAAGCTAGTGGCTGGCTCATGCGTGAGCACCCGCACCAGACTTTCAGCTACAGGGATTATGCCGAGGACCGGATCAAGGCGATCTCCTTCGAATCCGGAGTCGATCCGCGCCGGGCTGCGGAGAATATGGCGGCAAAGGTGATAGAACAGATCGAGCGGGACGAAGCCTGATCCGACAGGCGGCGAAAAGCGCTCGCATGCAGGCACCTTCATGGCTGTTTCAGAAAGAAGTGGTCCAGAATCTTATCTGTCTGGGAATAACACCGGCATAATCTTGGCGGCGAGGTACTCGGCGCCGGGTATCGTCAGATGGCCGTAATCCAGCGACGTCAAGTCATCGCCAATCCGCGTGAGACAGCCGCTCGGATTGCAGAGGACATCCCAGACGGAAATATATTCGACGCCGAGCGCTGCCGCCTTGGCGCTCAAGGCCTTGTCGAGCCCGGGAATCCCAGCTGCCAAGTGCAAAAGTGTACGCTCAGGAAGCGCCGAGCCCGCTAGCCGATGCGCACGGTATTCCTCAAGCATCGCCTGCGGTAGACCATTAGCCCACATCGGCGGCGGCCCCATTAAGACGATGCGGCTTTTCGGCAGCCCGCGCAGAGCATTGACCGTTGCGTCAAGCTTGTCCGGATCGAAGCCCGGATAGTTCCAGGTCGAGTAGAGCAGAATTACGTCTGGCTTTGCAGAACGAATGATCGCGATTACGACATCATTCGTCGCCGCGCAAAACGGCCGGCCCTCCACAGGAAAGTCCGGAACGGGCGGGCATCCGGCAATTGTGTACTGCGCCAAACCGAAGTTCTCTGACGTTTGTAACGCCTTCAACCCCGGATAGAGTGAGGCTGCATAAGAATCCCCCCAAAGAAAGACCGACGGGCGGCGGCCATCACCTGAACATTCAGACGCGAAGTGCTTGTAAGTTCTTTCCAAGAGGCATTTTTCGGTGCGCCATGCCACCTCATCGACGGCTATGGGCGCGAGCGTTCGAATGGCGGCAGGCATGCGATCCGCAAAACCATCGTAGTGGACCACCACGAGCCCACTGAGCCCAGCGGCCACCATAGTAGCGCCCAGATACGGAACCGCCGGAATTTTGCCAAACCGAACCGGCCGCTCGATCGCAACGTATGTAAGCCACGCCAGCGCAAAGCTCGTGGCTATGAGGGTCGCCCGTGGGAGCACCGCTTGGCCGTCGGGGTTGGCTATCGTCTGAAACGATAGCAACGGCCAGTGCCAAAGATACAGCGGATAGCTGATCAGTCCGACGAACACGAGCGCGGGGTTTGCCAAGATTTTGCGATTGATCCACGCCTTCTCGGCGGAGACCACGAGCGCGGTGCCGAGCGTCGGCAGAAGCGCCCACCAGCCCGGAAATTCGCTGCTCTTGCCTATCAGAGCGACCGCGGCGACGATCAGTGTGATGCCCAGCGCCGCCCGCGTATCTGCCCATCCGGTCCGCGCCGACATCGTGCCGCTCACTGCGAGCCAAGCCAGGATACTGCCGGCCATCAACTCCCATGCGCGTGTGAACGGCCAGTAGAAGGTAGCTGCGGGACTCGAGCCGACCGTCGCCACGTTCGCGAGGAACGAGGCCGCAAGGATCGCGGCGATCAGCCAGCCGATGGCGTTCCCTCCGACGCGAAATGCGATCAACAAGACGAGCGGCCAGACCAGGTAAAACTGCTCCTCAATCCCGAGCGACCACAGATGCAGCAGCGGTTTACGCGCCGCCTCAACGTCGAAATATCCGGTCTCATGGATGACCGTGAAGTTCGAGGCAAAGGCCGCACCGCCGGCGATGTTTCTGCCAAGAGAGCTAAATTCATCCGGAAGCAACAGCCACCAGCCCAGTGCCAAGCAAGCAATCAGCACCACGATAAGCGCGGGAAAGATTCGGCGGATTCGTCGTGCATAAAACCGGCTGAAACTGAAAGTGCCGGATTTCAGATCGTCCAGCAGAATGCCCGTGATCAGAAATCCAGAAATGACGAAGAAAACGTCAACGCCAATGAAGCCACCGCGGACCCACTGCGGAAAAGCGTGAAATCCGATGACTAGCAGCACCGCGACTGCACGCAAGCCGTCGATGTCAGGCCGATAGGTCGCGTGCGAGACGCGTTGTTGTTGGGATGACCTCATCGATTGACGGTGTACGCGAGAAACCACTTGCCAAAGTAGGAAGCGCCATCGGGGCCGCAGTCGAGATGGACGTCCAGATGGACGCCGCTAGGCCCGGTGCCCGCGTGCGCGATCTTGCCGGGAAATTGCATGCCGGTTCCAGCAGGGAAGCGGTCGCGTGCCCGCACGACGGTCACTGCGGCGCCAATGGCATAGGCATACTCATAAGGCGTCATCGGATCCGAATTGTAGCTGTTGCCCGAGAAGATGCCGATATTGAGATTGGTCGGCTTCGGTTGACCGTCGACAATCGGACCAAACAGAACCGCACTGACCTGCACCTCGCGGATCGTGATGCTCTTTTCCTCCCAAGGGTTGAGGTAGACGGCGACATCTTCGTAATGCGGCATATTCGGGATATTCGGCTTGCCACACAAACCGCTGAAATCGATCAATCTCGTGCATAGCACCTGCGTATCGTGTCCCGGCGCAATGCCGCCCTGGCCGTTGCAGGACTCGGTTCCTTGTGCGCGCGTCGTGGCGGGGAAAGCGGCAAAGACAATAAATAACACAGCAAACTTCGCCGCCCCACAGTTCATCGCGCGCCCCGTTGCTGTACTTGTCGTGCCCTATCCCTCGATATTGGCCAGCAAAAGTTTCGTCAAGTGCGTGTAATGCTCTCCGATTGGGCCACCGCCGCCGAGAGCGGCCGTCCACCAACCAGCGCGGACATATGCCGCTTGAAGCAGACGCCGCGCTGCCGCTAATGCAACCAACGTAGTCGGATGCGGCTGGGAATGGCGGCGGTATCGCCCCCTGGCGTTTGGTTGAGGAACAGCACCCCGCGCGGCTGCGCAATGCCGACATGAATCTCGAAGACAGGCGGGGCGGCGCTGTTTTCCACCGGAATCGAAGCCTCCTTGTCGACCATGGTCATTTCCTTCGGCGGTAGCGGCTCGACGAACAACGCCGCCGGTTGAGCCTTGCCATCCTCGAACACCCCAATCACCACCGCATTAGGTTCAGAAACGTAGCAGTTGAGGAGAACCCGCACCTGTACGGCTGTAAAGCCCTGCTCCGACCGCGGCGCGATGCGCATGATGGAGGCGCCGTGCTCGCGAGTCGCCCTGCACGGGTCGTTCGGTATCACATTGGCGGTTTGTCCCCGGCTGTCACAGATGAAGTACTGTGTGAGTCGGTGCGCATTATTTGGCAGAAACGGCGTAGCGCTCAGCTGGGCCTTGATGTTTGCCAAACCCTCGATCACACGGGTCACGGCCGGGGTACCTGAGCGGCGATCCTCAGCGAGGGCGCGCTGCAAGATATTGATCTGATCGCGGCACGCATTAAGCGAGGCCTTCAAATCCTGTATTTCGGCAAGGTAATCCTTCGCCAGCAAATCGCTTCTGCTGAGATACTTGATCCGGTCGCCGCTGACGGTTTCCCCGTCGACAGTGAGGGCGTAGCGGCTAAGCGCAGTTTCCGGCGCCATTCCCTCGTAATGGTTCTGAAACGGCACGCGAAAATCGTTCGCGTAGAGCTTGCGCAACGCAACGACCAGGAGGTGTGTCGTTTTCGAGGATAGGGTAAGGAAATCCAGCAGCGCCGGCTGCCAGGGCACGAAGCTCGGCAACTGCCAATCCGGCCCGACCCACAGGCCCAGTATCTCATACGAATTATAGCGAGCCAGGCACTCGAAGAAATTCGGCTGATAATTAAAGAAGCCGTGATCGAGGTGCACCGTGAACGGCACCGCATGGACCATCATGCCACCAGGCCTGGTGAAATCATGCATCAGCTTGAAGACATTGTATTGATTGAGCAGATGCTCGGAGGTGCCGTGATTGGTGACGAGATCATAGCGCTCGACATGTTCCGGCGGCGCGCCGTCGAAGTTCATGTCGAGGACGAGCGAGCCGACCCGGCCGTCGACATCGACGCACTGATACGTCAGCCCAAGCGCCTCGTAGAGCAGCCGTGCCGGCAATTGGCTGGCGTTCGTCGTGCGCAACAGTTCGGGAGCGGGCTCGCTGCGGCCGAAGGCGACACAGAGCGCGCGAACGAGATTCTGCTGCGGGCACCAGAAATCCTGCGAGCCCAGCTCGATGACGTCGCGAACGCCGTCCAAGGCGCCGAGAATTTTCAGTTGCCGATAAAGCTCAAGGACGGGTGGCCCAAGCCCCATGCAATCCCTCTGCGGCTGCGCGCAAAGCAATAGCGCGCTGAGTTGGCGCCGTCCAGCAAGGCTGCGGGCGGCACGCGGGCCGATGCGTGGCTCACACCGTATGCTGAAGAGTATCGGCTGCAAGAACCGTCGCCGCTGTGCTCGGCTCTGAGAGTGTCGAGGAAAACTCAGTCATCGGCGCCGGCGCGGAGAAGAAGCTGCTCATCGGCGGCACGATTTCGGAAAGACCGTTCGCTGATCCGAACGATTGCGGGCTTTGCCCGGCGTTTGTGAATTCGAAGCCGGCCATACCCCCATCGGCCGACATCGACGCCGATGCCACGGCGGCACCCAGCGAGGTCGACAACATGGTGTCACTACCGGACACATCGGGTCCCGTTCCAGCGACGGTGTAGCTCTGCGTGACCTCACCGATCGATGCGGCATTGTATATTTGATTGTTGGCAAAGTCATAAACCTCGAAATCGCCATTGTTGCTGTCGCGCAACAGCATGTCGGTTTCGCCGGGATTGCCGCTGAAATCACCGAAGCCGGCAAGGGTCCATTCCAGACCGACATTGCCGAGCGCCTCGGCGCTAACGACGCGATTGTCGCTGATGTCGTACAGCTCGAAATTGCCCGTGGTCGTGTCACGCATGATCAGGTCGGTTTCATTGGGATTGCTGCTGAAATCGCCGAAACCGTAAACCGCCCAGTTCAATCCGACATTGCCAAGATCGATCGGCCCGCTGGTGACGGAATTCTTGCCCATGTCATAAACGATGAGGTCGCCGGCCGAACTGCGCATCATCATGTCAGTCTCGCCGGCTTTGCCGCTGAAATCGCCGAAGCCGACGACAGTGTTCGTGCCGTAATTGCCGAGCGACGTGGCGAACGTCACCTGATTGTTGCTGATATCGTAGACCTCAACGTTGCCGCCGCTTTGCTGCATGATCAAATCGGTTTCGCCGGCATTGCCGCTGAAGTCGCCAAAGCCGGCGATCGTCCAATCCGTTCCGACGTTGCCGAGATCGTGCGTCCCGGTGATCTGGTTATTGCTGATATCGTAAACGTAGAGATCGCCGTCAGAGGCGCGCAGCATCATGTCGCCGCTGTCGCCGCCGAAATTACCGATACCACCGAATGTGTAGCCGGTTCCCAGGTTCTCCAGCAGCTGTGGCGATCCCTGAATCGCATTGCTGCCGAGATCGGCAATGTAATAATTGCCGGACGTATCGGTCATGATCATTTCGGCCGTGGTGGCCGGCGTCGTGGGGCCGCCCCAGTAGTCATCCTCAGTCACCGTGATTGAATCCGACGATGGCTGGATGGTGCCGTAGGCTTCCTGAACGGACCCACTGACACCGGGGGGGTCGTTGTTGTCCGTCCACATGCCGAACGATTGCGCAGATGAGAGGCTGGCGGCCGAGCCATTTGAATAAGTCGCACTGACATCGTCGAACGTGACAGGCGAGTTGAGGAAGTCGGCCAGGGGCGGCTGCGACGTCTGGCCGTTGTCGCTGATCAATTCGGGCGTTTCGACGATAGCTTCGGCGGTATTGCCCTCCAGGCTGGTCCCCTTTGGCGCCGCCAAGCTGGTTTCGTAGGTCTGGCCGGTTGTCTCGTCGTCGAGGATGAAGGTCGCTTCGGTCGCACCTTTGCCACTCGTTTCGACCGTGACTGATATCGTGTTGCCTGGGTTTACGTCGAAGGACGAAAGAGGGATAAACTCGGCATCGGCCGGATACCATTCGACCCATGCTTGGCAACTGAGCGTAGTCTGACCGTTCGATGTCTGCGCTTCCTCGTAAACGCCGGCCTGACACACGTCCGAGGATTGGTAACCGTCGATGCCGACCCACTCGGCGACGTCCGAGGTCGTGACGCCGGGCACCTGCGCGATGGTCGGGATCACCCACTGGGCTGAGACGGTGCTGAAACTTTCGCCCGAGGCGGCCGTTATGACGCCTCCGGACCAGTTCGTCGATTCCTGGTTTGTCGGCGTTGATGGGCTGCTGACCAGCACAGGTCCGGCGCCTTCTGCTGGAGCCACTGCCGCTGGAGCTACTGCGATTTCGCCGGCAGAGGATGCCGACGATTGATCGGAAATCTCGCCCGCCCCGAAGGCCGGCGTGTTGTTGAATCCCTGCTGGAACGAAAACGCTGCCGAGCCGTCGTCGGTTTCGCTGTCCAGGCCCGGTTGCGGTTTGCGGTAAAGCATCGATGATCTCTCTACCCGATGGCGGCCAAGTTCCCTTCGCCGCTGCTGCCGTGCGCGGCTGGCACGTCGGCCGCGTCGCGTCGTGCGTATAGCCTAAGGCTAGCCGGTCCCTCGATTCGCCCAAGTCGTTTGGCCAGTTTTAGTTTAAAAATCGGCAAAACGGAAATTTTCTTCGGACTCCTCACCGCGGAACAGCGGCCGCTCGCCGCAACCTCGGACGAAGCCCATTGCCATACGCCGTTTCTCGGCCTTTTGAGAGGCAAATCATGGCGCCACTATGGTTGCTGCCCGCCGCGCCGAGCCCGGCCTCCCACGCATAGCCGGCGCGGTGAAGGCGGGAGCTGGAACAGCCTTTTTCATGACGCCAGCAGTGCCTGCGGCGGCCCGGGCGGCCAGCCAAAGCATATCTCGCTCAGATAGCACCACGTTCTCGTCATGCCCGGGCTTGACCCGCGCATCCATGCGGCCCCAACGCAGCATGGATTGCCGGGTCAAGCCCGGCAATGACGAATGAAGGAACTCGATTCGATGACAGCGGAACATGCTCTAAAACGCTCGATCAGGTCTTGGCCGATCGCGGCAGTCGCTTTAAAGCCGATTCATGCGATGGATCCGACCCCTTCGTACCATAAGAGAAAATTCGTACCATAAGAGAGAACAAGGCGCTCAGCTCTCCAAGCGCAGCCGCTTTCGCTTCGGTTGCGGGTCCAAGTGGTCCATGTCCGCAAGCTCAGGCATGATTGCCGGCCCCTTGACGTGCTCCCGCGCTTTGAGCCGAAGCCGCATCATCCGGCTGGCCCGCTCGTCATTCCGATGGACCGTATATTCAGATTCATAGGGCAAAACAAAGCGCTTGGAGGGCCGCGACATGGCCGCCTCTGCTGTCATCGCCCTCCCCCAGCCTGTCCCGCCCGGAAATGACGCCTCATCAACATAAAATATTGCTTCACTTGGTCGGTTCCATGGCAATTTCGCTTAACTTTTCGTAATCGAAATCGGCAGTGCGCGCCGAAGCCGCCCGGCCGCGGAGCGCGAAACGTCGTCAATGCCGGGCGAAATGCTTCTCGACCTTGACGATCGCCTTCACCGCGTCGCGCGCCTCGCGCTCGCCGTAGCGCTCGTTGAGATAGAGATTGAACGAGCGGTTGCAGACGTCGTGCGCGTTCGGCACGGCGAAATCGTCGGCGAGGTAGGGCCGAATATAGGGCCAGTCCGACACCACGAAGCGATAATGCGGATTGAGATCGATGCCCTCGGCGCGCACCGCCTCGGCGAACTCGATCTTGCTGCAGGTGATGGCGCTGCAATCGACCATGACCGGATAGAAGAACGGCGAGTCGGTCGGCGAAAACGGGTAAGGCGTGCAGGCGTCCGAGGTGTCGACCAGGCGCGCAACGAAATCCGACACGAAGGCAAGCCGGCCGATGATCGTGCTGCGCAGGCGGGCGAGCGAGGCGAGCCCGATCGCGCAGGATATTTCGTCGGTGTTATGGTTGAGCGCCGGAAACAGATAGGTCGATGGGTCGCGGTCGCTGAAATCGTCGCGCCAGCG
>JASHOJ010000277.1 GCA_030041155.1 Candidatus Binataceae bacterium | reverse complement strand
GTGGTCGATTGCGCCGAGGCTGACAAGGTAATCGCCGCCGCTTCAGAGCACGGGGTGCGGATTGATGCCGTGCTGACCACCCATTGGCATCCTGACCACAGCGGCGGCAACGAGGATCTGGCCGCAAAAATCCCTAATCTTCGGGTCTACGGCGCGCGCGCCGAAAACGGCAGAATCCCGGCGCTGACCCATCCGATTGGCGACGGCGACAAGGTCGAAATTGGCGGCCTTCAGGCGCGCGTGATCGGAATTCCAGCTCATACCAACGGCCACGTCGCTTACTACTTCGAGCCGCTCGGCGCGGTATTTACTGGAGACACCATGTTTATCGGCGGATGCGGCCGCGTGTTCGAGGGCAACGCTGGCACAATGGTGGCCTCCCTGGCGCGGCTCGCGGCGCTGCCTGACTCGACGCGCGTCTACTGTGGGCATGAATATACGGAAAAGAATCTGCGCTTCGCGCTCACGCTCGAGCCCAAAAATCCCGCGCTCAGGGTCAAGCATGAGTGGTCGGTGGCACAGCGCTCCGCGGGCAAGTGGACCGTTCCCTCGACGATCGGCGATGAAAAACAAATCAATCCGTTTCTGCGCACCGGGAGCGCCGAGCTTCGCGCAAGCATCCGGAAAATTGATTCGTCGGTTTCCGATGATCCGGTCGCGATCTTTGCCAAGGCCCGCGCGCTGAAAGACCGATTCTAGCCAACCGAAGCTTGTACGAATCGACAATCGAGCCGGTCGGTTTGTGCCCGGCGCGCGGCTGGATGCGTTAAAACGGTTTCAGGATCGCCAGTACCAGGATTGCGAGAAGGAGCAGGCTCACAACTCCATGCACGACTGTGAACTCGCGGTGGGTCGAGGCGCTTGGATTATCCTCCAAAAAACGAATCCGGCGATAAAAACGAACATGATAAAAGAGGATTACCGCTACCAGTAAGAGCTTCAGATGAAGCCATCCCTGAGTAATCACTTGCGGATTGAGCGCGATCAGTACGACTCCGAGAATTATCGTGACAGCGGCTCCGAGGTTTATGACCACTTCGAAAAGCCGGCGAATAGTGCCGAGTAGCCGCTCTTTCGGGAGTCCGACTTCCTCGGGCACTCGGCCAAGCAGGCTCGCGAGCATCAGAAGACCGCCGATCCAGAAGACAACCCCGAACAGATGAAGCACTAATACAAAGCCATAGACTGCTTGCTCCACGTCCTTCCCTCTCCCCGCGCCGCGCCGACAGCCCGCCGCACCGACGCTAACCGTCAAACGGTAGCGGATCGGGACGCGTGCGAAAAGCACGTGCAAAAGCATTCGCGCAGCGCCGCTTGCCATCGCGCTGCGGCAGTTGTCATTGATAGATGGGCGCTAGCGCGCGATGACTTGTTCATCGCGCTGCCAGCAGCAAACGAACAGGAGCAAGCAATGGCCGATTCTTACGCCGCCGAATTGAAGCGCAAAACGGTATCCGCGGAACAGGCCGCCACCGTGGTGAAATCAGGCGACTGGGTGGAATATGGATTCGGCCTCGGACAACCCGATCTGTTCGATCTCGCGCTCGCGGCGCGAGTCCCCAGCCTGGACGGCGTGAAGCTGCGCGGATGTCTTGCGATGCGGCCGCGCGCGGCGATCGAAGCTGATCCTGAAGCGCGCCGGATCACTTACCTCTCTTGGTATTTCTCCGGCCTCGAACGAAAAATGCACGATCGCGGTCTTTGCCACCACATCCCGATGAACTTCGGTGAGGCGCCCGACTATTATCGGCGCTTTGTCGACGTCGACGTGGCGGTTTTGAAGTGCGCACCGATGGATCAGCACGGATTCTTCAACTTCGGCCCCTCGATTACCTATCACAAGGCGATTACCGAAAAAGCGAAGTGCGTGATTGTCGAGGTTGATAGGAACGTGCCGCAAGTCTTCGGCATCGAGTGCGGCGTGCACATCAGCAACGTGAAATACGTAGTTGATGCCGGCGCGGGCCAGATGCCGGAGCTGAGGAATCCTGCGCCCGGCCCGGTAGATCGAAAAGTCGCCGAGCTTATCGCTCCCGAAATCGCAAACGGCGCGTGCCTGCAGATCGGAATTGGCGCGATGCCGAACGCGGTCGCGGAATTGCTGGCGAGCTCGCCGGTTAAGGAACTAGGTATCCATACTGAAATGTTCGTCGATTCGCTGGTCTCGCTTTACGAAGCAGGAAAAATAACTGGCGAGCACAAGACCACCAATCGCTACCAGATGACATATTGTTTCGCTGCCGGATCCTCGCGGATGTATGATTTCCTCGATCGCAATCCCGCCTGCTTCGCTGCTCCCGTCGACTACACGAATCTCCCGCATCACATCCTGAGCAATGACAACGCGGTCGCAATCTGCAACGCCGCTCAAATAGATCTCACGGGGCAAGCGTGCTCGGAATCCGCGGGTGTGAGGCAGATAAGCGGGACCGGCGGACAACTGCAATTCATCCGCGGTGCATACGCGTCGCGCGGCGGAAAAGCAATTCTGTGTCTTGCGTCCACCTATGAACGAAATGGCAAGCGAGCCAGCCGGATTGTGGCACGAATCGACGAGTGCAACATCATCACTACGCCGAGAACCGACATAATGCATGTCGTGACCGAGTTTGGGATCGTGAATCTGAAAGGAAAATCGGTGCCAGAGCGTGCGCGCGCACTGATCGGGCTGGCACATCCGGATTTCCGCGACGATCTCGAGCGCCAGGCACGTGGATACCGGATGCTATCGAAAGCCGTTTTCTAATGCTGCGGGTTCGTGGAGTTGGTCACGAATTTGTAGACGAGCTCGTCCGAGCGCGTAAAGCCAAGCTCCTTTCGTACCAGCCGCTCAAGATAGCGATCGTTCGACTGAAGGTTCTGAACACTCGTTCTGAGCGTCAGGTCGTTAGCCAGCAGCTCCTCCCGTTTAGCCTCAAGCCGCCTTCGATGCGCTCGTAAGGCGAGCAGGTCGCGCGGGCCGAGCGGGCCGATGATCAAGCTGATGGCGAAGACCGTCAGGACGGCTGCCAGCATTAGGCTCAGCCATTCGCGACGAATGTAGTTACTTAAGGCGCGCATCGCCCAATGGTAAAGCATCGGAGCCTTCAAGTTCAACCGGGCTTATCTATGAACGGCATTCTAAAGTTCACGAACAGCGCTGAATCAGGAACAAAATCTGTCTTTATAATTTCTTTATAAATTTGAGTCGTTGCTCTTGCGTTTCTCATAACTGCTTTCTATAATTTCGATGCGTGGTGGGGAGACCACTCGATGGAAAGGGTGCTTATCCAGCAGCGGCCACTATGACGAGGAGGTATCTATGCCAGTGAAGCGAAAGGCCCGACGGGCCACCAAATCCAAATCAAAGCTCAAGAGCGGTATGAAGAAAAAGGCCGGCAAAAAGAAGAAGAAGTAACTAGCCAAAAGTTTTTCCTCTGGGCGTTCAGTCGTCCGGAGGCTGGCTAATGATGCCAGGTTTGCTGCTGGATTGAGCCGAGGCGAAAACGCCTCGCATACCGAGAGGGCCTCCTGCGAAGGGGGCTCTCTCTTTTTGAGTTGCGTCTGCCGCCGCTTATCTCTAAACGTCAGGACGAAACCGGCGCGCCGCCGTCCGCGATCGACGTTGATGCCGACGGACGTGCGCGATGGAAAATTGCGTGGAAGAGAAACTCGGACCTTTTACCGCGCAAGTAGAACGGCCGGAACCGCTCAAATTTGCGTGGCCGATCATCCTTTTTCCCGACCTGTTTTCGCCGCCAAAGCATCTGAGCTTACTGCTCGGATATCTCGCGACCATGGGATGGGAAGCTTACACGCCGGATTTCGAAACGGCGCGAGCAGCCGGAAGCACGCCAATCGAGCGATTTTCCTTCTCCGATCTGACGGGCCTGGCGCGCGAGGCTCTCGAAGGGCTGGGACGCGACGCGATCCTCGTCGGTCATGGTGTGGGAGGTCTTCTGGCACTGACGCTTGCAGGCGTTGCCACAGTCAGAGCGGCCGTCGCATACGCTCCGCTGATTCCTGGATTTAAGTCGCCGCTCACCACGAGTTTAGCCGCACGACTCGCGATCCGGCGCGGCCGACCACTGAGGCCGCCGAAAGGCCGCATTCTTTACGAATTGGTGGCCGACGCGGATTCGTTTCATCGCGACTCAATAATCAAAACGATGATTCCCGCGAGCGCGCGACTTGCGCAGCAGATCGCAAGCGGCGAAATCGGCCCCGGGTGCCCGACACCCGCCAAACCGATGCTCGTGCTGGCCGGCGACTGCGATAAGTTTGCCCCGCGCGAGCAAACCCTGGAATTCGCGCAAACTATCGGCGCGCGTCTTAGATTTGTGCAGGGTCGGGGGCATTGGCTTATCGCGGGTAGAGCGCTCGAGCGCTTGATCGCCGAGACCCAGCGCTTTCTGGTTCAGTCGCTCGGCCAGGATCTCTTGCTGCTCTTTCCGGAGGCATGGAAACGTGAAGATTGAATTGGACCTAAGTCTCTTCAGGCGTATCGCCTGCTAGTTCGTGGCTCATATGCCGCCCGGCCTGCTAATCTCGAATCAGGAGACAGGCAAATGTCTGATCGCAATCTGTTAATCGAGCAGGAAGAATCGATCGTCACCATCACGATGAACCGGCCCGAAAAGCGCAACGCGCTTTCAACCGCAATGATGTCGGATTTGATCGACGCATTGCGCGCCGCCGCCTCGCGCACAGAAGTGCGAGCGGTGATTCTTGCCGGCGCGGGACCAGCATTCAGCGCCGGCCATGACTTGCAGGAACTGCGCGGCCGCGATCTGAGCTTCTATCGCCATGAGTTCGACATGTGCGCCGAATTGATGCGTGTGGTGCAGGCGATCCCGCAGCCCGTGATTGCCCGCGTCCACGCGATCGCGACCGCGGCAGGATGCCAACTGGTGGCGACCTGCGACTTGGCAGTGGCGGCCGAGAGCGCGCGCTTTGCAACTCCGGGCGTCAAAATCGGGCTGTTCTGCTCCACCCCGATGGTCGCGCTGACGCGGGCGGTCGGACGCAAGCGCGCGATGGAGATGCTGCTGTCGGGCCGCGCAATCGATGCGCGCACCGCTGCCGAGTGGGGACTGGTTAATCGTGTTGTGTCGGATGCGAATCTTGTGGCAGAGACGCGTGCCCTCGCGCTGCAAATCGTGGAGGCGAGCGCGCTTACGGTCGCGATCGGCAAGCAGGCCTTTTATGCCCAGATCGATCTCGATCAATCGCGAGCTTACGACTACACGAAAGAAGTGATGAGCATGAATGCGCTCGCGGCGGATGCGCAGGAGGGTATCTGCGCGTTTCTTGAAAAGCGCGCACCCGCCTGGTCCGGCCGCTAACCTTCCGACTTGCGCCGGGGCGCGGTTGATCCGTGCCGCGCCGTCTGTTACCTACAGATATGGCGCGTCCGGATCGCAAGCACGCGTTTCAACTCATAAGCAACGGTATTAAGCCCGCAGGACAACTGCGGGCTTTTTGTTTAATGGAGGGACAGCCATGCCTCACTCCGAGCTTCGCGAAGGTCTGACTTTCGACGACGTTCTGCTGCTGCCGCAATTTTCTGACCTGCTGCCTACCTCGTGCGATGTTGCGACCCAGCTCACCCGCAAAATCCGGCTGCGGATCCCGCTCGTATCAAGTCCGATGGACACCGTGACCGAGTCGCGCGCCGCGATCACAATCGCCCAGCATGGCGGGCTTGGCTTTATCCATCGCAATTTACCAGTCGAACGGCAGGCGGCCGAAGTCGAAGCGGTAAAAAAGCACGAGAGCGGGATGATCTCCGATCCGATTACCGTCCATCCCGATCAGCGCATCGGCGAGGCGCTGGCAATAATGGAGCGACATCATATTTCCGGCTTGCCGGTTGTCTCGGACGGGCGGCTGGTCGGAATTCTGACCAATCGCGATCTGAGATTCGAAAAACGGCTCGACAAGCCGGTGCGTGACGTGATGACCACCAAGCTTGTCACCGCGCGCCCGGGAATCAGGCTCGATGAGGCCAAGGAAATCCTGCAAGCGCATCGAATTGAGAAGCTGCTGCTCACCGACGAGCACGATCGATTGCGCGGACTCATCACCGTAAAAGATATGGATAAGGCGACGCGCTATCCGCATTCCAGCAAGGATTCGTTCGGCCGGCTGCGGGTCGGCGCTGCTATCGGCGTGGGTCCCGAGCGCGAGGCCCGAGCCGCGGCGCTGCGCCGCGCCGGCGTTGATGTTCTCTGTATCGATACCGCTCACGGCCACACCCAAAACGTGCTCGAGGCGGTCAAGCTGACTCGCCAGGAATGCCCTGACGTCGAGATAGTCGCCGGTAATATCGCGACTTCCGAAGGCGCCAAGGCGCTTATCGATGCCGGCGCCGACGCGTTGCGCGTGGGGATGGGGCCGGGTTCGATTTGTACCACCCGAGTTGTGTCCGGGGTCGGCGTCCCGCAGATAACCGCGATTATGGACACCGTCGCGATTGCGGAGCCGCGCGGAATTCCGATCGTCGCCGACGGCGGCATTCGATTTTCCGGCGATATCACCAAAGCGCTTGCCGCCGGCGCCAACACGGTCATGATCGGATCGCTGTTTGCGGGCAGCGAGGAAAGCCCCGGCGAGACGATTCTCTATCAGGGCCGTACCTACAAACTGTATCGCGGGATGGGCTCGATTGGCGCAATGACCGATCGCATCCGCGATCGCTACGGACTCCAGGAGGCCGAGGAAGGCAAGCACGTGCCTGAGGGAATTGAAGGACGCGTGCCTCATCGCGGCTCTCTCGCCTCCAACATCGATCAGCTTATCGGCGGATTGCAGTCCGGGATGGGCTATGTCGGCGCGGCGAACCTTGCCGAATTGCGCCGGCGCGCAAAGTTCATCCGCGTCAGCGAGGCGGGTCATCGCGAAAGCCACGTGCACGACGTCTTCATCACCAAGGAAGCGCCTAATTATCGGCAGTAGGTGCCGACAACCTCGCGCCGCGAATCTCCGGCTCGAAGATCCTTTCGCCGCGTGTCACAATTCGCACTTGCGCGCCGCATTGACCCAAGCGAGGCGCGCGCCGTGTAGATGACGACCAACAACAGAATTCGCGTCGGTGTGCTCTTCGGCGGCCGCTCCGGTGAGCACGAGGTTTCCCTGCGCTCAGCGTTGACCGTGATGTCCGCGATGGACCCGGCGCGCTACGACATCGTCCCCATCGGGATCGATCGCGACGGCAAATGGTACCTCGAGCGCGATGCGCTCAGAATTCTAGGCGAGGCAACTCCAAATCTCGCCGCACTTTCCGCCGGCGACACTCCGGTCACCCTGCTGCCTCATCCGGATAGTCGCGGCCTCATTCCCGCACCCGAACCCGTCTCCGATAACGGCGCGATTACCGTGTCGCCTCGCGCCGATACCGGCGCGGGGCATTTGGATGTGGTCTTTCCCGTGCTGCATGGCACTTACGGCGAGGATGGAACCGTGCAGGGATTGCTTGAGCTCGCGCACGTGCCTTACGTCGGCGCCAATGTGCTCGGCTCCGCGGTCGGGCTGGACAAGGACCTGCAGAAGCGGCTCTTGCGCGATGCAAAGATCCCGGTGGTCCGATATTTTGCAATCGATCGCGTCGATTGGCAGGCGCATCCCGGCGCGGTCCGAAAGCGCGCCGCACAATTGAAGTTCCCGGTTTTCGTCAAGCCCAACGCAAGCGGCTCTTCGGTTGGAATCAGCAAGGTCAAGCGTGCCGCCGATCTTGCTGCCGCGCTGGAAGATGCTTTTCAGTACGACCGCAAGGCGCTGATCGAGGCCTCATGCTCCGGCCGCGAATTCGAGGTCGCGGTGCTCGGCAACGAAAATCCCGAGGCATCGATTGCCGGCGAAGTGCGGGTAAGTGCGCGGCACGAGTTCTATAGCTACGAATCCAAGTACGTCGATCCGGAAGGCGCACAGACGATAATTCCCGCCAAGCTTCCTCGCCCGGTGATGAAAAAGCTGCGCGAGACCGCGGTCCAGGCGTTCAAAACCTTGTCGCTGCGCGGGATGGCGAGAGTTGATTTCTTTGCGCGCCCGAATCTTAAGCGCCTCTTCGTCAACGAGGTCAACACAATTCCCGGCTTTACGCATATCAGCATGTACCCCAAGCTGTGGGAGGCTAGCGGCCTGCCGATTAGTAAGCTGATCGATCGGCTGATAGAGCTCGCTCTCGAAGAGCATCGCAGCCGCGCCGCGCTCAAGTTCACTTACGAGCCCAAAGCCTGAGACGAAATCCGAAGCGCCGTAACGGATGCGCGAGATATCGCGATGAATCGGCTGCTTATCGCCACCACCAATCCCGCCAAACTCGCCGAGTTCCGCTTGCTCCTGCGCGATTACGCGCTCGAGCCAATCTCGCTCGCGCAGGCGGGAATTCAGGATCGCGCGGAGGAGACCGGCGCCACTTTCGCGGAGAACGCGCTTATCAAGGCGCGCTTTTATTTCGAGCGCGCCAAAATTGCCACCCTTGCCGATGACGGCGGGCTCGAAATCGACGCGCTCGGCGGTGAGCCAGGCGTCCGATCTCATCGATGGGTCAGCGGCGACGGCGAGGACAGCGATGAGGCGCTGGTGGCCGAGGTGATCCGCCGGATGCGCGGTATCGCTCCCGGCGCTCGCACAGCTCGGCTGCGCGCCGCCGCGGCGCTCATCTATGTTGCGCGACGCGGCGAACACCCGCGCGAGCGCGTCGCCGAAGCCGCAATCGAGGGCGTTATCGCGGATCGCCCGTTGCCGGAGATGCGCCCGGGCTTTCCATATCGTGCCGTCCTTTACCTTCCCGACCGCCGATGCTACCTGGGCGAGCTCGGCGAAGAGCGGGAGGCGGCGCTAAGTCAGCGCCGCACCACTGTCGCGATGCTCTCGGACGAGCTCAGGCGGATCGCCGAAACCGGCGGCTAGGCCGCTATTCACGACGTGGCCGGATGAGTAAAATTCCGGTCAAATTTGTGGCTCGCAAGCGCAAGGGCACCGTCGTCGTACTCCATCTGGCCGTGCGATTTCCATTCGCCGGCGTGGTATGGCAACTGCTCAATCATCTCGTTGGCTTGCGCAATCTTGGGCTCGACGTCTACTACATCGAAGATCACCTGGCGTATTGCTACGACCCCGTCGAGAACACCGACTCTCGCGACGCTTCGCGCAACCTGAAGATACTAGCCGGGGTGCTGGAGCGCTTTGGTTTTGCCGACCGGTGGGCTTTTTTTGATTCCGCCGAAAACCAGTGTATCGGGATGCCGCGCGAGCGATGCACTCGCCTGATTCGCGAAGCCGACGGGGTGATCAATCTTTGCGGGGCGACCCAGCCGCGCGAGGAACATCGGGCCGCGCGATGCATGGTCTATGTCGAATCCGATCCCGGAACGTTCGAGATTGGATTTGCGCGGGAAGTCCCTATCTGGCGAGCGTTCGCGGATGCGCACAAACTGTTTTTCACCTATGGATGCAATATCGGCGCGCGTGATTGCGTCCTCCCCAAAGGCCCCCTCAAGTGGCATCCGACCCGCCCTCCGGTTCTGATGGACGAATGGCACCCGGCCTCTGACCCCGGCGATCCGCCCAAATTCACCACGGTTGGCACGTGGCGCAACCACGGCAGCGATCTGGTAATTGGCCGCGATACTTACTATTGGTCAAAGCATGTCAATTTCCGGAAAGTGCTCGACGTCGCTCGCCGCGCCGGGCAGCCGATCGAATTGGCTACCGACCTTCACTCCGGTCCTGATTTCCTACAGGCGCTCGCAGGCGGTTTTAGCTTTGTGCCGGTGGTGCCGATGTCGCTCGATATTGATAGTTACCGCGAATACCTGAGTGCGTCGCGCGGAGAGTTCACCGTCGCCAAGGATGTGTACGCGCGCACGCGCTCGGGATGGTTCAGCGATCGGACCGCTTGCTACCTGGCGGCGGGACGGCCCGCGGTCACCCAGCGCACCGGATTCGAGAAATTCGTTCCCGAGGGTGCCGGTTTGATGGGTTTTGACACGCCGGAAGAAGCGGTCGAGGCTATAAAAGCCATAAACGCCGACTATCCGCGCCACGCACGGGCTGCGCGCGAGATAGCGATGGAGTATTTTCGGGCGGAAACTCTGCTCGACGAAATCGCGATGGCTATCGGGCTCTAGTCCATGTACGGCACGATGTTCCAGCCTGCCCTCGACTTGTGGACGCGCCACTCCGATGTGCGCAGCGTGGCCGAGGTTGTCGCGATCCTTTTCTGCCTGCTCTGCGCATTCGCTCTCCGCCGGCGCCATTGGATAATCAGCGCGACCAGCATGATGCTGATCGCGACCGGGCTCATCCTCGACATCGTTTCGACGATGATCAAAAACCCGGGCATCGCGCAGAAGATCGATGGCGCGGCGATAGTTCTGTTCCTGTTCGGCGTTATCCGTCTGGTGTTCGAAATCCTTGACACCAGAACCCGGCGCGGTCGCGACCATTTTTCCACCATCTTCAAAGACCTGCTGATGTTCACGCTGTGGGCGGTCGTCGCGGGCATCGTTCTATATACCGATTTCGGCGTGCAGTCGCTCTCGATTCTGACCACCACCACCGTCGTTGCCGCGGTCATCGGCCTTGCGCTGCAGGAATCGCTGAGCAACGTCTTTGGCGGGCTGATGCTCCAGCTAAGCAAGCCGTTCGAGCCTGGGCAGTGGGTGCGTTCCGGCAACTACATCGGACGGGTGCGGGGCATCGGATGGCGTTCAACCACTATCGCGACCCGCGCCGGCGAACGCCTGGAAGTCCCCAACGCCACTATCAGCAAGGATGTGCTGGTAAATTTCGCGGACGGCGCGATTGCGGATGAGATCTCGGTCGGAATCGCATACTCGGTGCCGCCCAATCGCGTGCGTGAACTGATTGTCAGAGTTCTGCACGACATCCCGCACGTGCTGCACGATCCACCGGTCGATGTGATGCCGTGGGAGTATGGCGAAAGCGCGATCCGCTATCGGGTCAAGTACTGGATTCGGGACTACGGGCTGATGGAACTGGTGCACGCCGACGTGATTTCGAACCTGTGGTACGCGCTCAGGCGTCACAACATGGAAATTCCCTACCCGATGCGGACGCTCGAGATCCGAACCGAGAGCCGCGGCAGAGCCGCGTCGGGCGAGACCGAGTATGAAGCGGAAATCATGCGCGAACTGCGCAAGGTGCCGTTCCTGGCCGATCTGACCGACGAAGATTTGCGCGTGCTGCTGCCCACGGTTCAGGTGCATCAGTTCGGCGCGGGCGAAGTACTGATGCGCCAGGGCGAGGCGGGCGAGAACATGTACATCGTCCGCTATGGGATGGTGGAGGTGATCGGCACCGCGCAGGACGGCTCGGAGCGCCATCTCGCCTACGGCGGACCCTCGCAGATTTACGGCGAAGGCGCGCTCTTAAGCGGCGAGGCGCGCACCGCCACCATTCGCGCGGTCAAAGACACCGAGGTGCTCGAGATTAATCGCGACGGATTCTCCCGCCTGTTCCGCGAACATCCCAAGGCCGCCGAGGCGATAAGCCAGATGGTCGCGCAGCGGCAGATCGATCGCGAGAAGGCGCTCCACGTCGATCAGGCGGTCGATGGGCGTCAGACACGCGCGCAGCGCGTGCTGGAGCGCATGCGCGAGCTACTCGACTTTTAGCGTGTGTCATCCCGAGCGAGCGCCGCGCGAGTTGAGGGATCCCGGATCTTTCGACTCCGACCGCAGCCGTATCCGATCAAGGAGGGCTTCCCGATGTCTCGCAGACTTGCCCCGATGCTTCGTAAACTGACGGCTATCGCGCTCGCGCTTACGTGGACTTTATGATTATCAGCGGCAGTCAGGCGCTCCAGGTCGGCACTACAGGTCAGCATGCTGCAATCCTATCGCCAGGTCACTGACGCCGCGCGTGACAGGATTGCGCCTCCCCCTCCGGGGGAGGCCGCGATATCTTTCATCGCGGGTGAGGGCGACCTTGCGCCAAATCCCACCGCCGCGTAATCCTCCGCTCGACTCGGCCAAGCTTGCGCGTGTTCGCCGTCTTCGCCGCGAGATGACGGACGCCGAGCAGAAACTTTGGAAGCTACTGCGGGGAAAACGGCTCGCTGATATCAAGTTTCGCC
>JASHOJ010000276.1 GCA_030041155.1 Candidatus Binataceae bacterium | reverse complement strand
AGGCGCGCGACATTGTAATGGCTTTCGAATGACGCCAGCGACGGCGCATAAGTCAGCGTCGCCTGAAATAACAGCGGCCCGAGCACCACCAGAAACGCCAGCGCCAAGAGGCTCATGGCGCTGACCAGCACGTAGGCGATCGATTCCAGCCGCAACAGCCACCACGGCCGCCGTTCGGCAAGGCCGTAGGCGCGGTTGAGCCCGATACGCAGGCTCTCGATGCCGCTCGACGAGAAGTACAGCGCGAACACCGCGCCGAGCGTGAGCACGTCGCCCTGCGCGCTCGTCAGCACCGTGTGAATCTGGCCGGCGATCGGCGCGGCAACCTGATGCGGCCAGGCGGCGACGATCAGCAGCGCCACTTCGTCGGCAAGATTTTTGGAATCGAGAAAGCCGGCGAGCGCAGTCACCAGGATGAGAAATGGAAACATCGCGGTGAGCATCGACAGCGCGATGTGGCTCGCGATCGCCCAGCCGTCGTCGGCGTTGAAGCGAAAGAAGGCGTCGATGACGACGCGAAAGCCAAGACCGATTCTGTGCAACGCCGAAGCGCCTCCGCGGCAAAGGCAGGGCTATACGTCATTCCGCCGCGCGGGCGAAGCCCGCTCCTGCGCCAGCTGCGCGGTACGGCCGATCAGGATTTGTCGTGGCTGAGAAACATCGCTCCCGTCAGCGTTGCACCGAGGCCGAACAGAAAAGCGAACGAGAGCAGAAACCGCAGCGTGTCGAACGAGGTTTCCGGCCCGTCGGCCAGGCTATCGCCGGCCGAACTCGGCACGTGCAGCAGCAAGCCCGCGCACAACGCGCCCAAGGCAGTGCCCATCAGGCAGTGCCAGAGCAATTGGTGAAACGACGGGCGCGGCGTGCGGTGGTGCGGCTCGGGCATATTTTTGGTTTTGGTTCGCAAGCAGACTTAATGGTTTGCAATATCGGCTGCCCGGTTAACCCGGCTGCGGCGGAGGCTGTTCCCGCGTGGTCGCGCTGCAGCGCAGCGCGTTCGCGGCGGCAAATGGCCGCCGGAACATGCAAGGTGCGCTCAGCCGCGGTGCGGCTGCACGCTCGGCTTCAATAACAAGCATGGCAGGACCAGCGCTGTTTAGGCGGACAAAATTCCCAATTTGCAGCGCCGGCTCGCGTCCATCTTGGAAAAGCTTCTGCGGGGACAAGCATCACAAGATCGTTGGGGCGAATCAGTTTGCGAACTAGCGTTATAAGTTCACCTTCCGAAAGGAAACAACATGGCACTCAAGGTTGGCGACACGGTCCGCCTCAAATCTGGCGGCCCGCGCATGACGATAACCAACGTAGGCGACCGGCCCAAAGAGGGTACGGTGATTTGGTGTGCTTGGTTCACAAAGGCTGGCGAAGAAAAGACCGGGTTTTATCCGGCCGGGGCTGTGGAGATGGACGACGGCGAAACCGTCACCATTGCGTAGCCTCTCCATTTCTTCGCCGCCCTGCGACGGCGGCTGCTCTTGCGGGCCGTCGCTCCACGCCTACCGACCTTCGATTCCTCGTAGGTTTTGTGCGGTGCCTGGAACGCTGCCCGTAATGCGATTTCAGTCCACCGCGCCGCCTCTGCGTCGCTGAATTTGTCGTCGTTCTTAGGTCGCGTCATGGCAGAGCCCGCCGAAGATAGTGATGACTACCAGAAGATTGCCGACAAATTCTACATGGAAGTCGGCGAATGCGTCACCGCATGGGCAGAGGTCGAGGAAGAGCTATTCCGCATCTTCCATTACTGCGTCGGGCCACTTAAGCAAAGTGCAATCATTTACTACCGCACGCCGGGCCTGGAGGCCCGGTTCGCACTAGCAGACGAAATTGTCAGGTCAATATTGCCCTCTAAGCAGCCCGGGGACCACGATCATCCAAGCGTGAAAGCGTGGATTGCCGCGAAGGGCGATTATCAAGCCCTACTGGCCTTTCGCCGTCGCGTGGCCCATCAGCCCGTCAAATTTAGAGGTGGCGACGACATACTCAGTGTTTCAGACATATTGGCGGAACGCGATATTCTTTCCTTTTACGCGCCGCCGTGGCTTGAAATTGCCGTCAGTGAGCATGAAGCGCTCCGCGAGAAGGGCAGTATCGAGCCTATAACAGCCGAGCATTTGCTCGAACACAAAGTGAGCGTCGTTAAGTTGGGCGAGCGGTTGAACCGGTTTTATTCTGACGTACTGACAAAGCATCCCGGAGGACTGTCTCCGCCAGTTCCTCCGCCATCCCCCGACTGACATCGAAGAAAGGGCAGCGCAAAAGACACCCGCTGCCCGCCTCGATCATCTCGGGCGTGACCTCGATCTTCGGTTCGCTCCCGCCAGCGCCTTCTGGCGCGGCCGGCATACTATCTCTGGGCAACGATATAATGGGAGAGAATTCCTTGTGGATGGAACGGCAAAAGTAACTCAGCGTTCTTATATCGCGTGCAGCGTTGAATGAGACCCAGGAGCGAGCCATGAGCCCGCGCGAAGAGACCAAGCGCATGCTTGAAACCTCAGAGGAACGGCGAAACCGGCGCGTAGATGCCCTCTTGGAGGACCCCGCCGTGAAAGCGGCCGTCCGACGGGATCAGCGGCGGCAGGCTACCGAAGAGGAGCTTGAGGCGGCCCTTCGCAAATCTGCGTAGCCAATCCACGCGAGAAACCCAGAAACCGGAAGCGCGAGGGGCCGCCCTAGCTGGCGGCCTCTCTCTTTTGGCCACGGGTTGATGCGTCAATCGAGGCGCTGCATTCCGCTGGTCCACAAATACATACGCGGCTACTTCACCCGCACGCCGGGCTTTTTGCCGTTGGTGAACTCGACGCCAGCCTTTTCCAGGGCATGCCGGATTGCCTCGACGGTACGTGGTTGCAGGGTTTCGCCGGCCTCAAGCCTGGAAATCGTACTCGCTGCCACTCCGGCGAGCTTGGCGACATCACGAATCCCGAGCTGGAGCGCCGCTCGGGCCATCCGGGATTGCGCTGGGGTCATCGGAACTCTGCTCCGATTTGCTATTGACGCTCCGATGATTTTGTGCGTAAATCGGAGCATCGTTATTATGCCGGATTCGCCGGAGTTTCACCATGCCTGCGCAACGCAAGCGTGCCAGGACACCTATGCGCCCGACCAAAGCGGCGGCGTCAAAGCTGGTGTCGCTCTGCCTCGACATGGAAGAAGTTCTCAATGACGCCCAGGATGCCGCGCGCGCCATGAATCTCATCGGCCACGGCCTGCAGGAGTTCATCAATGAAAATGACGCCCGCGCGATAACCGCGGTCGCATGGAATGCGTGCCAGAAAATCGAAGCGCTTAGACGGGTGTGGGGCGACTTGTTCAAGGCCGCGGGTGGAACCGCCTCGTAAATCGAGCAGAGCGAAAATCGAAAACAATCGTGCTGCTAGGGCACTACTTCATCACTCCAGGCCGTGCGACGCTCGGCACCCAAAAAGGCTGACCCGTAAGAGGCAATAAAGCGATGGCGAATGCAGTCGCCAGAATCCTTGAAGATTTAAAATATAGGGGAGGCCTTCAAGGCACGGACATTGCCAATATTGTTGCAGTCTCTCCGGCTATGGTCTCCCTTTGGTCGCAGGGAAGGGCAACGCCCGACCTCCATACCCAAACTATCATCGCCGATTTGTTATGTGTCGTTGAGCGCCTACGCGATTTTTATTCACCTGATGAGACGCGGCTTTGGCTTCATTCTCGTCACCCGCTGCTGAATGGCGAGCGCGCCATCGACTTCATTTGCAATAATCTGACAGAAGAGCTTTTGGCCGTCATCGAGCGCATGGATGCTGGCGGTTTTGTCTGAAAACTGCCTAGATCCCATTTGGATAGTGCGTAACGGAATCCGTGAACGATTTTGGAAGCTGGAGCGCCGGCCCTGGGTTTCGCTTCGCTCAACCCAGGCTACGTTGCGCTACGCCGCCTGCACGTCGGCGAGGAAGCGGCGCACTTCGTCCTGCAGATTTTCGGCCTCGACCGACAGCGCGTCAGCGAGCGCCTTGACGTCGACGGCAGTGGCGCGGGCGCCGGTCGAGGCGCCGGCGACGCGGCTCATGGCGTCGGCGCCGGTGCGCGCCTCGACCGAGGCGCGGTTGACGCCTTCGGCGATCGAGGCGACCGCGTTGTTCTGCTCCTCGACGGTCGCGGCGACGGTGGCCGCGATGGTCGACATGTCGTCGATGATCGCCGACACCTGCTCGATGGCTTGCGC
>JASHOJ010000275.1 GCA_030041155.1 Candidatus Binataceae bacterium | reverse complement strand
ATAAGGCCGGTCGCGATGGTCGTAAGCGTGGCATAGGGAACCGGATAAGATGTCAGGGCGAAATGTGCCGGGAGGTTGCCATGCATCAGCCGCGTGAACAACCATCCCTGGTACATCCAGTCGGGATAGTCCGACATAGGCAGGAAACGATTGGACCAAATGAACCAGCCGGCATTGCCGAGGGTCAGCGCCGTGGCCGCGAGGATCAGCGCCTTGCCCGCATGCCAATGCTTGTAACGATTGGAAACTGAGTCGAAGTCGTCGCGAACGTCTTCAATCTCGAACGCCCGCGCTTGCCCATGCCCGGCTGAACTCGCCATCCGCCGCTACCACCGCAAGGCGATTATTCACGGAGCGCGCGCTCAGGCGCAAGCGCCACGCCCGAAGGTGCTGTTTACGAGCTTGCGAGGTTAGGCAAATTCGGCTTCGAGCCGCTCCGAATCAGCCGCGGAGAGATTGAAGTACTTGCACTCCGGATGGTGGAACACGATCGCGCTGGTGGAGCTCTCGGGATCCATCATGAAGCCCTCGGTCAGACTCACGCCGAGATTGCTGCTCTCTACTTCGAGCAGCTTGAACAGCAGCGCCTGGTCTTCCATTCGCGGGCACGCGGGGTATCCGAACGAATAGCGCTTGCCGCGATAATGCGACTGGAAGAGGTCCTTCTTGATCAGACCTGGCGGGTCGCCGATGCCCCACATCTGGCGAATCTTGCGATGCAGGAGTTCGGCGAATGCCTCCGCACCCTCATTGGCGAGCACCTGGAGGATGAGCGACCTAAGATAGTTGCCGTCGGCTTTCCATTGGTCGGCCAGCGCTCGCACGCCGCGCCCGATCGTCACGATCGACAGACATAGATAATCGGCGCGGCCGGAATCCGCCGGAGCGACATAATCCGCAAGGCAGAGATAAGGCGCGCCGCTCTGACGCCCAAAACGGAACGCGCCGAGCTCGGATTTGCCGTCGGGCGACAGGAACATCACCGTTCGATCGCCGTCGCTTTGCGCGCGGAAGAAACGAAAAATCGCGTTGGCTTTTATATCGGCGCCCGCGAGCATCGTTTCCTGCACTTCTTCGATGGCGGCTTTTAGTTCCAGCGCCTTCTCATCGCGCGCGGCAAGCGCGCGCTCGGCGTCGCGCAGGCCGAGATGCTTCGTGTAGAGCATCACCGGGTTGATGTAGGTGAAGATTTCGCCCAGGTCGTAGTCGCGGAGAACGTGAGTTTTCAGATCCGGCGGCAGCGGAATATCGATATCACGCGCTACCGACGATCTCGCGCCCGGGCGCGGAGCGCTGCCGTTTACGGGCCGCGGCGCGGCCGCGATCATCTTGCGCGACTCAAGCTCGAGATGCTCTCTAAGGGTCTCGCGCCGCTCGTAGTCCATGATTTGATTGGCGAGTTCGAGGCCCGCCATCGCATCGTTGGCATAAGCTACGAGTCCCGGATATTCGGGCGCAATCTTGATGCGGGTGAATCGATTCGAGAGCGCTGCGCCACCCACCAGGATCGGACATTCGACGCCCGCGCCGGCAAGGTCCTGCGCCGTAACGACCATCATCTGCGCCGACTTGACGAGCAGGCCCGAAAGCCCGATCGCGTCCGGCTTGTGTTCCCGATAGGCCTTGATCAGATCTTCCGGCGGCACCTTGATGCCGAGGTTGACCACCCGGTAACCATTGTTGGAGAGGATAATCTCGACCAGGTTTTTGCCGATATCGTGAACGTCGCCTTTCACGGTCGCCAGGATTATCTTGCCGCGATTTGCGCTCTCCGACTTCTCCATGTGCGGCTCAAGATGCGCGACCGCGGCCTTCATCGCCTCGGCGGATTGCAGCACTTCGGCGACGATCATCTGATTCGCGTTGAACAGACGCCCGACTTCGTCCATACCCTTCATCAGCGGCCCATTGATGATGTCGAGGGGGGGCATGGTCTCAAGCGCTTCATCGAGGTCGGCGACGAGCCCGTCCTTGGAGCCTTCGAGTACGTAGCGCGGCAGCCGCTCCAGGAGCGGCAAATCCTTGCGATTTTCCTTTTCGACGCCGCTCTTGCGCTCGCGAAAATGGGCGGCATACGCGGCAATGGGATCTTCGCCGCGCCACCAGATCAGGTCGTCCGCGAGCTTCTTCTCCTCGTCCGGAATCGCGCCGTAGCGTGGCAGCTTCTCGGTGTTGACGATCGCCAGATCGAGACCTGCCTCGATACAATGATGGAGCATCACCGCGTTCAAGACTTCGCGCCCGGCGACTGGCAGGCCGAATGAGACGTTCGAGACGCCGAGGCTTATCTTCGCTCGCGGCATCGCGGCTTTGATCATCTTGATGCCCTCGATGATCTCGACTCCGGCGCCGATGTAGTTTTTATCGCCGGTAGCGATCGGGAACGTGAGCGGATCGAAGATAATGTCCTCGGGCTCGATGCCGTATTTTTCGGTCAGCAGCCGGTAGGCGCGATCGGCGATCGCAAACTTGCGCTGGCGCGTGATTGCCTGCGCCTGCTGCTTGTCCTCGTCGATTGTCATGACGACGATCGCCGCGCCATAGGTCCTGGCGAGCCGAATCACGGTCTGAAAGCGTTCACCGTGCTCGCCGTCCTCGAGATTGATCGAGTTGATTATCGATTTGCCCGGAGTCCGCTTCAGCGCCTCTTCGACAACGCGATGATCGGTCGAATCGATCATCAGCGGGACTTTCACCTTTTTGGTTTCGATTTCGATAAAACGGGTGACGTCCGGCAGCTCCTCGCGATCGGGATCCTGCAGGCACACGTCCAGAATCAGCGCGCCGCGCCGAACCTGAGCGCGGCCGATTTCCGCGGCGTCTTCGAACTTGTCCTCGGCGATAAGCCGCTTGAATTTGCGGCTGCCGAGAACATTGGTGCGCTCGCCGACGACGACCGGGCGCGTGTCGTCGTTGATGACCAGAGCTTCGGTTCCCGAGACCGCGGTACGCCGAAGTTCCGGAGTGATGCGCGGCTTTAGGCCCGCCACCGCGGCGGCGAGCAGGCGGATATGCTCCGCCGTGGTACCGCAGCATCCGCCAACCAGGTTAACCCATCCGCTTCGCGCGAAGCGGCCGACCTTGGCCGACAGCATCTCGGCGGTCTCGTTGTAGTTTCCTTCCTCGTCGGGCAATCCGGCGTTCGGCACGCACGCGACATTGAAGCGCGATAGCGAGGAGAGCGTACGCAGATGATCGGTCATGAAGTCGGGACCGGTCGCGCAATTCAGGCCAATCCAAAGGAGATCGCGATGCGCCAGCGAGACATAAAATGCCTCGACATCCTGGCCGCAAAGCAGCGTGCCCATCGTTTCGATCGTGCCAGAAATCGCGATCGCCGGCTCAACGCCTGAGCGCTGGATTGCGCGGTCAATCCCAATCAGGCCCGCCTTGACGTTGAGCGTGTCCTGCACGGTTTCGAGCAGCAACACGTCCGCGCCGCCCTCGATAAGCCCGGCCGCCTGCTCAGCGTATGCGTCAGCGAGTTGATCGAAGGTGACGCCGCCGGTAACGGACAGGCTTTTCGTGGTCGGACCCATCGAGCCGGCGACGAAGCGCGGCTTATCGGGAGTGCTGAAGCGCGCGGCTTCCTCGCGAGCGATCTGCGCCGCGATGCGATTAAGCTCGTGCGCGTCGGAGGCAAGGCCGTATTCGGCGAGCACGATTCGAGTTGAGCCGAAGCTGGCGGTCTCAATGATGTCGGCGCCCGCTTGCAGAAACCCGCGATGCATCTCGCGAATCAAATCGGGGCGGGTGCGAACGACGTTTTCGTTGCATCCTTCCAGCGCTGCGCCGCCATAGTCCTCAGCCGAGAGATGATGCCCCAGAACAAAGGTGCCGAATGCGCCGTCGAGCACAAGAATCCGCTCCGCGAGCAGCGATTTCAGCGAGTTGATCCTGGCGCCATCAGTTGTCATGCTTCGGTTCCGGTTGGCCTGAATCTTCAGATAAACTTCAACCTAGCTTAGCGATGATCGCCATTCAATTTGGTTCCCCGCATAGGCTTTCGCGCTTTCGTGACGGCGGCGCGATGCGGCCGCGATGACCGCGGCGGCTGCAGAACGCGGGCGGCTGGTGCTCGTGACCGGCGCGGCGGGCTTCATCGGGTCGCATTTGACTGACGCCCTGATCGAGCGCGGCTTTCGGGTGCGGGCGATCGACAATTTTGCGACCGGAACGCGCGACCGTGTGAATCCGCGCGCCGAGCTAATCGAGGCGGATATCCGCGACGCTACCGCAATCGCGCCCGCATTCGAGGGCGGCGTCGATTGCGTATTCCACCTGGCCGCGCTGCCGAGAATCCCGCTCTCGATTGCCAAGCCGCTTGAGACTCATCTGACCAATGTGATGGGTACGCTCAACGTCTTATTGGCGGTGCGCGACGCGAGAATTCGGCGGCTGGTGTTTTCGGGGTCGTCTTCGGTTTATGGAAGGCAGGAGCATCTGCCAATGGTCGAGACGATGACGCCGCGGCCTCAGAGCCCCTACGCACTGCAGAAGCTGGTCGGCGAAGAATACGCACGGCTGTTCCACCAGCTTTACGGCGTACAGGCGGTGACGCTGCGGTACTTCGCCGTGTACGGGAGCCGGATGGCGCAAGAAGGCGCCTACATGCTGGCGATTGCGGCGTTCCTGCGCGCGCGGCGTGAAGGACGGCCGCTCGAAATTCATGGTGACGGTGAACAAACTCGCGATTTCACACACGTAAGCGACGTGGTGCAGGCGAACATCCTTGCGATGGACTGCGAAACCGCCGATGGCGAGCCGATCAATATCGGCTATGGCCATAACGTGAGCATCAATCACGTCGCGCACATCTTTGGCGGTCCATTCGAGCACAAACCGCCGCGCGCGGGCGACATGCGCGATACGCTTGCCGACCGAACGCGCGCCGCGCGGATTCTCGGATGGGCTCCCAGAGTTTCGATCGAGCAGGGGCTGGCTGACCTGCTGCGGGGATAAACGCGTCCCACGCAAGTAGGACACGGCAAATAGAGGCGCTCTATCTGGATGATGAGTTCGGTTATCCTCTTAGTTACAAATCAACCTCTCAAATTGATGACAGATTGTCATGACTGCCAAGCGAAAAGTGAACAAAAGGCGAATTTCGCGTTGGAGGGGCTTTCCGGGCTCGTGGAGCGACGATAGGCGTTTCGCCGGTGTGTGGAACGGGAAAGCGTTGCCAACGCTTTCTGGAGCCTCCCAGACGGCAAAAAAGGGCATTGCCTGAGCCGTAGTCTCAAGTCATCCGTGTTTCACGCCAGGAGCGAGGCTTTGTGATCTCGCGCAAGCTGATGTAACGCTCTGAACGGAGGCGCGCGCCTTTAAATGCCCGAGCCCTACTACAAGCAGCATTGGATCGATATCGACGCCGATCGCCAGGGCGCGTATGACCAGATTTTGGCCTTTCATCCCGCGATGGAGCCGCTCCTCAAGCCAATCGAACTCAAATCAGGGATGCAGGTGCTGGATGTCGGCTCGGGGCCGGGGCATACCACGCTCGAGCTCGCGCGACGAGTGGGAGACGCGGGAGAAGTGACGGGCGTCGATATCAACGCGGAATTTGTCGCGCGCTCCACTCGCCGCGCGAAGGAAGCAAAGGTCAACGCGAAGTTCGTCAACCACGCATTCCCGCCGCTGCCATTTCCAGATGGTTCTTTCGATCGGGTGTTTTGCAAAAACGTGCTCGAGTACGTCGATTCAGCGGGCGAAACCATAGTCGAGATGGCGCGGGTGGCGCGTCGCGGCGGTATCGTCGTCGCGGTGGACAGCGACTGGGAAATGCTAGCGCTCGACATCGGCGAGGCGCATCGCGATCTGACCGATCGCGTGCTCGCCGCGTCAAAATCAATCGCGATCAAGGAGCCGCGAATTGGCCGACGTCTTTATGGTCTCTTTCTCGCAGCGGGCCTCGCCGCGGTGAAGGCGGAGGTGATGTGCGGCGCCGACGTGGCGGGACGGTCGCTGCCGATGCTGCGCTCCAGCCTTGCGCGATACGCGCGAGATTCGGGCCGCGTAAGCGCGGAAGAAATCGCGCGATGGCTCGGCGCGATCGATGTCGCCATAAGAGAACGAAAATTCTTCTTCGTTCTGCCCCAGTTCGTCGTGCGCGGCACAAGAGAATAGCTCGCGTCCGATGCAGCCACGCTCGAAGACTGAGGGATTGGCCTACCGATGATAGCGGCGTGGCTATCCTTCTTCGATGGTCTCATCGCGGTCGCGATCGCGCTGGTGGGGATCCTCGGCGCGCATTTCGGGCTCATTCCTCCGTTGATTGGTTTCCAATTGACGATGGTGTTCGGCGTACTCATCGGACTAATCGGAGCCGGAGCCGGACTTATCGGAGTCATCCAGACCCGCTCGCCGCTGTATGCGCCCGGACGGCCGCGCGCGTCACTGGGCCTGGCGCTCTCATTGGCGGTCGTCATACCGGTGCTCGTGGTGGCGCTCTCGGCGCTCGGGCATCCCGGTGTCAATGACGTGACTACCGATTACGACAACCCGCCGGAGTTCGCGCACGCCGGACAGCTCCCGGAAAATCGCGGCCGCGACATGAAATACGATCGGGTTCGATATATGGCGCGGCAAAAGAGCGGTTACCCGGAGGCGCTGATGCCGCTTCAGCTAAACGACGCGCCTCCGGTTGTGTTCCAGATGGTCAAAAGCGCGGCGAGCCGGATGAGCGGTTGGACAATCACCAGCGTCGATCCCTCATCAATGACGATCGAGGGAGTCAGCACCTCCAGTGTGTTTCGCTTTCGAGACGATTTCGTCGTCCAGGTGCGTCCTGCGACCGGCGGCTCAAGCTTAGTTGAGATGCGCTCGAAGTCGCGCGACCCGATCATCGACTTTGGCGCCAATTATCGCAGGATCACCGCGTTCTTCGCCCGCCTGGGTAAAATGCAGAAAGCGCGGACAACTTCCTGAAGAGCCTGGCTGTCGGCTTTGAGCCGGCACTGAGCCGCAGGCGCGCCGATCATCTCGGCGTGGTTATGGCAGGCACACGGCGGCGGGAGGCGTCCGGGTGAGGCAGGCAACCAGCGGCGTGAGCACCGGGCGTGCCGCGCCGATTAGCTCGGTCACCATGTTGTTTGGACCGTAGTCCGGCATCCAGACGTTGCCGGCCGCGTCAATCGCGACGTCTTGCGGCTCGATGATGGCGCCACCGGAGCTGAAGTTGCCGACCAAGCCGCCGCTGGAATTAAGTTCGGTCACCGAGAACGCGATTGAGTTCGGCACCCAGACGTTGCCGGCCGCGTCGATCGCGACGGCTTCCGGCCTGGTGAAGTTGGCGCCGGCCGGGTCGAAGTTGCCCAGCAGTCCACCGCTGGAATTAAGCTCGGTCACTGAGTCGCCTGCCTGGTTTGACACCCACACGTTGCCCGAGGCGTCGATTGCGACGCCAGTCGGCGTATCAAATTTGGCGCCAGCGGGATCGAAGTCGCCGACCAGGCCGCCACTGGAATTAAGCTCTGTCATCGTGTTGCCGTTTAAGTTCGGCGCCCACACGTCACCGGCGGCGTCGATCGCGACAGCATTAGGCCCGTCGAAGTTTGCGCCGCTGGGGTTGAAGTTGCCGATGAGTCCGCCATTGGAATTAAGCTCAACTATGCTGTTGCCAAAGCTCGGCACCCAGACATTGCCCGCGGCATCGACCGCAGCGGCAAACGGTTCGCTGAAGGGGCCGGTGGGGCTAAAGTTACCAACGAGCCCGCCGCTGGAGTTGAGCTCGGTTACAGTGTTACCGCTGAAGTTCGGCACCCAGACGTCACCGGCGGCGTCGATCGCGACGGCTTCCGGCCCGTCGAAGTTTGCGCCGGTGGGGTTGAAGTTGCCGATGAGCCCGCCATTGGAATTAAGCTCGGTTAGAGTGCTACCGCTGAAATTCGCTACCCAGACGTTGCCCGCGGCGTCGATCGCGAGGGCAATCGGGTAGTTGAAATTGGCGCCGCTCGGGCTAAAGTTGAGCGCCAGCGTCAAATCTGCCGGGGCCATGCTCAGCGCCGGCTGGTAGGGCGTCGATGCCGATAGCGCCAGCACTCCGTAGATCGTGCTCACATTTATCGCCGGATGAGTAACAATCGCGTGCGCCGCGGCGAGCATCGTCTCACTGGTGCTGGTGCCGGTCGCGGTGAAGAGCGTGCTGCACGGCGTCGCTGACGTAAAACCGCTCGTGTCGCACGCCGCGATGATATCGGCCAGAGTGTACAGCCGCTCAAGCGCGTCGCAATTAGTCGGCGGAGAGCCACCCGAGCACTCTGCTGCCGTGGGCAGGAAATCGGCCGGCACCCCGGTGTTGCTGGTGTCTCCTCCCGAGGGCAGGTAGCTCACCACCAGGTTGCTTTCGGCCACGGCGATACTGTCGTCGAGCCCGGCGGAGTTGGTGGAAGAGGTGCCGATTATCGTTCCGGTGGAGTCGATGAACTGGGCCAGCGCCCACTCGGCGGCCACGGTGGTCAGCTCGGTGACCAGTACGAAGGTCGAAGAAGAAAGGCTACTGCACGGTCCCGTCAGCGCCATCAGGCCGATCGCGCTGTTAGCGGCGCCGCTAATGGTATTTCCGCCGATTGCGACCACATAAGTCGGGTCGCTGGTGTGGCCCGAGGGACAACTGGTCAACTCGAAACCAAAGCTACCGTTGCTGTCAGAAGTCGCGGTAGCCAGAATTTGGGCGCCGGCCTGATAGCCGCTTGTGCCGGCCGCATACAGGGTGACGGAGGCGCCGGAGATCGCTGTCGAGCCGCCGCTCAGCACCTCTCCACCAAAAAACACCGGCGGTTCGGTCGAAACGGGCGTCGTTGTCGGCGTCGCGGATGGAGTTGGAATGGGAGTCGATGTCGCCTTATGAGAGGGGCTGTTATTGCCGCTGTTGCCGCCGCAGCTCGCCAGCGCCAGCAGCACGCCGAATAGGACAATCTGGACTGCGAAAAAAGAAACTCGTCGGAGCGAGTGCAATAGCATGCAATTAATGCTGCCAGCTAACGGCGATCTCCGTGAGCATCAAAGCTTTTCAAAACACATCAAAGAAACATCAGTTGTCAACCGCGAACTTATAGTGTGGCCTCAAACGAACTTTATAAAGAGACATCAAAATGTCAGCGCAGCCCTGAATTTCTACGATTGGAAATTCTTGAGCGCGCGAATTGTTCGCCGCACCGCGCTCGCGCGATCTTCGCCAACCGGATTGGTGAAAACGATCGCGGTGCTGATACCCGGCGCCACCAGTTCCTTTAACTTGTCGCGCACTCGTGCTTCAGAGCCAACCAGCAGCGTCGCGTCGATCATCTGGTCCGATACCGCTTTCATTGCGGCATCGCCGTTGCGTCCAGCGGCGCGGATACCGGCGATTTCCTTTTCAAAGCCGGCCCGCGCGATCATATTTCCGTAAAATGTCAGCGCGCCATAGCGCGAGAGCAGCTTGCGCGCCGGCCGCCGCGCCGCTTCCAAGTCGTCGGAGATGAAAGCGGTCGCGAACAGGGCAGGTTCGACGGATTTTGGATCGCGCCCGGCCTTTGCGGCGCCTTCGGCCAACTCTCCCAGCGCCTGAGTCACCCGGCGCGGCGGAAAAAAATTAAAGATCACGCCATCCGCGATTTCTCCGGCCAGCCGAACCATCGGCTTGGAGACTCCGGCGAGATAAATCGGAAGCTTGTGCGTAAGCTTGGGGCCGGTCGATCCGCTTTCGAGCGGTTTGCGAATCGCGGCCACTGTCTCGCGCATTCGCGACATCGGATCGCCCATATCGATTTTCAAAAGCGTGTTCATCTCGCGATGTCCGGTGCCGAGCCCCAGGGTAAACCTGCCACCGGTGAACTCCTGCACCGCCGCGGCCTCATTCGCGAGCAAAATCGGATGGCGCAGGTAGATGTTGCTGATCGCGGTGCCCAGCATAATCCGCTTCGTGTTCAGCCCCAGCGCAAGCGAGCACGCAATCGCGTCGTTCCCCGCCTCGGTCATGAACACGCCCGCCAAACCGGCGTCCTCAACGGCTTTCGACCACTCAATGAGGCTCTGTGGAGGTGCATCCGGAAGATTTGAAAATGCGAGCGCGATTTTTGCCATAACAGAAGTACCTTCAGCTTTGCGATGCGACAGTTCCACCAGCGAATAGCTCGCGTCAAGGGCCGCTCTCGCGGCGCTTCTGTGGTGCAATCCGCGCAGGTAGTATTACGAAGTCTGGTCCTGAGCCGGACTTTACTCGATGATCGCGATCGTCGACTACCGTGCGGGAAATCTTACCAGCGTCAAGCGGGCGCTGGAGCATCTTGGGCACGAGTGCGAGATAACCGATCGCGCCGAGCGGATTGCGTCCGCATCTCGCGTCATCCTGCCCGGCGTGGGAGCTGCGGGCGCGACGATGGAGAATCTGCGTGCTCTCGGATTGGACGAGGTGCTTAAACGCGACGTCGCGGCGGCGGGCAAGCCGTTTCTTGGCATCTGTATCGGTATTCAGGTGCTGCTAGACCGAAGTGACGAAAACGCCGCCGAATGCCTGGGCGTGATTCATGGCCATGCGGCGCGATATCCGGAAGCTGTCGACGGCTGCGCGCTCAAGGTGCCGCAGATCGGTTGGAACCGGGTCCGTCAAACGCAAGCGCATCCGATTTTCGCGGGCGTGCCCGACAATTCATGGTTTTATTTCGTAAACTCCTACTACCCTATTGTGGATGATCCGAAGAACGCCATCGCCGTCTCCGATTATGGAATCCAGTTTGTCGCCGCGATCGCGAAGTCGAACGTGATCGCGACCCAGTTTCATCTCGAAAAAAGCGGCGCGGCGGGGCTGAAGCTCCTCGACAATTTCTGCCGCTGGAATCTCTGATGCTCGCGAAACGGATCATCCCATGCCTCGATGTGCGCGCGGGCAAGGTCACCAAGGGCGTCCAGTTTCTTAAGAATGCCGATATCGGCGACCCGGTCGCGATGGCGCGTTACTACTATGAGCAGGGCGCCGACGAACTGGTCTTTTATGACATCACCGCTTCCAACGAGCGGCGCTCGATCATGCTCGACGTGGTTGCGGCGGTGGCGCGCGAAATCTTTATCCCGTTCAGCGTGGGAGGCGGTTTGCGGACCCTGGAGGACATGCGCGCGGTGCTGCTCGCCGGAGCGGAAAAGGTGTCGATCGACTCGGGCGCGGTGAGAAATCCCCAAATTATCGCCGAGGGCGCGCGCGCGTTCGGCAGCCAATGTATCGTTCTTTCCATGCAGGTGAAGAGAACCGGAATACGGCCCAATCTCAAGACAGGTTACGAGGTCGTGATCGACGGCGGGCGCGTTCCTACGGGCCGAGACGCGCTTGAGTGGGCGCGCGAGGGCGTAAGGCTTGGCGCGGGCGAGCTGGTGATCAATTCGATCGATCAGGACGGCACCTACAAAGGTTATGAGCTATTGCTTACCCAGCTCATCAGCGACCGTGTGTCGGTGCCGGTGGTGGCAAGCGGCGGCGCCGGGGAGCCGGAGCATCTGCGCGAGGTATTCACCGCTGCACACGCGGACGCGGCGATTGTCGCCTCGATCGTGCATTACGGCGAGCATCCGATTCCCGAGCTCAAGCGCTACCTGGCCGATGCCGGCGTGGAAGTCCGCGACAAGGTCCAGCTATAAGTGTCCGAGGTATTCGACCGGGATCTCCCGAACGGATAGGCGCGCGGACATAATGGGCAAATGAGAATTGCGATCATCGTCTCGGATTTTAACTACGACGTGACTTCACGGATGCTGGAGCGCGCGGAGCGTCACGCGGCGCATCATCAGGCGGAACTAGCCGAGGTGGTTCACGTGCCGGGCGTCTTCGATATGGCGCCGGCGATCAAACGCCTGATCCGGCGCGATGATATCGACGGTGTGGTGATTCTTGGCGCGGTTATCAAGGGCGAGACGATGCACGATGAAGTCATCAGCCACGCGATCGCGCAGGCGGCGCTTCGGTTAACCGTAAAATATGAAAAACCCGTGGGGTTGGGAATCATCGGGCCGGGGATGACGCATGAACAGGCCCTCGAGCGAATCGACCGCGCCCAAAATGCGGTTGAAGCGGTCGTAAGGATGATTAAGACGCTGGAGGAGATCGATCGATAGCTATAGATGCGTCGGTCGCTTGTTGAGAAATCGATTCGCCTCGCGTTGAGGCGCCGCTTTCAAATTGCGATACTCGCCAGGGTTGGCGATGAAGATGGGAGAGGCGGTGGTGCGGAGCGAAACCTTCTCGACGCGGGCCGCGGCGAGAATTCTGGCGGTTTCTCCCGATAGGATTCGCTACTGGGTTCGGCGCCGGGTTGTAAGCCCGTCGGCGAGCAGCGGTCGCAATTTCCGCTTCGCGTTCAACGATCTTCTGGTGATGCGGCTGACCAAGGAGCTGCTCGCCGCGCGCCGTCATCTGGAATCGATTCAGCGCTGCTTCTCGCGCGTGCGCGAATTTATCGATCCGTCGCGCCCGGTCACGTCGCTCAAGCTCGTCAATGACGAAGGGCATATCGTGATCCGCGAGGGCGGGATGTTGATCGAGGCGGAAACCGGCCAGTTGCTGCTCGATTTTCGCGCCGAGCGTCCCACCGGGAAGGTCGAGGAGAGCTTTGGTCCGGCTCGCGTCCGTGAGCGTTTTGAAGAAGCCCGGCGCATCGCGGAGGAAGATCCTCTGAAGGCCCTGACCATCTACAGTGAACTGGTCGGGCGCGAACCGGAAAATTTCGAGGCGCACGTGCGCCTGGCCACGCTGCTCGAGCGCGAAGGCGACTTGCAAGGCGCGCTGCGCCATCTGCTGGGCGCGGCGGCGATTATGCCGGCCAGCGCCGATGTTCATCTGAAGCTCGGGCTGTTGTACCGGCGCAAGGATGAAGCTCAGCACGCGCTGAAAAGTTTCCTGCGCGCCATCGATTGCGATCCGACCAATGTCGAGGCGCATCGCAACGTCGCGGAGTTGTTCGAGGCGCAGGGCCGCAAGCGCGACGCGCAAAGGCATCTCTCCGCGATTCATCGCCTGATCAAGGGCGACTAGCCCGCGGCGTTCGCCATTGAATGGGTTCGATCGATGGCGATAAGCTCTTCGCACGATGTCATCGCGCGAAGTTCTCAAGCCGATCGATATTCTTCGTCACGAGCTGAAGGCGCTTCGCTTCATCCTGGACAACTTTCACACCGGTAAAATTCCCAAAGATCAGTTGCCGCCGCGCGAAGATTTCCAGTCGGAGCAAGGCCGCGAATTGTATTCCGTGATTATCGCCGCGCCATCGCGTGCCGTCGCGGAGGAAAAGATCGCGGAAATGGAACTGGCCGACGTGGATATAGAGTCATTTCTGCGCCTTACCGGCGAGCACTATTACACCTATCCGGCGCTGGTCCGCGAGCGTGCCGAAGCTATTCGCGCCGGCAAGATTCGCATCGACAGCAATTGAACGCGTCAGCGGTTTTGTACTTTCTTCTCGGTCGCGACGGCAGCGTAGTCGCGTTCCAGCAGACCGGCCAGTCGTGGGCCGCTGTGCTGGCCTTCAGCAGCCAGGAGAGCGCGCGGAAATTCGTGCGGCAAAGCGGTATCGAGGCGGCGGAAATCGCGGCGATCAGTCGCGACGATCGCGCGGCGATATCAGAGCTCGTAAAGTCGGTAAAACAGCGCGCGGTTCGAAATGTTCTCCTCGATCTTGATTACGCGTCGGGCGCTTGCAACGTGATTGAATTTGAAGGCGACGGACTTGGTCCGGCGCGCGAGCATCAAATCGCAAAAGCCGCCGCCATCAAATGACCGTCACCCAAAAGACAGTCACAATCGATGACATCCTTAAGGCGCGCCAGGTCGTCGCGCCGGTTATCAAGCCGACGCCGCTCATCCACAATGAAACGCTCAGCCGGATGATCGAAGCCAAGGTTTTCATCAAGCCGGAGAACCTGCAGAAGACCGGATCATTCAAGATTCGCGGCGCTTACAATCGAATTGCCGCGCTCGAACCCGCGGAGCGCGCGCGCGGCGTGATAGCGGCCTCAGCCGGCAACCACGGCCAGGCGCTAGCCTATGCTGCGACTCGTGCCGGATTGAAAGCGACCATCGTGATGCCTGAGACCGCGCCGATCGCGAAAGTCTCTGCCACGCGAAGTTACGGCCAGGCGGTGGTTTTAGAGGGAATCGATTATCAGGCCGCGCGAGTTGCGGCGGGACGCATTTGCGGCGAGTCGAAGGCGATATTCGTTGACGCGTACGATGACGCGCATGTGGTCGCGGGACAGGGAACGATCGGTCTTGAAATTGCCGACGAGATCAAACCGGATGCGGTCCTGGTGCCGGTCGGAGGCGGCGGCCTGATCGCCGGTATCGCCGTGGCGCTGACCGCCCGCTTGCCGCAAACCGAGGTAATCGGCGTCGAAGCCGCCGGTTCCGCTCAGCTCAGCGCGAGCCTTGCCGCAGGCGGCGCTGCTTCAATCGGAATCCCGGTGGACACTATCGCCGACGGTCTCGCGACCGGCCGGATCGGCGATATTCCTTTCGGAATCATTCGCGAGCACGTCCGGCGCGCGGTTACGGTAGATGACTTCGAGATCGGCGCGGCGGTGCTGCTGATGCTCGAACGAATGAAGATGCTCGCGGAGGGCGCCGGCGCAGCCGCTCTGGCGGGGGCGCTTAAGATCGGTGCCGAACTGCGGGGAAAACGGATTGTCGTGGTGGTGAGCGGCGGGAATATCGACGTCAACCTGCTCGATCGAATTATCGGTCATGGTTTGTCGAAGATGGGCCGGCTGGATCGGATCGAAGTCGCTCTACACGACCGACCGGGTCAACTGAGTCTTCTGCTCGCGGAAGTGGGAAAGACCGGCGCGAACGTGCGCGCTATCGATCACGATCGGACGCGCCGCGACGTCGCAATTGGATGGGTATGGGTGACTCTCGAACTCGAGACCCGCGGCCCTGAGCACATCAGCGCAATCCATGCGCATTTGCGAAAGGCCGGTTATGAGATCACAGAGGAAGGGCCGCCGCTGACCCCATAGCGCTGCGACGCCGGCCAGGTGACCATGCGCCATTTGAACTCCGCCATCTCGGCGCCTGCCGCGGAGCAGGCCGCGCTTGTCGGTTTTCGCCGATGCCGGATTTGACTATGCTTGCGCCAGTATCGCGCACGTCGTTGCCAGGAGTCTCAAATGGATCTGAATTTCACCACCGCGGAAGAAGAGTTTCGGCTGAAAATCCGGCGTTTCCTTGAAGAGAATCTGCCGAAGAGCGGTCTCGGCGCGGGCCGCGAGGGCCGTGAAGACAAGGCTTGGCTCGAAAAATCCAAGGCCTGGCAGCGCAAGCTGTATGAAAGCGGTTACGTCGCGCTGGCGTGGCCGAAAGAATACGGCGGGCAGGCGCTGGATCCGGTTTGTCAAACAATCGTCAATGACGAGATGGTTCGCGCCAATGCGCCGTACCTTCCGGGTGGCTCTGGCCTCGGGATGCTCGGGCCGACCCTGATTTCATGGGGCACCGAGGAGCAGAAGCGCCGCTACCTGCCCAAAATTCTCACCGGCGAGGAAATCTGGTGCCAGGGTTACTCGGAGCCGGGTTCCGGTTCCGACCTCGCATCATTGCGGACCCGCGCGGAAATCATCGGCGACGAGTTCGTGGTCAACGGCCAGAAGGTGTGGACCTCCGGCGCACAGCACGCCGACATGATGTTCTGCCTCGTCCGCACCGATCCCGATGCGCCCAAGCATCGCGGCATTTCCTACATCCTGATTGACATGCATTCGCCGGGAATCACCGTGCGTCCGCTGGTGCAGATGACCGGCGACAAGGGCTTCAACGAAGTCTTTTTCGATAATGTGCACGTGCCCCGCAAGAACCTGGTCGGCAAGCTCAATGAAGGATGGATCGTTGCGAACGCAACTCTGTTCCATGAGCGAAACATGCTCGGTTCCGCGACCGGCAGCGAGCAGCGCTTCAACCGGCTGCTGGCGCTGACAAAGAAAATCAAACGCGGCGGACGCGCGCTGACTGAAGATGCGGTCTTCCGGCAGCGGCTGGCCGACCTGGAGATCAGGGTCGAGGCGATGCGTTTTCATTCGCTGCGCCAGCTTACCGATCAGATTCGCGGCAGAAATCCCGGCGTGGAAACGATGATCAACAAGCTCGTCGGCACCGAACTTAATCACGATCTCGCAACCGCCGCGATGGAGGCGATGGGGGATTATTCGATGCTGGCGCGCGAGGACGCGAGTGTCCTCGACCACGGCTATTGGCCGTACGAGTGGATGTTTTCGCTGGGGCTGGTGATTGGCGGCGGAACCTCCCATATCCAGAAGAACATTATCGCGGAACGCGGGCTCAAGATGCCGAAGTCGCGATAGGAAGCGGTAGAACATGGATTTCGGACTCAGCGAAGAGCAGCGGCAGCTCAAGGCGAGCGCGCGCGAATTTTTGTCCGCGGAATGCGCGCCATCCGCGGTGCGCAAGGCGATGGCGGCGCAAGAGGGCAGGCTTGCCGAGGTCGATCGCGAGATCGCAAAGCTTGGCTGGACCGGTCTGATCGTCCCTGAAAAATTCGGCGGCGCCGGCCTCGGCATCCTCGATGTGGCGGTGCTGCTCGAAGAGCAGGGCTATGCGGCGATGCCGGGGCCGTTTCTCTTCTCAAGCGTGCTTGCGGCCTATGCGGTCGCGCGAGGTGGATCTGACGAAACGGGAGACAAGCTTCTCCGTCCGCTTGCCGAAGGCAAGGCGATCGGAACGATTGCGCTGGCGGAATCCGGCGACAGCCTCGCGCCGCGCGATTTTTCCACGACCGCTATTGCTGACGGAACCGGCGCGCGTATCTCCGGCGTCAAGGAGTTTGTGCCATACGCAAGTCTCGCCGACTTTATGGTCGTAGCGGCCCGTGGCGATAGCGGCAGCGCCGATCTTTTTGCGGTCGATAGCAGCGCCAAAGGCGTCCGGGTCGAGATGCTCAAGAATCTCGATCTGACCCGCCGAGTCGGCCGGGTAACATTCGATCAGGCCGCGGCGATACCACTCAGGCGCGAGCCTGCTCTCTACCCGCGTCTGCTCGATATCGGCGCGGTCGCGATTGCGTCCGACTCTCTGGGCGGCGTCGAACGCGCGCTGGATATGGCGGTGGACTACTCAAAAGTTCGCGAGCAGTTCGGCAAGCCGATCGGATCGTTTCAGGCTCTCAAGCACGTCGCGGCGGAAATCGTCTCCGAAGTGGAGCCCGCGCGATCGCTCCTCTGGTATGCCGCGTATGCGCAGGATGCCAGACTTGCCGATGCGCCGCGGTTTGCCTCGATGGCGAAGGCGCGGCTGTGCGACGTTTACAGCCGCGGCACGGATCGCGCGGTTCTGATGCATGGCGGGATCGGCTTCACCTGGGAGCACGATATCCATTTGTGGTTCAAACGCGCGCGCTTCAACGAGTCCTACTTCGGATCGCCGGCGCTTCATCGCGAGCGCGTGGCGCAACTCGGCGGCTATTAGCTGAATAGCTGAATCAAGTGTATGGCTGTCATTCCGAGAGCAGTGAGCAACGCGAGCGAAGCCGAGGAATCTTAGGCCTGCTTCGTGAAAGCGAAGCGCGTACCGGATTAATTCGGAGGAATGCGATGAAAACCTCGAATTGGGTAAAATCGCCGAATCAGATCAAAGCGATTGAAAACGCGCTCGCCGCGCCCGCATTTCTGGACGGCCGGAGCCTGACCGTCACATACCTCACTCGGCCGGAGATCATTCGCGAACTGCTGCCGCCGCCGCTTGAACCCGCGCGGGAGCCGCTGGTCTCAGTCGGCGTCGGAACTTTTGGCAAATCCAATTGCGTTGGCGCGTTCGCCGGTGGATGGGTCGATATAGCGGCGCAATACAAAGGAATTGAGGCGAATTATTGCCTCGCGATGCCGATGTCAACCGACGTCGCGATAATCTTTGGCCGCGAACTGTTTGGAGAGCCTAAAAAGCAGGGGCGAGTTCAGTTTGAAGTCGACGGCGACGTGGCGCGCGGCTCTATCGAGCGGCTCGGCAAGCGATATCTCTCGGTCGAGGCTCGCTTGACCGAAAACCTGCCGGTTTCAGAGCCGTCTCGGAGCGGGCGTTTTCATTTCAAGTTCTTTCATTCGGCTGACGGACGCGGACTCGAATTCGATCCGATTCTGGTTCACGCCGAGTTCGAGACTCGTCTTCGAGTTCGACGGCATGGTCCCGGGAAGGTGACGCTTCAGTCGTCGCACCACGATCCCGTCACCGAGCTGGAAATCGTAGAGCCGAAAGGCGCGGTGTATATCGAGGGCGACGTTTATGCCAAGGCGCGCCGAATCGGCACCGTTGAGGCGAAGAAATTTCTTCCCTACGCGTTCCAGAATATCGACGATTACAGCGCCGCCTTCTGACGCCGCCTATACTTCCATCGCGCGCAGCGCCAGACCTCTCGCAACCGAGGTGAACTCGTTTCCCATACGGATTTTGCCGGCTCCGAAACGGCTTGCGAAAATGGCGCGAACCGCCGGCACGAAAGACGAGCCGCCGGTCAGAAAAACACTGTCGACTTGATCTGGCGCGACGGAAACCTCGCGCATCAGCCTGTCCACGCATCCCGCTATCTTGGCAAGTTGATGCGCGATCCAGCCCTCGAAGTCGCGGCGCGCGACTTCGCGCCGGATCTGGGTGAGCCGATCCTCGAAAACGAAGAGGCCGGACTCGCTTTCTGACAGGGCGAGCTTGGTCTTTTCGATTTCGCGGAAAACGAAGTAGCCGAGGTCATTTTCGATTACGTCGATCAGCGCCGCAATCATCGCGGGCGCAAGCGACTCCCGCTCAAGCTCGCGCAATTTGAACAGGGTGGCTCGCGTGTTGAGCATCGACAGATGATGCCATCGTTCGAGTTTTACGTAGGGCCAAGTCGGCGCCGGCAGAACCGTGCCATATGGAGATCGGTACTTCGAACCACGCCCGAGCGCGGGCGCGACAACGTGATGGATCATCCGTCCGTCGAATGCGTCACCCGCAATCGCCACGCCGTCATTCCCAAGTATCTCGAAGCGCGATCCCGAAACGTCACCGGCTCCGGGCGGCCTGAGCCGCAGCAGCGAGAAATCGCTCGTGCCGCCCCCGAAATCCGCGATCAGCACCAGCTCGTCGCGGATGATTCGGCTTGCATAGTCGTACGCGGCGGCGACCGGCTCGAACTCGAAAACAACGTCGGTCCATCCCGCGCGTCGCACCGCGATATCGAGCCGGGCGCGCGCCAGGTCGTCATCAGCCCGGGTTTGCGCATCAGAGAAATGCACCGGTCTTCCAACCACGATTCGCGGCGGCAGTTCGCCGAACTGGGCTTCGGCGCGGTTGCGCAACTCGATCAAAATCGGCGCGATCAGATCGCCGAGCGAATAGCTCTCGCCCATAATCTCGGTTGCGTGAAATGATCGATCCGCAAGAAACGACTTGAGCGACTGGATGAGCCGGCCATTGCCGCCCGCGGCCAGATAACGGCGAATCGCCTCGTTGCCGACCGACAACGCCGCCTCTGAACCGCCGGTTTCCTCCGTGGATTCGAAGAACAGGATCGAGCGGAAGGTTTCGGCGTCATCGAAAGGCGCCAAGTGGCTCTTGAAGCGGGCGAGACGTGGCTCGCGATTCTCTCCGACGATGGCGATAGCGCTGTTGGTGGTTCCAAAGTCCAGCCCGACCGCCTGAACCGAACCCGGGTTCATCGATAATCCCCAGCGCCGATGATCATCTCGACACAATCCGGTCGCGGGCGATCGTTGTCAACGTGGCGAAATTCGTATAAAGTTGCCAAACCATCAGGATGAAATGGAGAAGCGCGATGTCTGAGCCGTCGCGCGCCACAACCGCGGGTCGAGTGTCTCGGCCCTTTTCTTTTCCGCGCCGTTTGCTCGTCACGATAAGGAGGGAACCGCGTGCGCAAGATTGACTCGGCGCCAAAGGCAATCTCCCGGACGGAGGTCGCCTCGAATTGGGATCGCAATGCCGAGATTTGGGCGCAGCAGGTGCGCGCGGGTCACGACGTCTATCGCGAGTATTACAACAATCCGGCGTTCCTCGCCTTTATTGGCGATCTGGCAGGCAAAATCGTTCTCGACGCGGGATGCGGCGAAGGATACAACACGAGGATTCTTGCGCGGCGCGGCGCCAAGATGACTGGCGCGGATATCTCCGCAAGAATGATCGAGTTGGCGCGCGAGGAGGAGCGGCGCGATCCGCTCGGAATTCGTTATCATCTAGCGCCGTACACTGAGATGCCGGAATTCACGGACGATTCCTTCGATGCGGTGGTTTCATTTATGGCGCTGATGGATGGACCAGATTTCCCCGTTGCGATGCGCGAAATATTTCGCGTGATGCGTCCGGGTGCGCAACTCTGCTTCAGCATTATCCATCCATGTTTCGGGACGCGCGGACTTGGATGGATTCGCGACGAGAATGGGCACGAGACGGGCTACACCGGCGGACAGTACTTCGCTGATGAGCCATGGATCGAACGCTGGAAATTCCAGCACCATCCCGGTTCTCCGCAAGTCGATGATTTTTCAGTTCCGCGCTTCGATCGCACCCTGTCCGACTACATCAACGCAGTGATCGGCGCCGGATTCTCGCTGAAAGAAGTGCATGAGCCGCGTCCTACCGAAGAGGCATGCCGCGATCATCCGTGGCTCGCGCGCCATCGCGAGCACATGCCGCTCTTCTTCTATGTGCGTGCGGTCAAACCGCCTGCTTGAGCGATGCGAACTTCCCGATCGTCCAGTTTCAGGAAATTCGTTTGGCCGCTCGGCCTGCTATTGATGCTCGCCGGATGCGAGGCCGAGGGGCCGAGTTTCCATAGTGTGCAAGCTCCTGCCGCCAAGGCCGTGGTTTACGTCTATCGGCCATATGAGCTGGTCGGCTCCTCGCAGGAACCCGATATTACGTGTGGCAATGATACGACCCAGATCGTCGCGGGCGGATACCATGCTTTCGTCGCCGATCCGGGTATTATCGAATGCTACTCGCAAGCAGCGAAAGGAAATCGAGTCAGTTTCGAAGTCCGGCCAGCCACGGCTTACTATGTCCGCGAGACGGTCCGCGAATCGCTTACTTCCGTGCGCGTGGAGCTTGCGCAAGTCGATCGATCGGTCGGAGTGGATGAGATAAAATCGACCCGCGCTCCGCAGTGACTTGGTCGTGGGAGATCATCCGTGCATCGAATCGTCACCCTGTTGCCAAGCGCCACCGAAATTGTGTTCGCGCTCGGATGCGGACACCAACTAGTCGGCCGCTCGCACGAGTGCGACTTCCCGCTTTCGGTTCGGAACCTGCCTGCACTGACCGAGCCGAAGTTCAACGTCGAAGGCATGAGCGCCGAGATTGATCAGCGGGTCAAGCAGATCGTCGCCGATGCGCTCTCAGTTTATCGCGTCGATGCGGCAAAGCTCGCGGAGCTTTGTCCCGACATAATCGTCACCCAGTCGCAGTGCGAAGTATGCGCGGTCAGCGAATCCGACGTCGAGGCCGCCGTCGCGCAGTGGATCGGTTCTCGGCCGCGGATTGTCTCGCTTGCGCCCTATGCGCTTGCCGACGTGTTCACGGATCTCCAGCGGGTCGCGTCGGCGCTGGACGTGCCCCAGCACGGCGCCGAACTTGTGCGGGGGCTGCGCGCGCGGATGGAAACTATATCAAGCCGCGCCTCGGAGTTTGCGATCCGTTCGGGAATTGCGCCGACGGTCGCGTTTGTCGAGTGGATGGACCCGTTGATGACGGGCGGCAACTGGATGCCCGAGCTGATCGCGATGGCGGGCGGGAAAAATCTGTTCGGAAGGGACGGCAAACATTCGCCGTGGCTCAAGTTCGATGATCTTATCGCGTCTGATCCCGACGTGATCCTGCTGTCGCCGTGTGGCTTCGATATCCCGCGCACGATGAGCGAGATTGGGTCGCTTGCCGCCGACCCGCGATGGCAATCGCTATGCGCCGTCAGAGCGGGGAAAGTATTCGCCGCCGATGGTAATCAGTTCTTTAACCGGCCCGGCCCGCGGCTTGCGGAATCGCTCGAGATCCTGGCCGAGATTCTGCACCCGGGCGCCTTCCACTTCGGTCATGAAGGCGCCGGATGGCGCCGCGTCTGATTGCCACCCAATAGCCTCTGCGTCCGGTGTCATTCCGATCGGGCGGCGCGCGGAGTCGAGGGATCCCTGATCCTGGATGAGCGCAGCAGCGCGGCTGCTTTTCAGCGATGCTTGCGATGGGTGCGCGGATGCGGCGTGTGGGTCTGCTTCTTCTGGGGCTTGACGCGCGGCGCTTTCGTCTTGGCCGCCATCGCGAGTTGCTCCGCGCGCTGGATGTAGGCGCGATCGAGCGGCACGACCGTGAATCGCGAGATCTCGGGGCGGCAATTAATCCGAATTCTGAGCCAGAAAGTCCCCAGTCCGCGATTGGTGTAGATGTAGAAGTCCTCAAACCGATTGAGCCCCGAGTAAAATTGTTTGCCGATTCGGAGAATCGATTTGAGCGGCGAACCATAAAAGGGAATTCGGACCACGCCGCCATGAGTATGCCCCGAAAGCATCACGCCCGGATGCAGATGGCGCGCGTAAAGAGCGGTATCGGGATTGTGTGCGAGCACGATAGTGCTGTCGTCGGGTCTAACGCTGGCGAACGCGCGAACCGGCTCGGCGCATCGCGACCACAGGTCGTCTATTCCCACCACGACCAGATCGTGACCGTGAATCCTGAATCGCAGATTCTCGTTGGCCAGCACGTCCACGCCGGCGTTTTCGAGCGCGTCTGCGATCTTCTCAGCCGATGACCAATGATCGTGATTTCCAAGAATCGCGACCACCGCGGTCCGCGGCTGCAGTCCGCTTAGCGCCTGCCTGAAGGGGCTCAGGAACCGCTGCATCGTGTCCGGGCCTGAGAAGTAGTCACCGGTTAAGAAAACAAAGTCGGGATGTTCGCGGTTGATCAGTTCGACCGACGCGTAAACCCGCGCGAGATCCTCGTCGCGATCGACGTGAAAGTCGCTTATCTGGCAGGCGACAAGCCCGCGATGCGCCGGGTTAAGGCCACGCACCGGAAGTTCGATCCGGGTCAGATCCAGCTCGTCGATCGTGCGGCGCCAGATTCGATGAAGCGGGCGCAAAGCCAGCGGCGGCCTCGCGGTGCGAGACTTTCCGTGCTCATGTTTGGGACGGGGAGCTTCGGCGATTAATTCCGCCGTTGACATCAATCTACACTCTAGAACAGATCGAGCAGACTGCGGAAGCTACCTACCGTTACAATCGCATCGTCTGCGTTGATTTCTTCGTAATCGAGTTCCCAGGTGTGCTCGTAGGGTATGTAAACCGCGCGCAAGCCTGCCCGCACGGCGGGATTTACATCGGAGCGCGGGCTGTTTCCGATCATCCAGGTTCGATCGGGGGCCAAATCCGCATCAAGGAGCAGGCGCCGATAGGCCGCGACATCCTTTTCGCGCGGGGTCTCGACCCGGGTGAAATACGGTTCCAGACCTGATCGAGCCAGCTTCTGCATCTGCTCGTCGCGCTGCCCTTTGGTGAAAATCAGAAGCTTATGGCGGCGCGACAGCAGCGCGAGGGTCTCCGCCACGTCCGGCAGTAACTCGCAATGCCGGCTTATGAGCATAGTGCCGATACGATCTACCTCGACGTGCAGCGCAGCGGCTTTGCCATTGACGCACAGCACGTCGATCGCTTCATGCAGCGCTCTTACATAAGGACGCCGCCCATAACCGTCGGTTACGATCAGCCTCAGTTCAGCGGCAGTGACGGCTTGCTTGATTGTTTCGGAGGAAAGCGCCGGGTCGGCAACGCCGACCACGCCGGTGAATTCCGCGAATGCCTCGCGAAAATGAATTTCCGAGTGCCAAAGCGTGTCGTCGGCGTCGAAAACGAGATTCTGCGGCACATTTGGCTTGGCAGCCATCAGTTTAAGCGTATTCGCCGCACTCAAGCGGAGCAATCATGAAGGCGCGGCTCGAGTCGCGCCTAGATTCGAGTCGCGGGTCCTCTCGCAGTGTTTCCCGCGGGCAAAACGACAAGCCCGCCGCTTATCGGATTGCGACCGACATAAACCTCGGTTTCGTAAACCCGGCGCAGGTTTTCCTCGGTCAGCACCTCGGCCGGTGCTCCGATTCCGACGACGGCTCCCTGCTTCAGCAGCATCACGCGATCAGCATAGGTTGCCGCGACGTTCAGGTCGTGCAGAGTCGCGATTATCGCAAGCCCGCGCTCGCGGGCGAGCGAGCGAAAGCGGTCGAAGATGCCCGCCACGTGCTTCAGGTCCAGAAACGCGGTCGGCTCATCCAGCATCACGATCTTTGGCGATTGCGCCAGCGCGCGGGCGAGAAACACTCGTTTGCGCTCGCCGCCGGAAAGCTCTTCGAGGTATCGATTCGCAAATTCAAGCAAATCAAAACAGCCAAGCGCATCGTACGCTATCCTCAGGTCCTGCCCGCTCTCGAAATGGAACGCGCCGAGATGAGGCGCGCGTCCCATCAGCACGATCTCCAGCACCGTGAAGCGAAACGCAACCGTATTTTCCTGCGCAACCGACGCCACGGTCCGCGCGAGCGCGCGGCGGTCGTACGAACCAAGCGGATCCCCCAGCAGTTCCACAGTCCCGCCCCGCAGGCGCATCGAGCCAAGTAGCGCCTTGAGCAAAGTCGATTTGCCGCTTCCGTTCGGACCGACGATCGCGAAGATCTCGCCGGGACTGACTTCGAACGTAACCGAGTGCAGCACCTCGTTTGAGCCGTAACCGGCGCGAATCGAGCTCGCGCGAATCGCGATGCCGCCAGTGGGCCGGTTCATAGCGAAAGCGGCCTTTTACCTTCCCGCCGCAGCATGTAGATGAAAAATGGCCCGCCGCATAGCGCGGTTATGGAGCCGACGGGAATTTCCGCCGGCGCGATTACGATTCTCGCGATTAGATCGGCTGCCACCATGAACGCCGCTCCGCCGATCATCGAGGCTGGGAGCAGAAGGCGATGATCCGATCCGAACGCAAGCCGCAGCACATGCGGCACAATCAAGCCGACAAACGATATGATCCCGCTGACCGAGACCGCCGCGCCGATCATTACCGAGGTCGCTACAAAGATTGTGCGGCGCAGGCCGTTTATCTCCACCCCGAGTTCAGCGGCCGCCGAGTCGCCAAGACTTAATAGATTCAGCTCGCGTGCCCTATACATCAGGACCGCGAAGCCCAGTAGACCCAGGATGCTGACGATCAATACTTCGTGCCAGCTTGGCGCCTCCAGGCTGCCCATCAGCCAGAACACGATCGTATGGACGTAATAGAAATTCACGACACTGTTGACGAGCATGATCGCGGCGCCCCAGAACGCGTTGAAAATCACACCGACCAGCAGAAGCGTGAACGGCTCGAGTTGCCCGTCCACCAACGCCAGCCGATAGACCGCGACGGTTGAGACGAGCGCCGCCAAAAACGCCGCCAGCGGGACGATCGCGTCGCCAAAGCCGATCGCGGGAACGAATATCAGCGCGATAATTGCGCCCAAGGCTCCGCCTCCGGAGATTCCCAGGATGCCGCCCTCTGCGAGCGGATTGCGCACCAGCGCCTGCAGCGCCACTCCGACCACGGCCAGCACCGCACCGACCGCGATTCCCATCACCACTCGCGGCAGCCGTGCTGAAAAAAGGATGGCGTGGTCGGGGCTCGATGCGTCGCGCCACGCGCGAATCAGGCTGATGTGAACGGTTCCGAACGCCGTTGCAACCAGGACCATAACAATCAGCGAGACCGTAAGCGGCAACAGAATCGCGGTCATCCGCGCGCGCGTCAGATGCGCCGCTCTATGACGGCTTAAGTCGGCCGGATCCGCCACCATCTTTGGCTGTGCGCTCATCGCGAATCCGCCCGCAATGATTTTCCAAAAGCCTCGGGATGAATCATTTGCGCGATGATCTTCAGCGACTGGGCGGCTCGCGGTCCCGGATGCAACACGGGATCATCGGGATAAGTGTACACGCGATGGTTGCGCACCGCCGGAATGGTCGTGAGCTTGTCCCAGAAATGGCTTGGCGATGCCGCGTCACTGCCCATCTGTCCGTCGAGGACCACGTCGGGATGTGATGCGATGATGTATTCAACGCTCAGATGAGGCCACTGTTCGCCAGAGGAAGCGGCTATATTGTCCGAGTTGGCGAGCTTCAGCAGATCGCCAAGGTAAGTACGGGCTCCGACCGCGACCATCGGCTGGTGGCCGACGAGCATAAGAACGCGCAGCCGCGGACTGTTAGCAACCCGAGCGTGAATCTGCTCGATTCGCTCGCGCATCCCATCCAGGAGCGCATCGGCGGAACGCGCGCGTCCGATACTTTCGCCGATTTTGCCGATTCCAGCTTCGACTTCGGCCAGAGAGTCATCATTGACGGTAATTACTGAGCAGCCGGTTGCCACGAGCACGCTCATCTCCCGAGTATCGGAAGACAGGCCGAGCCCGATAACCAGAGTGGGCCTGAGCCCGATTACTGCTTCGACGTTGGGGGTCAGGAACGTTCCGACGCGGGGTAGGTGCGCCGCGGGAGGATAATCGCAGTACTGGGAGACTCCCACCACCTCGCTGCCGGCGCCGAGCGCAAAAAGAGTCTCGGTGACTGACGGCGCAAGTGATACGACCCGCATCGCGCCGCCGTGTGCTCGTGCGGAGCCGAGCGAGACGACCAGTGACGCAGTGACGGTCAGGGCGCAAAAAATCAATTTGGACCGTCCGGGTCTCACATCCGGAAACTATCCGATCGCGTGCGTGCTCGTAAGTAGCTGCCACCGCTTCAGTTGCATCGGCATACCCGCGGTGAGTAGCCTTCGAGGCCAAGGAGATTCCGCGTGCTCAGGATTGCGGTTTGCATAAAACAGATCCCGCTTATCGAAGACGCCAACTTCGATCCCGAAACCAAAACTATCAAGCGCGACGGACCGGCGGTGATCAGCGCCTTCGATCTGCGCGCTATCTCTCTTGCGGTTGAACTTAAGAATCGGCATGGCGCGGACACCACCGTGATCACGATGGGCCCGCCGCAGGCGCGCTCCGCGCTGGT
>JASHOJ010000274.1 GCA_030041155.1 Candidatus Binataceae bacterium | reverse complement strand
CCACGAGATTTGGTATAGTCCAATATCCCGCAAAAATTTTCCCGTAGATAGCGACATCAAGTCGCGGCATACGGCGATGCCGTTCTTCAGCAAGCCGGACTAGACAAAGAGTTCTAGGTCGTTCGCGCGATGGCGTTTGTCATTCCCGCGCGTCTCCAGTTGCCCGGCGCGCGAGGAATCCCGACCGGGCGAACGCTCAGCTAGTCGAGAGCCTGCCCTGAGCCTGTCAAAGAGGATTGGTGCGTATCAGTTCGATTGACGCGCGGAGGACCGCGCGAGATCCTTCGCGTGCCGCTCAGGATGACATGTCGAAGCCACTCTGGAGGCCCTCGCCCACTCGAAGTGTACAGGGAGACGGCGCGCGCGGCGCGAGGCTTGCGCTCTTTTGGCGCAAGCCTCGTGACGCGAGGGTGAACGCGGCGCGAGCCGCCGTGCCCCCTAGCGGTCCAGCCACTTGGGATTGTTGATCAACAGCGCATCCCTCAGCGATTGCCGGATATGATCGCGCAGACGCGGATCGTCAACCGCGAACTCGCCCGCGCGAATCCGCTCCGCAAGCTCGCGGCTGAGCGTCTCCGTATCGCCCGAATGCCCCAGCAGATTCTTCAGCCGCTCGTCTTCCGCCGCCGACTGCGCTTCGAGCGTCCGCGCCTCGCGCAGCAGCGTTGAGAGCACGTTAATCGTGACCCGGGTCTTGAAACGATGGTACCCGCTGAGCGTCGGCATCAGCTCTTCTTCCAGGTACTTGATTGCCGCGCCGAGCAACGTGGTCGCGTCGGGAAAGCTCTTTGGCATAGTCGTCTATTCGTCGCGGCCGTCGATCAGGCTCATAAAATCCCACAGCGGCTCCTCGATACGACGGCCGATAGCGCATCGCTCGATGCCGTTTTCCTCCACGCCGCGGGTGCCGAGCCTGAGGCATCCGATCGCCCACTTGACCGATCCGAACGCCTCCCAGAAGCGCACTTCGTCCGGATTTACACTCACCCCGCCCGCCTTCTCGTAGGCGGCGAACAAATCTTCGCGCTTGCCGAAGCCGCCGACCGGGCCGCGTCCGCCGAAGCGCCAGGTTTTGACGCACAGCCATCCGAGGTCCTGCATCGGATCGCCCGCTTGTGCGACCTCCCAATCCAGGACGAGGCGGATACCGTCGTTCTCGCCGACGATAAAATTGCCGGTGCGAAAATCGCCGTGCACCACGGTTTTGCGCGGCGTGCGCGGTGCGTGTTCGGCCGCCCACTTGAGACCCAGTTCGAGCGCGGGATGCATGAAGCCGGTGAAGTCAGCGATCTTGTATTGCGTCGCCACCATCTCGGAGGCGTTCATATAGTGCAGGAACGGCACTGCTTTCAGATCGACGCGATGGATCGCGGCGAGGATCTCTCCGCACTGCGCGGTCATCTTCGCGCGCCCCGCTGCGAATCTTTCCTCGCGCAGGATTTTCGGCGCCAGCGTCTCGCCCGCGACTCGATCGGTGATGTAACCGGGGCCGAGTCCGTCGCCCGGATCGAGGATCACGCGCACGTGCGGAGCGGGAACACCTATGGCGCGCGCGGCGATCATCAGCTTCGCGTCCTCGTCGGCGGTGATATGTGGCGCGATGTCGGCAAGCGGAGTCGGCGCCGGGGTTGCGCCCGCGCTGGAGAGCTGAAGGATAAACTCTTCGCGCCGCGCGCCGATTTCCGCGTCGAATGACCAGGTGGTCTTGTTCGCGCCGCCAGTCAAACGCTCGAGATTGTGAATCGCGCCCGGCGCGCCGATCTGGCGCGCGACCACCGCACGCAGCAGCGCGGAAAATTCCTCATTGCCCATCTGCATTGCCCATCTTCGAGACGCCCTCTTTTAGCGCTGCGCGTCCGGGCGATGAGTGAAGCCGAACAGAATCTGCGCGACCCGCCGCATCTGAATCTCTTCCGATCCCTCGGTTATCCGGTAGCGGCGGTGATGGCGATAGATATGCTCGAACGGCTTGTGGCGCGAGTAGCCCATTCCGCCATGAATCTGCATCGCGCGATCCGCCGCGTTGCACACCAGCCGGTTCGCGCGATAGTTGCACATCGCGACTTTGTCGGAGAGTTTGAGCGCGACCTCCAGCTTCGACATCTGATCCATCTCCCACGCGGTCTTATGGATTAGCGTCCGCAGCATCGCGGCCTCGGTATGCAGCTCAACCAGCGGCCACTGGATCGCCTGGTTCGCCGCCAGCGGCTTGCCGAACGGCTTGCGCTCCTTCGCATACTTCACCGCCTCATTGATGCAGTATTGCGCCGCGCCGAGCGACGAGGCCGCCTGCCGGATGCGGTTCTCATGCACGAAATGCTGGGCGACTGCCAATCCGTTGTCGAGATCTCCGAGCACCTCGCCCGCCGGAATACGCACGTTGGTGAGCGAGATGCGCGGATGGTCGGTCGGCATATTGAAGGTCCAAAGGTACTCTTCAATTTTGAAGCCTTCGCTGCCGGTCGGAACCAGGAAGCATCCGATTCCGCGCGGGCTGCCGTCCTTGTTGCTGTGGCGAGCGAAAATGAAATCATGGGTGGCGCGATTCACGCCCGTGTTCCACATCTTGGCGCCGTTTATCACCCACTGGTCGCCGTCGCGCGCCGCCCGCGTCTCCATCCAGGTCGCATCGGAGCCGTGGAGCGGCTCGGTGAGTCCGAACGCGATGCGATAGGTGCCGTCCAGAAGCTTTGGAATCCATTCCTTCTTCTGCGCCGGGGTGCCGAAATCGCGGAACATCAGCACGGTCGGCATGTTGCCGACGATCGAGTTTTCGTTCTGCAAATCGTTATGCAGTCCGAGACCTTTGGCCGCCAGATACTCGCGGATTACCGCCATCGCGAGATTGGTTCCGTCCTTTCCGCCATATTCCTTCGGCAGCGCATAGCGTAAGTGACCGGCCTTGTCCGCCCGCCGGCGCATCTCGGCCAAAAGCTCTTCCCAATCGTCGCGCGGCAGCCCGCCATGCTCGAAGTCGGTGCGAGCCCATTCGCGGCGATGGTCGAAAAATCGGATGTTGTCGTTTTCGCGTTCGAGCGGCTTGATCTCGCGCTCGATAAAGTCGTCGAGCACCTTCAGGTAGTCGGTGACATCGGACGGAATCTGAAAATCCACGGGGTTTTCTCCTTCACAGTCGGATCAACATACCGAGCGTTTAGCAAAGGCCAAAATGAAGTGCAAAATGACCACGCGCGAGCCGAGGTTCGGCGTCGAGCGTAGGATCGAGGCGGGATTAGCGGAAGAAGAATTGCCGCGGCGCTCAGCTCGGCGCCCCGCCCTGCACCACAATCACGCAGCGATCCGCGCCGGGAACCTCGTCCAGCGGCATCTCGACTTCGTCGGCGAACTTGCGCCCGACAATCAACAGGCGTCCCGGCGTCTGCTTGAACAACTGGCCGAGGCTTCGCTTGGTCAGCACGTCGGAATGGAAATGCGCGCCGAGCTTGTGCCGCGCGTCGTGCACCATGTCGAGCAAGTCGTCGCCGGTGTCCTCGACCCGGCCCGAAACCAGCAGCGCGCGCAGCTTGGCGTGAGTGACGCGCGAAATTCGCACCGCCAGTGACAACGCCGCCTGCCCGTCGGCGCCGGAATCGAACGCCGCGAACACCCGCTCGAACGGACGGTCGGTGCCCTGCACGAAGACCGCGACCCGAATCGGCAGATTCTCGGCGCGCGCCAGCACTTGCCGCACCACCCCGCCCATCGTGTCGCCGCCGGCAAGCCCGCGATGGTACCCCATCACAATCCATTCGACCCCGGCATTCAGCGCGGCGGAGATAATGTCGTGGGCCGGATCGCCCGACCATACCGCCGACGCCTCCACACACACGCCGCGCGCCTGCGCATACGCCTGCGCCGCGGCGATTGCGGCGCTGCTCGGTGCGCCTTCGGACCGCACCTCCTGCACACTCGCGCCCGCATCAAGGCCTATCGAGCCATAGCCGAAGGACCTCGGGACCAGCGCGAGCACTCGCGGCGCAGGATCCGCGGCGTCGGCAGCGCACAGCGCTATCGACAGCAGCGGCGCAACGCCCTCGGGATTCGCAACCGGAACCAGGATGCCCCGCCGGCTTGCGAGCGCTCTATCGGGTTCCTCCGACTCCACTACGTGATACTTTGACCTGAAACCGCGGCTAGGCGATTTGAAAACTCGCGACGCTCAAAGATGGTAGCGGGAACCAAAATCGCCCGCAAGGATTCGCGCCACGCGAATCATCCGCGCGATGAACCATAGGAACAAGCGGAGGCTTCAGAAATGGAATCGGATGCAGCAAGTTCCAGGCCAGAAAATCCAGATTCGCGCCACTTCGAGACAATTAAGGTCGAGGTAACTGGCGCTCTTGGACGTCTCGTGCTGAATCGTCCGCAGCGCCTCAATGCGATCAACACCACAATGCTGCAAGAGCTGGAGGAGGCCGCGCGATGGTTCGACGAGCATCGCGAATTGCGGGCCGTGATCGTAAGCGGCGCCGGGCGCGCTTTCACCGGCGGCGCCGATCTTCGCCCTTCCGAGCCCGACGCATCCTCGCAGGCGCAGCCGCGTCGAAGCTGGATCTATCGGCGCGAGGCCGCGCAGTACGGACTTCGCGCCACCGACGCTCTTGAGCGGATGCGCGCGGTGACGATCGCGCAGGTGCATGGCTACGCGGTCGGCGGCGGCGTGGTGCTGGTGTCCGCATGCGACCTCCGAGTCGCCGCGGAAGACGCGTGGTTTTTCATTCCGGAAATCGATCTTGGAATTCCGCTCGCCTGGGGCGCGATACCCCGCCTGGCGCGCGACATCGGACCCGCGATGACCAAAGAGCTGGTGATGACCTGCCGACGCTTCTCTCCGGCCGAGGCGAAGGCGATCGGATTTATCAATCGCGTCGTGCCGGCCGCCGAGCTGGAGCGCGAGGTGAATCAGCTCGCGGCGGAACTGATCGCCAAGCCCTCGGTACCGGTCGCGATCACGAAGGAACACGTCAACGCCGTCGCGACTGCGATGGCGGCCGGGACGACGGGATTCGCCGACGGCGACGCTCTGATGGCCGCGTTTGCCGACGAAGAATCGCGCGCCGCCGCTCGCGCCTACAGCGAGCGAACCTTCTCCAAGCCCCGCCGCAATTGACCACGCTTCCGCCTTTCGACATACATTCTTTCGCGCGATCAAGATCGGCGTTGGATTTGTGATTTCGCGAGGCTGGGCGCCGATTCAAGCACGATGCGGATAGAAGTTAACGGCGGGAGGCTGTTCTTCGACGTACTCGGCGCCAAACTCGTGCCCGACGGTCCGCGGATGTGCGAGCGTCCGACCCTCGTCGCGTTGCACGGCGGGCCAGGCGGCGACCATTCGTATCTCAAGCACGAACTCGCGCCGCTCGCCGATATCGCGCAGCTCGTTTTTCCCGATATGCGCGGCACCGGGCGCAGCGACCGCAGCTCGCCGGCACGCTGGAACGCCGATTCCTTCGCCGGCGACGTTCGCGCGCTGTGCGACGCGCTCGAAATCGAGCACCCGATCGTGCTCGGGCACTCCTATGGCGGTTACGTCGCTATCGCATACGCCGCGCGCTTTCCCGATCATCCGGCAAAGCTCGTGCTGTATGGCACCGAGGCGCGGCCCCATCCGGAGGAGTCGATCAACGCGTTCCTAAGACTTGGCGGCGAGCGCGCCGCCCGCGCGGCGCGCCGCTTCCTCGACTCGCCGGATGAGAAGACGATCGCCGCGTACGCGCGCGAATGTCTTCCGCTCTACAATCGCAAACCGGAAGACCCGAACCAGAGCTCGCGGATCCTCGGCAACGGTGAAATGACGATGCGGCTGCTTCCTGGCGAGTTGCGCAACATCGATCTGACGCCGTGCCTGGCCGATATTCGCTGCCCCACCCTGATTCTTGCGGGCGAAGACGATCCCGCCTGCCCGGTCGAGGCCGCCGCCGAGATGGCATCGATGCTTGCGCCGCATCTGGTCCGCTTCGAGCGCGTAGCCTGCGCCGGGCACTACATAATTAACGATCAGCCCGAACTCGCGCTGAAAATTATCCGCGATTTTATTGGATCTTTTTTTCCAGCCCGATCGGCGCCGATCACGCGCATATAAATGATAGTTTTTGGGGGCCTGGAAGCGCTTCCCTGCCGTTGTCAACGCTTTGCCGAGCCCGCAGCGTGGGAGACACGCGAAAATCGCTCTACGAGCCCGGAAGGCCTCTCCAATGCGAACTTCGCCTTCTGTTCACTTCTCGGCTGAGCTTCGATCACTAACTGTCAGCGAGCCAGCCAGTCCTTAGATGACTCAAACAGTATCTGAACTCATCATTTAGGAGAGCAGCCGTGCGAGCCGTCGAGCCTCGCGATCCTTCCATCCGCCCTTGTGATACGCATAGCCCGCGATAAGCGGCAGCGCGATCGTCGCCTCGCAATACACCATCTGCTCGTAGGTGGTGTCGACTTTGCCCCAACTGCTCGCTTCCTTGAGGGTGCTGCCCGAGAGCGCGCCGTCGCGCACGTCGGCCACGGTAATCTGGATCGCGTACTTGTGCATCGGTACTTCGTGCCCGATTATCTCCGCCGAGACGACGATATCCTGCGCGAAATTCTTCGGCACTCCGCCGCCGATCATCAAAAGGCCGGTGTGATCGCACTTGAGCTTGATTTGCGTCAGCTCCAGAAAGTCGCGCGCGCTGTCGATCGTAACCTTGGCCTCTTTGCCGCGCCCCACCTGATGCGCCACCAGGCCGAAGCCCGCCGAGCAATCGCTGAAGGCGGGACAGAAAATCGGCACCTCTTCGCGAAAAGCCTCGAGCACGATACTCGACTCGGTCTTCGCGCCGACCTCTGACAGATACTTGCCCATCTCGCCTACGAACTCGCGCGAGGTATACGGCCGCGGCTCGACTCGATCCGCGATCTTCCTGATTGTCTCGTCGCAGACCCGAAGCTCGTCCTCATCGATCAGCGTGTCGTAGATGCGATCGATGTGAAGCTCGCGAAGACTGTTGTCGTCCATCCCGGCCTTGAACCGCTCGGGGGCGACATAATGGCCGAAGCCGAGCGCCTCGAAGAAATCCTGATCGACGATATTCGCGCCGGTGCTGACAATCGCGTCAGCCATGTGGTTGCGGATGAGATCGGTCACGATTTTCTTGAGCCCGGCGCTGATAAGCGACCCCGCCAGGCACACGATCACGGCGCAACTCCGGTCGCGCAGCATCCGATCGTAAATATCGGCGGCACGCGCCAGGTCGCGCGCGCTGTAAGCCATATGCCGCATGCTCTCGACCATCGGCACCACGTTGTGGGCCGCGATATCGTAGTGCTCGATTCGTTGCTTCAGAAGTTCCTGCCTGGTTTCCATCGTTGTCCTTCCCGATCCTGAATTTTGCCATCTCGGCGAATTAGAATGACGATTCCATACCCCCGCGCCAGCGCGCGCAATCAATCGCGGAGCCGCCTCGGTTCGATCCCGGCGATCGCCGCGATAGCGGCCACATCGAGGTTGCTCCTCAGGATTTGCGCGAAGCGATCGTATGCGCGGTCGCGGATTTCGCGCGCGTCTGCCTGCTCCGGATTAAGCGGCCCGAGCCCCTTGCGAGCGCGTATCTGGTTCAGGAAATGACGCCGAAAGCGCGCTGTATCGAACACTCCGTGGATCGAGGTGCCGATGACCTGCCCGTCGCCGCTGATTGCTCCTTCTACCGCTATGTTTTCCGCGGAATCCTCGCGCCGCGCATCGGCGCCGGCGCGCGTGAACAGCGGCGATGCGCCGAATCTTTCGATCCGCCCGCAATGGATCTCGTAGCCGGAGATCGGCAGGCCGGAAGCGGCATGAAGCGCGTCGGTTCGGATCGTAATCTTCTCGCCCTCAAACCGGGTTGCGATCTCAAGCAATCCAAGTCCGTCGATCGTCGCGGTCTCGCTTTCGACATGCTGCGGATCGTCGATCCGCCGCCCGAGCATCTGATAACCGCCGCAGATTCCGACCACCGCGCCGCCGTTCTTGCGATGCGCCGCGACATAGCGGTCCCATCCGCGATCGCGCATCCATTTCAGGTCCGCGATCGTGCTCTTGGTCCCGGGCAGGCAAAGAACATCGAGCACGCCGGCACGCTCGGGACTCTCGACGTAGCGCAGCACTACATCGGGCTCGCGCATCAGTGGTTCGAAGTCGGTATAGTTCGCGATTCGTGGAAACACGACCACGCCGATCGCGATGTCCCGATCTTCGAGCGCTCTTGCCCGCGCATTCACGATCCTCAGGCTCGCGCCGTCTTCTTCGGGAATCTCCAGGTCACCCGCGTACGGCAGGATGCCGAGAATCGGCGCGCCGGTGCGCTCTTC
>JASHOJ010000273.1 GCA_030041155.1 Candidatus Binataceae bacterium | reverse complement strand
TGGGGAATTACGCCGATGATGCGGCCGCCTTCGGCGAGCACCCCGTCGGCCAGCCGCCCCATCGACCCGCTGCGGCCGCCGCCAAACACCACCGTGATTTCCGCGCGGGCAAGAATCCGACCCAGCCGCTCAGCGCTGTCGTGATAAGCGCCGTCGCATCGGCGGCTCGAAGCGCAGTAGACGCAGACGCGCTTGATCTTCACGCGTGCAAGTCTAGCGGAGAAAAAAGAATCTCGGCAACTCGCGCCGCTAATCTTTATCCGCGCTCGATTTCCACCCCGGCATCATCTGGTTTGACGCGATCGTCTCGCCCCGGACCTTGCCAGCCTCCTCGGCGCCGGCTATCGGCAGATGGTTTGCGTCCAGCACTCCGATCTGGCGCAGCAGCGACGCCTGATCCCAATAGATGTGCTCGTTGTAGAGTTTGTCGCCCCGAAACTCGATTATCGCGACCAGCGGGACCTCCGCATATTTTCCGGTCGGCGCGATTCCGGGCAGCATGAAATCCATTTCGCAGTCGTGGGTGAACGAAAACAGTACCTCGTCAACCACCCGATCGGGGCCGATCGTTCGCGAGACCGGCGTCACCTTCGTATCGGCGGGACAGCGCGGGATGAAGTGATACTTGTAGAAGCGAAGCAGCTCCTTGAAACCGTAGCCGCCGGTGAGAGTCGGAATGTGATTGACGTATGGCTCCGGCACCATCGTCTTCATCGTTTCGTCCGGATTGCGCACCGAGAATTCGAAATCGCAATGACGGTCCCATAGCTCGCTCAGATCGAGACGTGGTCCGAGCGTGCGACGCAGCAGTCCGACGCTCCTGGAGCGGGCGAGCTGCGCGGCGAATGGATGAAACGACTCGCGCCGATCGCAGTTGAAGCCATGCTGCGCGTCTCGATAGGTGTAGAACTCCGCATCGTCACGGGCAGCCAGCGCGGTGCGGATAGTTTGGCGCGCCGCCGGCGTGATGGCGCCGTCCTTTTCTCCCCAATGAAACATGATCGGGCACTTGATCGATTCCGCTTCCGCAATCTGCGCGTCGATTCCGCCGCCGTAGTAGCAGATCGCCGCGGCGACGTCGGTGCGCGCCGCGGTCAGAAATGCCAGCAATCCGCCGAAGCAGTACCCGACCACGCCCACTTTGCCGCTGCATTCAGGCCGCGCTCTAAGCGTCGCCAGGGTGCTCGCGATATCGCGCATCGTAAGTTCCAGGTCGAGCTTCTGGCGGGCGCTGCGTCCGCGCGCCATCCCCTCTGCGTTGTACTCGAGTTCGAGTCCTGGCTCGACGCGCCAGAAGATGTCCGGCGCGATCGCAACGTATCCTTCTTCGGCCCAGCGGTCGGCCACCGACCTGATATGCTCATTCACCCCGAAGATTTCCTGCAGAACCAGAAGTCCCGGCCCCGATCCTGACGGCGGCGCCGCCATATAGCCCGAGAACTTCCTTCCGTCGTGTGAGGAAATGGTAATCGCGCGTCCACTCATCGGTTTTCTCCTCTTCCGCGCTCGATATAGCGGCGTTCTGCGGAAACCCGCGGCCTGGCGCACCCGCGAACGGGCTTAGGCTCGCGGCGAACTCGCGATATCCGGCGGCGTGTTCCACATCGTGTCGCAAAGCGCTCCGCGCCAATCCTAGAAGAGCGTTCCAAAAGCATCAAACGAATGTCTGTCGCGGGTTTTTTGGCTCCTGACCGAGAGATCAGCGAAATTGCAAGTTTGCAACAATTGGCGCGGCTGCTTGCTACAATCTGTCAACCCGATGCTATCTAATGCAGGTTTGGTCTCTTTTGTGTCCACACACAGTGGGCATATTCCGCAATGCGCTAACCGACAGAGTGTCGGCCCGCCTCTTGCTCCTGGATGACTCCGAACTATACGCGCCATCAGGTGATGGATCATAAAAGTTCGGTCGGCGCGTTGTTCTGCACGGGCGGTGTCGCGTTTCCCCTCGACCTATGGTTCGTGCCAGTTCCCCGCGCCGACCAACCTGTTAAATAGCCCCAAGCTCCGTCCGGGAGTGTACGACGCAAAATGGCAAACCCCGCTAGTCCTCCCGGGCGGACTCTCCTTTCCAGCTTATGACCGCGCGCTCACCTTGAGCGCGAACTGAGCAACCTCGCGCGCTCGCGGGCTCTGGCCCCTCGGTTTGCCACGTCGCTTGTCTTGTGTTGTGTCCCGGAAAATTGCCTCACCACGCGCTCCTTCAGTGTCATTCCGAGTGCAGCGAGCAATGCGAGCGAAGTCGAGGAATCTCGGACAGCTTCGCGCCAGCGAAGCCGGTACCGGATTTTACACATTCGCGAATGCTCCATTAAATGTCCGATTAACGCGCGGGAGGACCGCGCAAGATCGGATTCAGTCATCCAAATTGTCACCGTGCGCGCTGCGCCTTCCTTGCCGGGCGCCCCGCGATCTGAAACCTTGATCGGGCTCCCGATCCGCCATGACAACCGACAGCGCAACCGAGCCGTCGTCGCAGCCGCATCCTCGATTACTGCTGCATCCGCCCGCCGGATACCTGCGAGTTCTGTTCGCACTGCTGATGTCCGCGACCGTTTTCGAGGGCTACGACATTACGATTTTCCATCTCTGCACCCCGGATATCGCGCACAGCTTTGCGATCGGCGACGCGGCGGTAGGAACAATCGCAACCCTGGTGCGATTCGGCGGCATCCTCTCGTTCGTGCTGGTCGCCAGCGCCGATCTTTACGGGCGCAAGCCGATCATCTGGATCGCGGTGCTCCTGTATGCCGCCTTCACCATGATGACGGCGCTGTCGCGCGGGATGATCGAATTCACGATTTTCCAGAGCGCCGCGCAGATGTTTCTGGCCACAGAATTCGCGGTCGCGGTCACGATCGTCAGCGAGGAGTTCCCCGATCAGGTGCGCGGCCGCGCGATCGCGGGACTTCTGACCGTCGCGTTTCTGGGGGTGGCGTTCGCGGCGGTCGCGTATGCGTACGTCGCGCCGTCACGATGGGGCTGGCGCGGAATGTATCTGATCGGAGTCGCGCCGCTGGTGCTTGCTTTCGTGGTGCGCCGATGGCTGCGCGAGACCATGCGCTATCAGGCTATTGAATTCGAGCGCCAGGAACGCGGCGGTGTGAAATCAGGCGTAGCGGCGCAATTGCGCGACTTCGCGCGGGAGATCGCCGGCCCTTATCGAGGACGCCTCGTCGTAGTTGCGCTTCTATGGAACGCGATTGGCGTTATCGGCGGCCCCACCATCACCTTTTTCAGCCTCTTCGCCCGCCAGGTGCATCACTGGTCCGCCGCCCAGGTCAGCATCGCGATCGTGCTCGCCTATCTGATGGGCAGCGCCGGCAGTCTGCTCTCGGGTTTTGCGATGGATCGAATCGGAAGGCGGATGACGACCGCGATTTTTTTCGTGTGCTCGGGAGCCGCGATGGCGTTCATGTTTCAGGCGCCGAACTTCCGCTCGCTGATGGCGGGAATTATCGCGACGATGTTCTCGTATCAGGCCGCGCGCACCGCGGCTAGCGCGCTTTCCACCGAGTTGTTCCCCACCGAGATTCGCGCGGCCGGTTATTCGCTCGCGGTTCAGGTCTTGGGACAGCTCGGATGGGCGCTGTCGCCGTTTTTGGTCGGAAGACTATCGATTCATCTCGGGCTTGCCGGCGCCGCGTCGATCTTCGCCGTCGGTCCGGTGCTTGGCGCAATCCTGGTGTTCGGATGGATTCCGGAGACTCGCGGCCGTTCGCTGGAGGAAATTTCACCTGGCGCGTGACGCGGCCGTGCGGCGCGAGGACGAGGCGCGCGGCGCGATCTTTTCCGTGTCGGGAACCAGTTCCAGCGCTTTGAGCCACGCGGTCGCCACGCTGTCCGAAGGAGCGCGATAATCGCCGCGCGGCGAGAGCGAGCCGCC
>JASHOJ010000272.1 GCA_030041155.1 Candidatus Binataceae bacterium | reverse complement strand
ATCGATGAGGGCGCGAAGATTGAGGAGCGTCTTGACGCGATCGCGCGCGAGAATCGGCTGCCGCCCGGATTTGGCCACGCGATATATCCCGGCGGAGATCCGCGCGCGATGCTGCTGCGCTCTTGCTGCGAGGCGATCGCGCGGCACAAGGGGCGCAAACTGTTCGACACCGCGCTCAAGATCGAAGCGGCGGTCGCGCGTCGCGAGCGGTTGCGTCCGAATCTGGATTTTTACCTTACCGTATCCACCCGGATGCTCGGCTTTGAGCGCGGAATTCCCGCCGCGATTTTCGCAATCGGACGCGCCGCCGGATGGATCGCGCATTCGCTCGAGCAGTACGCGGATAACCGCCTGATTCGGCCGCGGATGCGTTATCGCGGCGCGCCGTCGCGGCATTGGACATGACCCGGAACGCGCTCACAATCATAGCGGCCAATCGCTTTGACGGATCGGCGCGCGAAGTCGTATTGATTGATTTGTCATGAAGGCGATCGCGAAGACTCGCGCCGAGGCGGGAGCCGAAATTATCGAGATGCCGATTCCGCGGGTCGGCGACGGCCAGCTTCTGGTCCGAGTGGCAGCGTGCGGCGTGTGCGGCTCCGACCTGCATCTTTATTTGTGGGAACTCGGCGCCGAAAGAATGGCCGGGCGGATGCCGTTCGTCTTCGGCCATGAGCCCGCGGGAGAAGTGGCCGAGGTTGGCCGCGGCGTGACCGGCTTCAGGCCCGGCGACCGCGTCGCGCTCGATCCCTTCGGACATTGCGGCAAGTGCGGGCCATGCCTTTCCGGCCGTTTTAATCTTTGCGCCGCGCCGACAACGCTCTCGGGCGCGTTCGCCGACTACACGATCGCGCCGGAGCGCAACGCGCATCTGGTCCCGCCGACGATGGACTTCGAAACCGCCGCGCTGCTCGAGCCGTTCGGCACCGGACTGCACGCGGTCGAAATCTCGTCGCTTAGGGCCGGTGACAGCGCGGTAATCGAAGGTCCGGGTCCGATCGGTTTGTCGATCGCGATTTCGGCGCGCGCGCTTGGCCTGAGCTCGATCGTGATAACCGGGCTGGCGGAGGATTCGGGCCGGCTTGAACTCGCGCGCGCGCTCGGTTTCAAAACCGTGTGCGCGAGCGACGAGGGATGGACCAATCAGGTCCGCGCGATGCTGCCGGAGGGCGGCGCCGACGCGGTGTTTGACGCATGCGGCGAAATTGATTCGCCGCGCGAGCTGCTGCGCCGCGGCGGATAGCTGATCGAGATCGGATGGCCAGCGCGCGATGTCAGCGCGGCCGAATTGCGCGCGCTGTTCTTTCACGGCGTAACGTGGCTCAACTCGCGAGTCCGCACTCCCGACACCTGGCGCCGCGCGATAGCGCTGGTGAGTTCGGGAAAAGTGGATCTGACTCCGATGATCACGCATCGCTATGAGCTCGCGCGTGGAATCGAGGCGTTCGAGCTGCTGCGCGCGCGCAAGGGCGTGAAAGCGTTGATTATTCCGCGCGGGCAGTAAGCATCCGGCGCAGAGAATCGGCGCAAATGACGAATAAGAAATCACGCGGACGAAATCACGATGACTATAAGGGAGCACGCTGATGAAAGACGGATTTAAAGTCGTCGACTCCGACACCCATCTGATGGAACCGGATTTCGTATTCGAGAAATACATCGATGTGCGTTACAAGAGCGAAGCGCCAAAGATGGGCGTCGCGGCCGAGTCGGGCCGCCGCACCTTCCTGGTCGAGGGCGAGCCGTTCACCCGCGAAAAAGGCAAATATCCGATGGCGGCGCCGGGATTTCTGAAGGCGGTGCGCGAGGCGATGAAGCGCTTCGAGCGCGCGGCGAAAACCGGATTCAGCGCCGACAGCCGGATCGCCGACATGGATGAGAACGGCGTCGATATCCAGATCATCTATCCGACCGCGGCCGGCCAGATGCTGGGGCGCGAATTCCGCGATTCAAAGCTGCTCGCCGCGTGCTGCCGTGCATACAACGACTGGAGCCAGGATTTCTGCTCGCGCGATCCAAGACGGCTTCGGTGGGCGGCGATTCTGCCGATGCAGGACGTGGAGGAATCGATCAAGGAAGCACATCGCGCGGCGAAAAATGGCGCGGTCAGCTTTTATGTCCGCCCAAATCCGGTTCGCGGACGCACCCTGTTCCACGACGATTATCTTCCGTTGTGGGCCGAGGTCGAAAAGATCGGGCTTCCGATCTCAACTCACGATTCCGCATCGGCGTCGGTTGAGTCCTTCGGCGATCGGATGGATACCCACGTCACCGGCCATATCCTGTCGCATCCGTTCGAGGCGATGGCCGCGATGGCGGGGCTTATCTGGTACGGCGTGATCGAGAAATATCCGAAGCTGCGGGTGGTCCACGTGGAGGCGGACGGCGGATGGGTTCCGTACTGGCTGCAGCGGATGGAGCAGCATTGGAATTTCAGCGGCAACTCGGAGCACGAGTATCTGAAGCGACGCCCGACCGAGTACTTCAAGTCGAATTTCTTTGTCGCGTTTCGCGGCGACGAGCCGACGATGAAGGCGGCCGTGGATATCATCGGCGACGACAATTTCCTGTGGGACACGGATTATCCGCATCCCGACGGCACCTTCCCATGGGGTCTCGGCGCAATAATGAAGCAGCCGATATCCGAGGCGAGCCGCCGCAAAATCCTGTGGGATAACGCGGTGCGCGCCTTCAACCTGAACTGAACATCTGCCGGAGCGGTCGTACATCTGATTCCTACCGGCCTTCGTCGGCGCGGGCGTTGTCAGTGCGAGCAGGTATTTGGACGAAGTTCTTTTGCCGGGGTCTGATCAAGGTCGCGAGATTTAGATAGATATAGGTAGCCACAGGAGCTTTTCGTTTTACTCTGCGGACCTAAAGGTGAATATTTCACTTCAATGTGCGTCTAGCATTTGAATTATTTCCGACATTTGCAGTAATATCGCGCACTATTTGACGCGATTACTATCGTAATTCAACTATGGCATCAGCTCATTTTCATCTGATCCAACGCAGTCCACTGCGCTGCGCAATGCTTTTTGCAATGCTGCTCGCGGCGACGGCGCTTTTACCAAGGTCGGCGGCGGCGCAAGGCGCGCCCGCCGGATCGATCACCGCCATGATGGGCGATGTGGACCTGGTACATGCCGGCACAACCGGTAAAGCGGCGCTCGGAAAGCCGGTTTATGTTGGCGACAAGCTCATCACCCACAAGTCCTCGAGCGTGAGCGTTACCCTGTCCGACAAGAGCCGCCTTGAAATCGGCGAGCTTTCGCAAGTCACGCTCGATACGCATCAACTGGCCGCTTCGGGAGTCGCGACGACGCGGGTTGGCCTGATGCTCGGAATCGTGCGGTCGTTCGTTGGCAAAACGGTGGGCGCGGCGCCGCCGAATTACGAGGTTCATACGCCGAACGCGGTCGCGGCGGCGCGCGGCACCGAGTACGACGTCGATTATCAGCAGGGCGTGGTGCGCAAGGAATTCAAAGGATGCACCCGGTTCACCGACGTGGCGGTGTTCGAGGGAACGGTCGGCGTCAGTAATCCGACCGCGACCAGCACCACTCCGGTCGAGGTTCATAAGGGTTACAAGTCCATCGTGCCCTGCGCGTTGATACCGACCGTTCCCGCCGTGATCGGCGCGGCTGCCGGAGCAGCGGCTGGTACCACCGCTGGAACTACGGCTGCGGCGGCTGCTGCTGGCGCGGCGGCGGTTGCAGGCGGAGTAGTCGGCGGAGTCGCGGCGAGCGGGGGCTTCAGCGGCTCGAATAACGCGAGCCCCTCGCAATAGGGGTAGCGGCCTTCACCCTCGCGTCACGGCGATTGCAACCAAAGGGCAATCGCCGCGCCGCTCTCCTCTCTCGGCGGGTATTACGCGGAGAGTTTGCGGCGGAGAATCTCGTTGATGACTTTGGGATTGGCCTTGCCGCCCATCGCCTTCATCACCTGACCGACAAAAAATCCGAATAGTTTGTCGCGTCCGGCGCGATATTCCGCCACCTTGGCCGGCTCCGCCGCGATGACTTTTTCGCATGCCGCGGCGATCGCGCTTTCATCGGAGACTTGCGAGAGGCCAAGCTCAGAAATCGTCGCGTCTGCGCTCTTGCCGGACTTGACCATCGCGGCGAATGCGGTCTTGGCCGCATTCAGGCTGATCTTCTGATCCTCGACCATCTTTAACAGCGCTCCGGTTTCAGTAGCGGGCGGCACGCTGTTGGCGAGCGATTTGCCGGCCTCATTTGCGGCGCGCAGAACTTCGGTCATCACCCAGTTTGCCGCGGATTTGCGATTTTTCAGATTCGGGATCATCGATTCGAAGTAATCCGAGGTGTCGCGATCGGCGGTAAGCACCTGCGCCTCGTAATCGCTGAGCGCGAATTCGGCGGCATATCGTTTACGTCGCGCGGCCGGCAGTTCCGGCATCGTGCGGCGAACCTGCTCGACCATCGCGGCCGGCACGACCAGAGGCGGCAGATCCGGCTCGGGGAAATATCGATAATCGTTGGCGAACTCTTTCGACCGCATCGGGCGAGTTTCCTCGCGCACCGGATCCCAGAGATGGGTTTCCTGCGCGACTTTGCCGCCTGCTTCCAACACCTCGATCTGGCGGCTTACTTCGTACTCGATCGCCTTTTCGACGAAGCGGAATGAATTCAGGTTCTTGATCTCGCTCTTGGTGCCGAGCTCCGACGCTCCGCGCCGTCTGACCGAGACGTTCACGTCGCAGCGGAAGCTGCCTTCCTCCATCCGTCCGTCCGACGCCTCGATATAGCGCAGGATCGCGCGCAGCTCGCGCAGGTATGCGCCCGCCTCGGCGGCGGATCGGAGGTCGGGTTCGCTGACGATTTCGATAAGCGGCACGCAGGACCGATTGAAATCGACCAGGCTGGCGCCGGTCTCGTGGATATTTTTGCCCGCGTCTTCCTCAATATGGATTCGGACCAGCCGGATGCGCTTTGGCTCGCCGCCCTCGGCAATCTCGATATATCCGCCTTTGCACACCGGAGTTTCGTATTGCGAGATCTGATAATTCTTCGGCAGGTCGGGATAGAAGTAGCTCTTTCGATCGAAGATCGAGCGCGGCGATATATCGCAATGCGCGGCAATTCCGGTGCGCACCGCCAATTCGACCGCGTGCTGATTCAGCACCGGCAGCACGCCGGGCATCCCCATGCACACCGGGCAGACGTTTTCGTTCGGGGCGCGCCCGAACTCCGTCGAGCATCCGCAGAACAGTTTCGATTTGGTCAGCAGATGGGTGTGGACTTCGAGTCCGATCACGGCTTCGTATGCGTCGTGGTTCATATTCCTAGTTTTTCAAAGCGACGGGTGCCGCCGCGCGACAGCGCCGGATCTCTCGAAGGCGTCGCCCGCGCGCAGCACGTTTTCTTCCGAGAATGGCGGCCCGATTATCTGCATCCCGATTGGCAGATTGTTCGAGTCGTAGCCGCACGGCATCGCGAGTCCGGGAAGGCCGGCGAGATTGACCGAGATGGTAAAAATATCCGACAAGTACATCGTCAGCGGGTCGTCCATCTTCTCGCCGAGTTTGAACGCGGTGGCCGGCGCGACCGGCGTCGCGATAACGTCGCATGACTCGAATGCGCGCTCGAAATCCTGGCGAATCAGCGTTCGCACCTTCATCGCCTTGAGATAGTAAGCGTCGTAATAGCCGGTGGAGAGAGCGAAGGTGCCGAGCATGATGCGGCGCTTGACCTCGGCGCCGAAGCCGCGCGCGCGGGTCATCTCGTAGAGCGCAATATTGTCCTCGGCATTGACGCGAAGGCCGTATCGGATACCGTCATAGCGCGC
>JASHOJ010000271.1 GCA_030041155.1 Candidatus Binataceae bacterium | reverse complement strand
ATCGGCGCTTTTCATTCCGTTTGGCAGGCGAGCTATTTGTAACCTGAGGTGTTGCACGCATTTGTTGAATACGGCAAAATAAGACGGTGGAGTCCCGAAGTCGTGCTCGAATACGCGCGCCGATATCAGTCGCTTGCGGGCATAATCGCATCGTCAAAGGCGGGGCACGCTGACGTCCGCCCCGCAAGTCTCGCATTCATCGGAACTACAGGTCTGTCTGGTGAGCACCCGAACCGATACGATCGAACGTCGTACCCCTAGCCATGTCATTGGCGGGCGGCAAAACGAGTCTGTTCGCTACCGATATTTCACAAGTCAGGAGCGTAATCGCACGCCGACGTCGGTTCCTTTCAATTTGGCCGCGACACCAAGGCTGCGATTGAAAAATACTTGTCGAGCACTCCGAATTACCTCGTCTCGCTCGACGAGGCGCAAGCGAGTACCGCGCCGAATCGCACGTCATCGGTTTGAGCGTTGGGCGTAATGAAAATCTCGGTTCTAATCGATACTGACGCCGCTGATGATCGGGACCCGCAGTTCACGGGTCCTAAGACGCGGGATACGGCCGCCGTTGAGTGGCATGTCGTATCTACGCTGCGGGAACTTGGCCACGCTGTTACCGTGCTGCCGCTCGAGCGCCGGCCCGCCCGTACAATCGCTCGCTTGAAGGACGGCGGCACGGATTTGATTTTCAATCTAACCGAGCACTTGGGCGGCGACCGTCGCAAGGACGCCTACATAGCGTCCGTTCTTGAGCGCCTTGACTTGCCGTATACCGGCGCCGGGCCGGAAGGCTTGGCGTTGTGTCGCGACAAAGCACGATCAAAGAGCCTGATAAGGCGTGCAGGTTTTGCAGTGCCGGACTTCGAAGTGCTGCCGGTCGGTAAAAGGCGATTCTCTCGAGAGCTGCAATTTCCCGTTTTAGTCAAGCCCCTGCTGGCAGATGCATCGGAAGATATGGCGCGCGCTTCGCTCGCTTGCTCTCCTGAAAACGCATTGAGGCGCGTTGCATTCCTTCATCGCCGCACTGGGCAACCGGCAATTTGCGAGGAATTCATCGACGGACGTGAAATCAAAATACCGATCCTTGGCAATCTACCGCCTGTAGTATTGCCGCCGCGAGAGGTCCGCTTCGGAACTGCCACGCGCGGCGGACCGACCTTCATCACCAGTCGGGTAAAGGACGATTCCGCATATCGTCGCGCCTGGAATATCACGTATCCGCGTGCGCGCCTGTCGTTCGACGAATTGCGGCGGCTGACTGCCGCCGCCGTGGCCATGTACCGTCTCTTGCAAATGCGCGACTATGGCAAGATCGATGCACGACTTACCTCAGACGGCAAAGTGTACTTCATCGAGGGCAACCCGAATCCTGATTTGGCGCCGGACGGTTTCGGCAGAATGGCGGCATGGGGCGGACTCAGTTATAAAGAGCTAATCAGGAGAATCGTCACGCTTGCGGCCAAACGGCGAAGGGCGAATGCCGTTCTACGGGGAAACTGATGAACGATCTGCTGCATGGAAATTCCGAAATCAAGCGCATCGTCGATCTAATGACTACGCAGAAGGATTCAATTGAGAAACAGGCGCTTGCGCCGGACGGAAAATATCAGACGCGCACCATTACCATGCGTCAGCTTAGCGATGAGGTTTCCGGCCGCTTGAGCGGACACTTGAGGACGCGGGCAGCCGCCGATCTCCCACTTCTGATCTGTTCGTGGGGAAAGTGCCGGGTCGGTTCGACTGCCCTCACCAACCTTTTCGGCATCGCCGGAATTCCTGCACTATATCAACCGGTCAAGACCATGATGCGATTCCGCCTGCTCAATGAGGAGCCGGAGATTTGGGTTCCGCCGCAGGTCCATGAACATCCCCGGATCTTTTCCAAAGAAATGGCAGGTCCTTATTTGATCGCCGAAACGATCTTCAATCCATTGGAAATAATGATAGCTGCGGGCTATCCGCCGCAGAAGCTTCATCTGCTGGTCTTGGATCGCGATCCATATGCATCGTTATCATCGTGGATTGCGCGGTGGTCCGCCCGCGTGGCGCGGGACCGGCTGGTGGCGCATTTTATCCTGTGTTCGTTGCAGATACGCCGCATGCGTTCTTACGCCCGGGCGAATGGCATCCAGACGACACATTATGTCTATGAGGCGAGCCGAAAGCCTGTCGAATCCGTTGCCGCGCTATTTCATCGTCTCGGTATAGCATCGCACTTTCACGTCGGCGTCGTGCGTGACTGGAACGAGCGCGGGGCGCTTTCGTCGAAACAGTCCGCAATCATCTATCCGCGGGAACCGGCGGTCTATGTCGTGCCCGGCCTTCACAGTTCCGAAAGCCAATATATCTATCAGATGCGCGATACCGGCAATCTCAATGAAGCCGAGCACCGAATGGTGTCAGAGTTCGCTTTGCCACAAATCTACAACGAAAGCGTAAGCGCCTGCATTGCGGACCTTGGCCTGGAAGTTTCGGCGCCGGACATTTGGCCGCATACCTCTGCGGCGGCACGATGACCAACTCTGCCGTCACGCTGCGGGAGCGTCTCACGGTGCGCAAGCCGCTCGGCGCGCCTCCGGCGTTGATACGTCAGAACCGCCAGCGTCTATGCGAGTTCATCAGGAAGATTGAGACTGAAATCTTCACCGCTGAAGGCGAAACACGCGCAACGCTGCGTACCCTGTTCGGGTGGGACGACGACACTTTCCATTTTTTCATCATTTCTCCCATGCTGACACATAGCTCCCCGCACACCAGCATGAACGGCTTTTCGCCAATGCTCACCTATCCGTGGATGCAGCGTTGCATCCAGGCGCTCGCAGACTTGCGCGGGTCGGGCAGAGCGGTCCACCTGCGTACCCTTGTCATGCACAACAATCTCGGTGACTTGCGCTGGCGGCCATATGCTTGGTGGCGCCGCAGTCGTGCCGGGTCCATCGTGAAAACCAGACTGTTTTCCCGCAATCATGCCGAGCGGAGGCGTGTTTTACTGGCGCAACCGGTGCCGGAAATAGATTTATCCGACTGTGTTGCCACGGACCGCGATGCGCTTGCACTGGCTCGGCACGCCCGAAATTATGCCTATTTCTCCGCAATCTACCGCATGGCAATAGAGCGGCACGCCGGGTTGCATCTGCCGCACGGGACAATCGAAGTGCCTCTGAACGTCTTGAATGCTTTCGCCTTCACTCAAGAGAGCCTTGGGCGCTGGATAGTCCTTGGCAAGGAAACTTCCATGAGGCAGGTGCGAGTCGTCAGTGAACGTGGCGAGCTTGTCGAACTTCACAGCAAGGAGGCGTGGGGTGACGCCGTCAGCGCGAATAAGATTGGAAAGTTTTCCATTATCTGCACGAAC
>JASHOJ010000270.1 GCA_030041155.1 Candidatus Binataceae bacterium | reverse complement strand
CGTAGCGCAGCACTACATCGGGCTCGCGCATCAGCGGCTCGAAGTCGGTATAGTTCGCGATTCGTGGAAAGACGACCACGCCGATCGCGATCTCCTGATCTTCGAGCGCCCTTGCCCGCGCATTTACGATCCTCAGGCTCGCGCCGTCTTCTTCGGGAATCTCCAGGTCGCCAGCGTACGGCAGGATGCCGAGAATCGGCGCGCCGGTGCGCTCTTCGATTATCCTGACCGCGTCGTAGAGCAGCGTCTTGTCGCCGCGAAACTTGTTGATGATCATTCCCTTTACCCGCGCCCGCTCCTTCTGGGACAAGAGCGCGATCGTGCCGACCAGGGACGCGAGGACGCCGCCCTTGTCGATATCCGCGACGATAATCACCGGCGCATCGGCAAGCTCGGCTATCGGCCAGTTCACGATATCGCGATCGCGCAGATTCACTTCCGCCGCTCCGCCCGCGCCCTCGATCACTACCAGCTCGAATTCTCTGGCCAGGCGCGCGTAGCTGGCGACGATCTCTGGCCACGCGCGCCCGCGATAATGATCGTAGTCGCGCGTGGTCATCTGGAATTCGGCGCGTCCGCGGATAACCACCTGGCATCCGGTGTCGCTCTCGGGCTTGAGCAGCACCGGGTTCATGTCGACGTTCGGCTCAAGCCGGCAGGCCTCGGCCTGAACCGCCTGCGCGCGTCCGATTTCGCCGCCGGCGCATACCGCGGCATTGTTGGACATGTTCTGCGCTTTGAACGGAGCGACGCGGACGCCGGCGTTGGCAAACACTCGGCACAGCGCCGCGACCACGACGCTTTTGCCTACGTCCGACGCGGTCCCCATCACCATCAGGCCGCGCGCGCTCATGAGATTCCAGTCATCGTCAGATTTCCAACCGGTCCTTCAGCTAGGACGGTGGCGCATTATTCGCGACGGATCAATTCGGCTTCGATACGGTTTAGGTTTTGGACATTCGCATCCGGCGGAGATAAATATCATTGGAGGCCAAGATTGGCAGGCCGAGACGGGAGGCGCACCTATGGAGACCACATTCGACCGCCGGGCCGAGGACCTCGGCAATATCGTCGCGCTCGAGCACGTGAATCTCGCGGTTCCCGACCAGCAGCGCGCGAACTTATTCTACGTGACCGGCCTCGGGCTGACTCGCGATCCATTCCTGATGACCGGGACCAGCAACATGTGGATCAACATCGGCAAAAGCCAGGTTCATCTGCCGGTCGGACCGGCGCAGATGCTGCGCGGGCGAATCGGGATGGTGATACCCGAGCGCGACGCGATGGTGCGGCGGCTCTCGCGCGTGCGGCGGCATCTTGAAGGCACCAGGTTCGATTTCACCGAGCGCGACGAATTCGTCGACGTGTGCTGCCCATGGGGCAATCGGATCCGATGCCATCAGCCGGGCGACGGTTTGGGCGCGATGAAGCTCGGCGTCGCGTACGTCGAGTTCCAGGTGCCCGCCGGCAGCGCGGACGGAATCGCGCGCTTCTATTCGCAAATCATGGGCGCGCCGGTCGCGGTCAACAACGATCCTGAAGGCCGCGCCGCGCATGTCACGGTCGGCAATTGCCAGCAATTCATCTTCCGCGAGACCTCGGCGCTGTTGCCCGATTACGACGGCCATCACGTGCAGATCTACATCGCGGATTTTTCCGGGCCGTATAGAAAACTGCTCGAACGCGGTCTGATTACCGAGGAAAGCGACCAGCATCAATACCGCTTCAGGAACATCTTCGACCCGGATAACGGCCGTACGCTGTACATGCTCGAGCACGAGGTTCGCAGCATGCGCCATCCGCTTTACGGCCGGCCGCTGGTGAATCGGAATCCGTCGCAGAACAACGCCGATTATCAGCCCGGACACGACGCGTTTCTCAGCTAGCCGCGACCGCGGGGCGAATTGAAGCGGTCGCGCTCCGCATGATAATAGGCAGGCGGACGCGCGGAGACTTATGTCCCGCGCCGCGATGCGACAGATGCGGATGGGTGGCGGTCGGGTGGACGATTATCGATTTGCAATCGGCGGCGCGCTGTTTGTCGTCGCGTTTGTCGTCTTTCTGCTCTCGCCGGTACTCCAGCTTTCAGATTCAAAGTACTCGATGCTGACGGCGGACGCGCTGCTCCACCATCACAGCTTCGATCTCAGCCGTTACTCGATTCCCAACTTCAATCCGGCACGCGGCTTCGGCTACGTCGGCGACGGCAACGCCTATCAACTCGGGGTTTACAATGGCGAGGTGCTTTACGGCTACCCGCTCGGCACCTCGATCCTGTCCGCGCCCGCGGTTGCCCTCGCAGACTTGCTCGGAACTTCGCCCGCCACCAGCGACGGCCATTTCAGTCTGAAAGGCGAGATGATCGTGCAGAAGTTTCTTGCCGCGTTCCTGATGGCGCTGCTCGCAGTAATTTTGTTTCGGGTCGCTCTCGTTCGGCTTGGAATCGGGGCAAGTCTGATTCTCGCCGCGGGCGCCGCGTTCGGCACTCAGATCTGGAGCACCGCGTCGCGCGCGATGTGGTCGCAAACGTGGGACATTCTATTGACCGGCGTCGTGGTATGGATGCTGGTCGCCGGCGAAGCGCGCGACTCGAATCGCAGCGAGCGCTCACGCCCGATTCTGCTCGCGACGGTGCTCGCGCTGATGTTCCTGGTGCGGCCGACCGCGGCGGCTTCGATCGCCGCAGTGAGCGTGTACATGATCGTGCGGCGGCGGTGCGAATTTCTTCCCTATGCAATAAGTGGCGGTGTCTGGGCCATACTGATGCTCTGTTTCTGGCGAACGGTGTACGGCACCTTTGCCGGGTTCTACTACGTACCGCACCAGACTGCGCCCTCGCTTCTGCTGCATGGCTTGCGATGCAATCTGATAAGCCCGTCGCGCGGCATCTTCATTTTTTGCCCGGCGCTCATCGTAGTTCTCTATCTGATGGCCAGGCATTGGCGGCGGCTGCCGAATCGAGACTTGGCGATTACGGCGCTAGGCGCGATCGCTTGTCTTGCGGTTATTGTGTCGGCATGGCCGGTATATTGGGCAGGGCGATGCTTCGGGCCGCGCTTTTTCACGGAAGCCGTCCCGTGGTTTTTCCTGCTGGCAGTTCTGGGATGCGACGCGGCGATAAGTTCGCTGCCGCGGCAAAGGTGGCATCCCGCGTTCGCGGCCGGAATCGTGCTCCTGGGTTTAAGTATCGCGATCAACGCGACCGGCGCGCTTTCATGGAAAACCGATGATTGGAACGATATCGAGCCGTTACAGGTGCGGGTGTTCGACTGGTCGCAGCCGCAATTCCTCGCTCCGTGGATTCCCCCGCACTAAGTCAGCGCGCGTTCATCCAATCGCCACGTTTCGCGTCGGGCAGTTAGTTCAGTTCCTTGCTGCCGTAGCCGAGGATTCGCCGCGCGACGATCAGCATATTTATCTGCTGAGTGCCCTCGAAGATGTCGTTGATCTTGGCGTCGCGCATCCACTTTTCGAGCAGCAGCGACCGCGAGTAGCCGAGCGGCCCCAGAAGCTCGACCGCCTTTTGAGTGATTTGAGTGACGACTAGGCCGGCCTTCGCTTTCGCCATCGAGGCTTCCAGGTTGTTGCGCTTGCCCGCGTCGAGCATCCACGCGGCGCGCCAGGTCAGCAGGCGGGCGGCCTGAAGCTGCACTTCCATCTCCATGAAATCGCGCTCGACAGCGGTAAGCCGCCGCGGCGAAATTCCATAGCGGATTGGAACCTTCTGTTCGCGCAGGAAACCGCGCACGTAGTCGAGCGCGGCGCGCCCCACTCCGATCGCCATCGCGGCGACGATCGGGCGGGTCGCATCGAAGGTCGCCATCGCGTCTTTGAAGCCGCCGTCGCGCCGGACTTCGGCGCTTCCAAGCAGATGGTCGAGCGGAACGCGGCAGTTATCGAAGATGATCATCGCGGTGTCGGACACGCGGATTCCGAGCTTCTTTTCGACTCGCGTCACCTCCATTCCGGGAGTGCCGCGCTCGACCACGAAAGACTTGATTCCCGCGCGTCCGGCATTTTTATCCACGCTGGCCCACACAACCACGAAGCCGTCGGATTTTTCGGCGGCGCGCTGACCGGCGGTGCAGAAAATTTTGGTGCCGTTTATCACCCAGTGGTCGCCGTCGCGAACCGCGGTAGTCTGAATCGCGGCGGAATCGGATCCGCACTGCGGCTCGGTTATCGCCATCGCGCCCCACTTCGGCTCGCCCTCCGAGAACCGCTTGAGGAAGCGGGCTTTCTGCTCCGGCGTGCCGGCCGCCATCACCGCCGCGCCGCCTAGTCCGCTGTTCGGGGTTGCGAGGAACAGCCCCGCGTCGCCCCAGCACATTTCCTCGGTCGTGATACAGGTAAGCAGGTTGCGCGGCCGCGGACCGTTTTTGCGCTCGGCGCCGTCGCGATCGTTTCTGGCCGGGGCCGCATCGGCAAGCGCCTGCGCCTGCCACATGGTCTGGAAGAACTGGTCCGGATCCTCGTGTTCGCGCTCGTCGTATTCGCGCGAGATCGGGCGCATCAGATTTTCCGCGACCGCGTGATACATCTTGAGCCGTTCGATCACCTGCGGTTCGAGTTCGAAGTCGATCATCGATGATTCTCCGCCTTAGTCCTGGCCCGCGTTGATCCTAGCAGGCTGCTGATAAATCAGAGCCTGGCTCCCTCTCTCTTATCTCCCCCGCGACAACGCGGGGGAGAAGATTGAGGAAGGAAGCCGTCTTTTGCGCAGGGTGTTGAGCCAAACGTGCGCAGATTTTGCATGCTGTTTTCTCAACACCCTGCTAAATCGTTACGATACCGTCGAGCGATGCGAATCCGCGCGCGTTGCGCAGCCACATCTCGACCGGATGCTCCCGGATATAGCCGTGACCGCCGAGCGCCTGAACCGCGTTATCGGTCACCTTGAGAGCGCTTTGCGCGGAGTAATTCTTCGCGAGATAGCTCTCCTTGAGCGCCCGCTTCCCCTTGTCGAGCAGCGAGGCGCTTTCCCACACCAGCAGCCGGGTAGCATCGATTTCGATCGCCATGTCGGCAAGCATGAAGGCGACCGCCTGCTTGGTCGCGATCGGCGCGCCGAACGCCTTGCGCTCTTTGGCATAGTCGCGAGCGTAGTCGAACGCGGCGCGCATCACCCCGATTGCGATCGCCGCAAGCGCGACCCGCGACTCGCTCATCAGGCGCGAGAAATCGATTCCCTTCTCGCCGCCGAGACGAGCCTCTGGCGGAAGCTTGACGCCGTCAAGGATTATTTCGTGGGTTGCGAGCGCCTTCAGTCCCATGTTTTTTTCGCGCGGTCCGATTCTGAGGCCGGACGCGCTGCGCGGCACGAGAAATCCCTCCACGCCTGCGAATCCATCGGGTGAGTTGCTTTGAGCCGCAGCGCCGCGCGCATAGACGAGAATCATCTCCGCGTCTGCGCCGAGCGGCACAGCGGATTTCGATCCGCTGAGGATCCATCCGGCGCCATCGCGCGCCGCCTGGGTTCTTAGATCGGTCGCGTCGAAATCCCATCGCGGCTCGAGCAGCGCCGCGGTGGCGGCGGCGAAATCCCGACTCGTAAAGCGCTTCAGATGCGACGCCTTTTGCGTCTCGGTGCCCATCTCCAGGATTGGATATGCAAACAGCCGCGGCGCGAGCGCATGGATCGCGATCGCCGCATCGCCGTAGCCCAACTCCTCAGCGACCACCGCGCCGGTAACGGC
>JASHOJ010000269.1 GCA_030041155.1 Candidatus Binataceae bacterium | reverse complement strand
CCATACGGTTCTCCTCCAGATGTGACGCCCGCGGTGCGCGATCGCGCGAGCGTCAGGCGCGTCCGTCCGCCGCTTTGGTAAGCGCGGCGTCTAGTGGTCTAAACGAACCGGGAGCGTGGGGCCGCTTTAGAGAGCGAGCCCACGCACCAATCGGATCGACCAGCCGCTGCGGATCGTTTACCGATCCACGGCGTATGAACAACGTCTGATCGCCACAAAATCGGTCATGCAGCCGCATCTCACCAGCAATGCCTTTATTTCCGCTTATCGACATTTTGCCTTGAGCCGCGGTTGCGGTGTTGCCTTATACCGAATTCACAACACCGATTAGAAGTGCTTCGCTGTCCTGCTTCTTTCACCTTGTAGACTGGTCCATGAAGATGATGTGGAGTTACGGACCCGGCGCTTAACCGCGGCGGCAAAAGGTAAAGCAAAACGGGTGCCATGAAGGCGGCGTATTAGCTCCGTTTATCCAAGCAGTAGCAATGGCTTAGAACATCTGGTGCCCTATGGCAAATCCACAGAAAGCCGGCTCCGATTTCGCAGATCCAAACGCATACTATTACAGTGAACTGGGAACTAGATTTTACGACCTGTTCACCTGCGATTCCGACAAGACCGGCCCGGTCAAAGGCGATGTGGATTTTTACCTGCGATGCGCGCGCGATTTCGGCGCTCCGGTCTTGGAACTCGCGACCGGGACCGGGCGAGTTCTGTGGCCGATCGCGAGGGCTGGCTTTGAGATCGTCGGAGTCGACATTTCAGACAGGATGCTGGCCGTGGCGCGATCGAAAGCAAACGCGGAGGATTCCGCTACTCAGGGGCGGGTACGCCTTCATCGCATGGACATGACCTCGTTCGAAATGACTGAGCGTTTTCGTCTGGCGCTCATACCATTCCGTGCGTTCCAGCATCTGATTCTACCCGATCAGCAACGCCGATCGCTTGAGTGCATCAATCGGTGCCTGGTTCCCGGCGGCCACCTGGTGATCGACGTTTTCGACCCGCGCCTCGACTACTGCATCCCCGGTGCAAAGTCGCCGAATCCCGATCGACAAATGAAAGATCCAGCCACAGGACATGTAATTGCGCGGCACGTGACTTCTCGGGTGAACGATCCGATTCGCCAGATGTTCACCGAAGGATGGCGGATCGAAGAACTGGACGCGGAAGGCCGGATCGTCAGCACAACCGAGACCTCATGGAGTCTTAGATGGGGCACGCGCCAGGAGATGCGCTATCTGTTCGAGCTTACTGGCTTTGAGCCGGTCGCGGAGTACTCGGACTTCGATGGATCGCCGCCGGCATATGGCAGCGAGCAGGTCTGGGTCGCCCGCAAAACTTGAAGCGCGCAAAATAAATGTCCGATCAGGCAGCAAATAAGAGGATTTTCAGCCGAGAAAGCGGACGGAAATCGCACCAGATGGAACGCTAGCGGGGGTTGATCTGGTCCTGACGGACCAGGGTGCGGAAATCGTCGTGCTGGAAGATGCCCGCCACCGCGCGTGTGAGCGCGACTGAGAGCACCTCGCCTGGACTGTCATAGATGCCGGCTTCATCTTCGGGACCGAGTCCGAAGCTTCCGACTGGAGGATCGTTAAAGGTTGAACTGGTGGTTCCCTGCCAGAATGGGACGGTGAATGGGGGCTTGTACACGACAATTGTAAGCGCGAAGTCAGCAGACGTCGACCACAGCGGACCGTTTCGTCCATTGGCGCCGCGGCGTTTCACTACCCATCCGCGGGTTATCTTGCTGGCTAGGACGTAATCCGTGTTGATCGGTTTCCCGTCGTAGGTTGAGCCACGGCCAAGAAACGGCACCATCCCGGCTTCCTGAGCCGACTGCCCGATCGCCCTCTGCGTCAGCTCGGGCAGGGGATCGTTGTAGAGGCGCTGCAGGACGCCACCACTTCGACCCAGCACCACGCCGATAGCTGGTTTTCCATCCTCGGGCGCATGGTCTGGCGTGTCGGCATCGACGAACTCGCGCTGATCGAGCGGCACGAGCACGGTTATCGAGCGCGGCGGATAACTCCGCTGATAGCCCTTCACCTGGTAGGGAAAATATTCCAGATGCTCGACCTGGGTGAGCGCCAGAGGAGGGCCCGGCTCAATTCCAAGCGTCGCGCATCCCGCAATCGCGAGCATCGGTACGACAATCAGCGGAAGAAAAAAAGCGGCGGCCCGGCGCATGTTCGGGCCTAGCGCTGCGCCGCCTGTGCGCGCTCACGGAACAGGAACAACGTGCCGCCGACTTCGACCCGATCGCCGCTGCGCAGAGGCTGGCGTCCTCCTATCGGTTGATGATTGACGCGAACCTGTCCGCCACCGGTGGGGCTGATATAGAACACCCGCCCCTCCTGCCTGATTATCGCGTGATGGCCCAGCACCGATTTGTCGCCGAACAGTCCGATGTCGCATTCCTCGGCGCGGCCGATGACCGTTACCGGCTTGGAGAGGGGATACTCGCGCCCCTCGCGTGCGTTGCGGCTCTGGCTGCGCACCACCATCAGCCATCCGCGCTTGAGCAGCTCGCCAACCAGGCCGATGAAGAAGCCGATAAGCGCTCCGAGCACGATAATCGCGATTGCGCGGCCAAATGCCTGGGGAAAAGTGGCGGTCAGGCTTTGATAGAAGAATCCGCCGAGCGCGCCGCCGACGATTCCGCCTAAAGCCGCGTTGCGCCGGCGCGCATTCGAGCGCGTGGCCCATCCGACGCCAAATCCGACGGCGACGCCGAGCACCGCCCATCCGAGGATTCGGCCGGACAATCCGCCGAGGAAATCGAAGGCGATCTCGGCGACCACAAGGCCGATTGCGCCGCCGCACAGGCCGATAATGCCGCCCGACCATATTCCGCGGCCGGCTTGACGCCATTGTCCGACGCTCATCGCCTCAATCGAGGCGAGAAATGCCGCGATAAAGAGACCGATCAGCGCGCCCAGGATCACGTCGCGAATCCATATGTTCCTGATTCCAAGGAACGGTTCCGCTATTCCCCACGCCGCGAAGCCGCCCAGCGCGCCCGCGGCGGCGTAGAACAATAATTTTTCACGAGACAGATTGGTTCCCATCGGAGACAAGCGACAGCATTGCGCGACCGGCTCTGAGGTTCAAGCCGGGAACGGAAGACCCTCTCGAACATCTCAGTCCGCTGACTTTACTGCAATTTTTGGAATCCGTACTTCACGCAATTCCTGAGATCAACCTTGACTCGCACGCTTTGAGACAAGCAATCAAAGTTACAATAAATTGTACTAGGCGTGGCATTGCGCTATGGTGCCGTTGCTTTCGC
>JASHOJ010000268.1 GCA_030041155.1 Candidatus Binataceae bacterium | reverse complement strand
AAGGCTTGGGTGTGCACCAATCCTGATTGCGGCTTCAGTCTGCGAGTCGACAAGGGTGAAGTGACGTACGGGCGGCGTATCGAAACCAAACACTGAAAGGTAATGTCTTCTTTCTGATATGAAAAGCAGCCTGTACGGCTGCTTTTTTTTTCACTCTCGCGCCTCGCGGGCGAAGATCGAGCGAAGATTTCCGTGCGGCAACGCCAAAATCGAATGTCCGTCGATTCCGCTCATCGTCTCCGCCGCAACCATCGCGTTGATGATTGCTTCTTCGGTCGCCTGCACCGCCGCGGTAAACAGCGGATCCATTCGCCGGTTGGAGAGCATCGGTACTCTGCTTACGCCCGATTTGCCGCGAACGGGAGCAAGCGGCGGATTAGCCGTGGAAAAGGCAAGGAACAAGTCGCCGGAGCCGTTGCCCGATACGCTTCCCGTGCGTGCCAGCCCGATCGTCAATCGCCGCGCTATTCGCTTGAGCTGATGAGGCAGCAGGGGAGCGTCGGTTGCCGCGACAATTATGATCGAGCCGCGCTCCGCGCCTGAGCGAGTTCCGCTCGGCGAAAGTATCTGCCCCACGTGCACCCCGGCGATCGTGAGTTCTTTTGCAAGGCCGCAATTGAGCTGAACCAGCACACCCATCGTATAGCCGCCGTCTTTCGCCTCGAGGCGGCGCGAGGCGGTGCCGATTCCGCCTTTCCATCCATAACCGATCATGCCGGTGCCGCCGCCAACGCATCCTTCGGCGACAACGCCTGAGCGTGCTCCGTCAAGCGCGGCGAAAGCATGCGCGCGTTTCACATGGAAACCATTGATGTCATTCAGATAACCGTCCCAGGTTTCAGCGACCACCGGCAGCGACCATGGTTGGCTCATTTTTCCTTCGCGCAACTGCCATTCGATGACCGCGTCACGAACCACGCCGACTGAGTGCGTGTTCGTGATCATCACCGGCGAGGAGAGAAAGCCGGATTCCTCGAGCCACGCCATCCCCGTCATCTCGCCGTTGCCATTAAGCGCGAAGTATCCGCCAAAAACCGGGGCGCCAAGCTGGCGTCCACGCGGCAATATCGCCGTGACACCGGTTCTGACCGGCCCGCGTCCGACGACCAGCTTTCCGGCGCCTCGAATTATTGTCGCGTGTCCTACCTCCACTCCGGCGACATCAGTAATTGTGTTCAGGGGCCCCGGCGTTCCCTCAAACGGTATTTTAAGATCGCGGGCGCGCGGCTTTCGCGGTAAACGGCCATGCGATTTCAGATTTGGATTTGGCATCTCTAGCCCGTTGTCTTGTGTCCGACGCTTCGTAGTCTCCCGCCGTGTTGCGCCCGCAGCGTATCGGGAAACCAGCGCGCTTGTCATCATCAGGCCGCGCTATTACGTTTCTCGACGCTACTATCCGCAGCACCATGCCCGAATTACCCGACGTGACCGTCTATGTTGAAGCGCTGCGAGAGCGTCTCAAAGAACATTCGCTGGTCCGCATGATAGTCAAGTCGCCATTTCTGCTGCGGTCTACCGATCCTCCGCTCTCCGCGCTCGACGGCAGGCGTGTCACCGCCGTGCGGCGTGTCGGCAAACGCATCGCAATCGGATTTGAAGGCGACCTGTGGCTCGTCTTCCACCTCATGATCGCGGGGCGTCTGCATTGGAGCGCCGCGATGCCCAAGCTCGGATCGCGCAACGTGCTCGCCGCGATTCACTTCGAGAGCGGCTGGCTCTCTCTCACCGAAGCGGGAACGCAAAGGCGCGCCGCGCTCCACGTTGCGCGCGGCGAAAGTGGGCTTGCCGGACTTGACGCTGGCGGCCTGGAGCCGCTCGACATTGATCTCAAAGCATTCGCGCAGGCGCTGCGCTCGTCGAATCATACCCTCAAGCGATCATTGACCGATCCTCACGTGTTCAGCGGGATTGGAAACTCCTATTCCGATGAGATTCTATTTGCCGCGCGCCTTTCGCCGATCGCGATGACGCAGAAACTCAGTGAAGAGGAAATGCGGCAACTATACGATGCGACTCGGTCGACTCTCACTGACTGGATCGAGAGGTTGCGCCTTGAAGCGGGCGCAGATTTTCCGGAAAAGGTGACGGCGTTCCGCGCCGGAATGGCGGTGCATGGGCGCTACCGGGAGCCATGTCCTCGATGCGGCGCGGCGATACAGCGGATTCGATACGCGAGCAATGAGACTAACTATTGCGCGCGATGCCAGACCGGCGGCCGGCTGCTCGCCGATAGAGCATTCTCGCGTCTCTTACATGACGATTGGCCGAACACGATCGACGAGCTGGAAGCAATCAAACGCAAATAGCATAGCTACGAAAACACCTAAAATACCTGGAAGACTCGGCACGACCGCTGGCAAGGCAATTAATGTGCCTCAGCGACTATCAACTCCAAAGCGGCGCGTCTCATCGTGAACCTATTGGCACATTAAGCGCGATACTAATTGCGGGTAAGTTTTTCAGACGCATCCGCGGTGCCACGATAGTCGCGCTGCTTCAACCTGCTCTTTTGCTTGGCCGAATCGGCATCGATCTTCGCTCTTCAACTGGCACATTGATTGCGGCGTTCTGATCGATCAACGCCAAGTCGAACAACGGTGGCAAAGCAATTATGAAAAACAGTAGGAAAGGCAGTCACGACGGAACTAGCGGCTCGCGGTCGCACTCGCGCAGCTCCGCTTCCTCAAGATCGGACGGGAGAAGAAGCAGCCGTAGAGGTTCCGAGCAGATCGACATGGAATGGCTCGAGCAGTTTCTTATCGAGATGCATGCCGTCGAAGAAGGCGGCACGCAACTGTACGAGAAGGCGCTCGACGAACTTCAGCACGAAAAACATCGTTCCACCCTTGAGAAATTCCTCAGGCAGACGCAGCGGCACGTGGAGCTCTGCGAAGAGATGATGGAGGCGGCGTCGATCGAGCAGGGCATGCCCTCGCCCGGCGCGGAAGCCGCCAAGCACAAGGCCGAGGGACTTATCAGCACCACGGTTCCCGAACATCTTCACGACATCAACAACCTGGAAAATCTGGTTTTGGCCGAGACGAAAGATGAGTGGGACTGGGAGATGCTCTCGTCGGTGATGGACAAGATTCCCGACAACGATCTCAAGCGCGCCGTGAAGCGCGCGGTGCGCGAGGTCGGCAAGCAGGAAGTGGATCATCTCAAAAAAATGCAGCTTGCCCTTACCGAAGTGGCAAGCGAGATATCCAAAGAAACCGAAATGGAAGAAGGCGAGGTGGTGGAAGAAGAATTCGAGATGCGTCGAGAATAGTGGTCCCTCGTCGGTTTGGGTTTTGCGCCGCGCGGCGGAAGGCTCCGCGGCGCCGGGCGATTAGCCCTGCCGCGGCGCGCTTCCGCCGTCGCGCCTGAGCCTTGCAATCGCGAGCTGTCCTGCGGATAGCCCGCACATCCCGTGCACGCCGCCAGGTTTGGGTTCGCCTTCAGGTGGAATTACTACTCGCAATCCGGCCAGAGGCACGATGTTTGCTAAATTCGTATTCGGTTCAATATGTGACCCGCCTTTCCCGATGATTGGCGCTGGGAGCTTGATAAGCATGCGCAGAATATCCGCTCCGCGCTTGCGAAGATGCACGCGTGGTCGCGTGGCAAGGAAGCCGGATCCGGTTTGCCATTTAGTCAAGAGAAATAATTTTTGGTTTCGCATTCTCGCGAGACCGTTTGTCCGCCAGGATTGAGCAAGACTTAGAGTCACCGCGACACAAATTGCTCGGAGCCGGATAATGAAGAATCCGAGAAAAGACACCGTATCAAGCCTTGCTGAGTCGTTCACAAACAGCGAAAGAAACATCAGCTCGAGTGAACGTGCGCTCTCGCTCGCTTTCGCCGCGTCGATGCTTGGGTTCGGCGTGTTCAGGCGCGACGCGCTCGGTATCGCGTCCGCCCTGCTCTCGATTCCTTTGTGGGATCGCGGCGTCAGAGGACATTGCGCCGTATCGGCGATGATAGGGCGCAATACCGCCGAGCCTCCGGAAAAGCTGCGTAAGCGATTCCAGCGAACATATGCGATCACCGTCGATAAGCCATATGAGGATGTTTATCGCTACCTCACTGACAGGCAGGTGATCGAAAC
>JASHOJ010000267.1 GCA_030041155.1 Candidatus Binataceae bacterium | reverse complement strand
GAAATGGCGGCGCGATATCGACCCCGAGCGCGCGCTGGTATGCGGCCGCGATCATGCCCTCCGCGACCGACTGCACGTCTTCCGGCCGCGGACAAGTCATTTCGAGATCGATCTGGCTGAATTCGGGCTGGCGATTCGCGCGCAAATCCTCGTCCCGAAAGCATCGCGCAATCTGATAGTAGCGGTCGAATCCGGCGATCATCAGAATCTGCTTGAGAATCTGCGGCGATTGCGGCAGCGCATAGAATTTTCCGGGATTCACCCGGCTCGGCACCAGGTAATCGCGCGATCCCTCCGGCGTCGACTTGAACAGGATCGGCGTCTCCACGTCGATAAATCCCTCGCCGTCCAGAAACCCGCGGATAGCCTGCAACGCCTGATGCCGCATGCGCAGATTTCGCTGCATTGAGGGTCGCCGCAGATCGAGATAGCGAAACTTAAGCCGGGTTTCCTCGGCCACCGCATCCGCGTCGCTTATCGGAAACGGCGGCGGCGCCGAACCGCCGACGATCTCGAACTCGCTGACCGCGATTTCGATTTCTCCGGTGGGCAATTCCGCATTCAAAGTTCCCTCCGCACGACGAACCACCTTGCCCCGCGCCGCGACGAAAAACTCGCTGCGCGCATCCGCCGCGGCCTCATGCGAACCGGGATCGCGCTCGGGATTGAACACCAGTTGAACGATACCTTCGCGATCGCGCAGATCGATAAAAATCAGCCCGCCGTGATCGCGCCGAGTCTGTACCCATCCGTGAACCGCGACTTCGCGCCCGGCGTCCTCCGCGCGCAGAGTGCCGCAATAGTCAGTCCGCGGCCACGGCGGCAGCGGCGAATATGTTATCGATCTTGCCATCGGATGCTTTTCATCCAGCCGCTTCGGAAGAATACCCGCCAGGCGGGGGTCAAGAAACAGTCAGTCGGACTTGGCGAGCGCCGCCGCCAGTTCCGACTCGGCAACTTCGCGCTGCTTGCCGAGGGTCAAATCGCGCAGCTGCACGACTCCGCGCGCCAGCTCGTCCTCGCCGATAATCACCGCAAACCGCGCTCCCAGCTTGTCCGCACGCGCGAGCAGCGCTTTGAGCTTTCGTTCGGGAGACAGCGTCTCGATTCGAAGTCGCTCGCGGTGCAGAGTTCGCGCAAGCGCCGCTCCATGCGCAAGCGCCTTGTCGCCGAGCATTATCATCACCGCGTCCGGCATGGTGGGGCGCAACTGTTTTGCCGCCTCCAGTGCGAGCGCCATTCTATCGATCCCGATCCCGAACCCGATTCCGGCAACCGCCGCGCCGCCCATTGCCTCGACCAGCCCGTCGTAGCGTCCCCCGCCGATAACCGTGCTCTGGGCGCCTAGACCCTCGGCGATGAACTCGAAAGCGGTGCGGGTGTAATAATCGAGTCCGCGCACCAGCCGCGGATTGATTGTCGTTTCCACTCCCGCCGCGGTCGCAAGCCGGCGCACGGTTTCAAAATGCGACCGGCAATCATCGCACAGATAGTCGAGGCTCGAGGGCGCGGACTCGGCCAGTTTCGCGTCGATTTTGCAGTCAAGCAGGCGCAGCGGATTGCGATCGATTCGGTTGTGACAATCCTCGCACAGCCGATCGAAATTTGCGCGGCCCCATTCCACCAGCGCCGCCCGAAAAGCCGGACGGCATACCGCGTCCCCGATCGAATTGATTGTGCACGCAGCGGCGAGCCCTAGCATTTTGCAAACTTCGTCGCCCATGACGAGAATTTCGGCGTCGCAAGCCGGATCGGCGCGGCCAAAGACCTCAACCCCGAACTGATAGAACTGCCGATAACGCCCGCGCTGCGGGCGCTCGCGCCTGAACACCGGCCCGGAATAAAAGAGCCGCTGCTCCGGAGCGCTGCGATCCAGACCCGCCTCGATATAGGCCCGAACCACGCCGGGCGTGCCTTCGGGACGCAGTGCGACCGCCGTTTCAGCCTCGTCGCGATCAAGGAACGAATACATCTGCTTCTCGACCACGTCGGAGGTTTCGCCGGTCGATCGGGCAAACAGCTCGACTCGCTCTAGCGCTGGAATTCGAATTTCGGTGAAATTATGCCGAAGCGCGATTTCGCGCGCGGCGGCCTCGGCATTGCTCATGCCGAGCGCCTCCGCGCCGATCACATCGCGAAAGCCTCTTAGCCGGGTGAATTCCAAACTGATATACCGCCCAAATCGATGTCGCGGCGCTCAGGCGCCGAGCGCTCGCATCGCGTCGCGCAGCTTGCGATAGCCGATGATCTCGATTCCCTCATCGGCAATCACCCGCCGCGCGCGCTCCGAGGTGAAGAAGCGAAAATCGGCGTCGCGCTGCGCCGCGTCATGAGCGCATCCCAGAAGCTCCGACCGCGCCAGCGCCGGATGCGCATAGATCTCGGAAACGCCGGTGCGAAGCTGGCGAAAAATGGTGATCCAGAACTCCTCCGTCTTCTCAACTTCGCGGGCGGGATGCGCCCGGAAATTGTCCGGATACAGGATCCTGTCGCTGTCGAGCCGCTCAAGTATCTCACCGAGACCCATCCTGCGCATGAAACTGCGCGGTGTCATCCTAATCGGCAGCCGGTAGTCGCGCGCCAGCCGCGCATAGATCTCGTGATAATCGGCGCGCAGATGCAGCGGGCCCATGTGCGAATCGATATGCGTCACATCAATTCCCGCGGCTATCGCCTTATCGATCTGCGCGCGCAATTCCTCCTCCGCCTCGTCCAGCCGATCGCTCGCGTACACCTGCGGAACATCGGCCCATAGATATCCGCGGGAGTCGGTAAGCGACGGGACCGCGCGCGTGCCGAGCACCGGCCCCCATTTGTAATTCGCCCATTCGCTGGTCAGAGTCAGATGAACTCCAAGATCGGCGGCCGGATTGGCGCGCGCAAAATCCGCCGCCTCCTCAAACCAGGGACAGGTCGTAAGGATGGTGGAAGATGAAAACAGACCGTCGGTAAGGCCGATAACGGTGGCCTCGTTCTCATCGTGGCACATTCCGAAATCGTCGGCGTTGATAATCAGAAGTCGGGCATCTTTTGGATAGCCCAATTTCTCCGCAGTCGTCAGTTCCTCGTGTTGGGTGGTCATTTCGCGTTTCAATACTTAAACTTGAATCTAAATCGATTCGGCGTGAACAAAAAGGGCCGCCTTTTCGGGCGGCCCTGATGGTGCCGTTTATGGCTCCGAATTCATCTAGATAGTCAGGACATGGATCGTGCAGGCGGAACCCAGCCCGATCACGTGCGCCTGACCCGCTTTGGCATTGGGAACCTGGCGATCCTTCGCGCGATCGTCCTGGGTCAGATGCCATACGACCTCGCAAATATTCGCCACTCCAGTCGCACCAAGCGGATGTCCCTTGGAGAGCAGACCGCCTGACACATTGACCGGCGAGAAGCCGCCAAGGCTCGGATGCATCCCGCCCTTCTTGTCGATGAATTCACCCGCCCCGCCGTCCCCGCAGAGGCCCAGGTTTTCGTAATGCACCAGTTCCGCGGTTGCGAAGCAGTCATGCAACTCGGTCAGCGCCATGTCTTTCGCCCCGACTCCGGCGATTTCATATGCCTTCTTGGAGGCGCGCCGGGTCAGCGTGCTGACATCAGGCAGCGTCAGGTCTCGATCGGTGTATGGATCCGAGGTCAGGACGGAGGCCGCGACCTTGGGCCGCTTGCGGCCGCCCGCGAACTGCTTCAGCTTCTCTTCCGAGCACAGGATCGCCGCCGCCGCGCCGTCGCCGGTCGGACAGCACATATAAAGCGTATTCGGATACGCCACCATCCTGGCGTTCATCACGTCTTCCAGGCTGACTTCGTTGCGATACTGCGAGAACGGATTCTTGGTCGCATGCTTGTGCGACTTAACCGAGATTTTCGCGAAATGCTCGAGCTTGGTGCCGTACTTGCGCATGTGCTCGATTCCGGCCTGCCCGAATACCGCCGGCATAAGGCCCGATCCGAGCTTGCCTTCGGTGGCGTATGCGGGATCGCCGCCGCCAGCGCCGCCGAGCAGTCCCTGCTTGCCCATCTGCTCGACTCCCACCGCCATCGTCACGTCATACATGCCCGACGCGACCGCCATGAAAGCCTCGCGAAATGCGGTCGATCCGGTCGCACAGGCATTCGCGACATTGATAACCGGAATGCCGGTCTGGCCGATCTGCTGAAGAATCCTCTGCCCAACCATCGCGTTGGACTGGTAGAGATTGCCTGACGCGAACATCTCGACATCCTTGATCGCGATGCCGGCGTCCTTAAGTGCGATTAGTGCCGCTTCACCGCCAAGCTCCGGCACGGTCTTTTCCGGATAGCGCCCGAACTTGACCATCCCGGTGCCGAGAACATAAACGTTTCGCATTTTAACCTCCTGGCGGCCCGGTCGCGGGTCCGTCGATTATCATTGGCGCACAGACGACCGCCGCGCCATTACCTGCTTGGTTTGTATTGAAATCCGACGACTTCGTGTCCTTCGCGATCCTTGGCGACCACCGAAGTTACCAGCTCGACCGGCAAATCGAACACTTTACCCGGATTCTTCTGCGCTTCGAGCGGATCCAGGTCGACCAGCGTCGAACGCACGCTGACTCCCTCGGGCAAGTCGACGATCGCGGTCATATAAGGAGTCTTTATGCCGGGAAACGACTGATGCACTACCGAAAAGACGTAAACCTTTCCCTTATTAGAGAGCTGCACCGGCTTGAGCGATCCCGCGGTGCCGCACTTCGAGCACGCAATCCGCTTTGGATCCAGGAAAATCGCGCCGCAGGTGCATTTCTGCCCTTCGAGATGCGGGCTCGCGCCAAGTTTGAGAAATGGGACGAGCGGACGCGGTCCCGAGTCAGTTGCCTGGGCTTGTTCAGCCATTAAAAATCCCTCCGAGCGATACCACCAGTCTTAAGAAGTAAACGACGGTGAAAATCCTGATACAAATCCGCGCCGATATCGATGCGGATCGTTGTTAGTCTTACGCGCGCGAGTCTTCCACAGCTATTGAATTCCGTCAACCCTGCGCCCTCGCAACATGAATACAGCTAATAGTTTACTCCGATGCCGGAGCATCCGACAGCACGCCGTCGGCCGATTGTTTGTCATTCCCGCGCGTCTGAGTTGCCTGGCGCGCGAGGAATCCCGACCGGGCCTCCTCGCCCCACTGCTGCAAACTCGAACTGCTTGCCGCTCCTGTAGCTATGCACCCAAATCCGGCCGCGTGACGTGGTGACCATCACCGCGCCGTCGATATCGGTCCGGAGAAGGCGCGCGCCGCTTTCCCGATATCGATCGACCACGGACATTGCCGGGAAATGAAATCGATTGTGATACCCATCGGATATCACCGCGACCGCGGGACTCACCGCCGTGATAAACCGTGCGCTCGAAGAGGTTGCGCTGCCATGATGCGGCACCTTCAGCACGGTCGCGCGGATATCTACGTGATTTTCGACCAGGCGCTCCTCGGCAGGCTTCTCGATATCGCCGGTGAACAGAAATGACGCGCCGCCAAATCGAAGCCGCAATATCAGCGACGCGTTGTTGTGGCTTTCGGACTCTGGCGGCTCCGGATTGATCGCTTTTATCTCGACGCCCGCCATTTCGATCGGCGGCGGCGATCCGCCGATCGTGACGGTCCTGACCCGGTCGCGCGCAAGCGCAGCTCGCAGATTTGCGTAGCTTGCGTCGGGACTGATTGCGGAGGTCGACCAGAACTCGCGCGGCGCAAAGTTATCCGCCACGAAGGCAAACCCGCCGAAATGATCAAGGTCAGGATGACTCAGCACCAGATAGTCCACGCGCATGATTTTGCGCGACCATAAGTACGGCGCGATCACCCGCTCGCCATAATCGTAACCGGGGTATGCGCCGCCCGCATCGATCAGCATCACTTGGCTGCCGGGAAAGCGCACCACTGCCGCGTCGCCCTGCCCCACTGACAAAAATGTCACCCGCAGGTCGGAGCGAAAGAATCGGTCGCGAATCCACCATCCCGCGTCCGCCACGATCGCCGCCGCAACCAGCATCGCTGCCACGCGACGCCATCCGAAAGCCGCACGCGGCGCCTTGTCGTCCTCGCCGCTCGTCCGCCTCGCGATCCTTGGATCGGGCTTCAGCGGAGCCATAAGCCACAGCGCGATTAGCGCGTATACGAGCGCGAGTTCGACCAGCGTCGGCGTGAACACCCGCATCCACGCCGCCGGCCAGGTGACGAACCATCCCGCGAGCCGATTCGAGACCTCGAGCGCGCCGCCGCCGATTGTCAGCAGCATCCGCGCGGGCGGCATCCAGATGAAGCTTAAGAGCGCCGCCAACAGGCCGCACAGCGTGGCGAAGAATCCCATGATCGGCACCACCACCGCGTTCGCGGCAATTCCCACCATCGCAAACTGATTAAAATGAAACGCGGTCAGCGGACCGGTCCCGACCATCGCCCAGAACGAGACCGCGAAATAACCGAGCACCGCTTCGGCGGCGGTCCATCCGTGGGCGGGAGCTTCGCGGGCAAGCCTTCCCTTTAGCTGACGCCATTTAATCCAAGCCGCGAACCGCGACATCCCAAGAATGATCACGACTACTGCCGCAAACGAAAGCTGGAAACTGATATCACCAGTGGATCCCGGCATCGCGGCGCAAATCACGATCGCCGCCAGCGCAAGGCTCGCCAGCGCCTCACGCGCGCGGTCGAGCACGATCGCGACCATGTACGCAACCACCATCACCAGCGCGCGCGTGGTCGATATATGGCCGCCGGCGATCGCCGCGTAGGCGCTCACCGCTATGATCGCCGCCAGTGCCGCGATCTTATTCGCCCATCCGCGGCTCGCGAGTCCCGGCGCAAGCATCATCATGAGCCGCACCGCCGCGAACACCGCCGCCGCGACGAAGCTGAGATGAAGTCCCGAAATCACCAGCAGATGAGCCATGCCGGTGCGCGCGAACCGATCGCGCAGGGTGTCGGTGATCTCGCCGCGGTCGCCAATAATCAGCGCGCGCATCTCGGCCCGCGGCGCGCCGGAAAGATTCGCGTCGATAAAATTGCCGATATCGCGCCGCACCCGCTCTATCGCCTGCGCAACCGGCATCCGGCGCCGTCCGACAACCTCGAACGCGGGAGTTCCAAACGATCGTTCCGGCGCGGTCAGCCTCGCATCGATTCCGCTGCGCGCCATAAACGCTTCATAGTCGAATTCTCCCGGGTCGCCGTCGTTGCGTGGAAATCGGATCCGGCCGGTTAGCCGGATCTCGTCGCCGACGCTCACCTGCGGGCGGTCAAGCGCCGCGACCCGCACCATCCCGGTCGTGTCGCGCAGATCATCGCCGGTGCGCCCG
>JASHOJ010000266.1 GCA_030041155.1 Candidatus Binataceae bacterium | reverse complement strand
CGAGAATCCGCACTGCGGAAAACTCCGATTACCCTTCATAAAGATCATGATCTTGTTGTCGCGAATCGCGGATTCTATTTGCTCGACAATGTTCGACATTGGTCCTGTTACCTCCGATTGCGAGACTCAGACGGGGTCAAGGTTTTAAGCGCGAGCGCATGCACCCGCACCCGCATCGCGTCGCCCAGCGCCGCGTAGACCACCTGATGGCGCTGCACCAGCGCCTTGCCCTCAAACACCTCGCTTACCACCAGCGTCTCAAAATGGTCGCCTCCGCCGGTGGTATCGCGAACTTCGACTTGCGCGCCGGGAATTCCGCCGGCAATCAACTCCTGAACTTCCTTCGCATCCATCTATTGCGTATCCGTGCTTTGTGGCCGCCGTTCGTTGCCTATCTTATCCGGCAGATGAATTTCAAATCCAGTCTATAGCGACATACAATTCCGAGGAGCGGTATGTTGGCGTTCGCGTGAGAATTTATTTGAAATTCTTCGGCACCGATTTGACATCAGCCCGACAGAATCCTATTGGTGTTGTTTGGATAGGTTCCCCGCGTTCATTCAGTCTGAGACGGCAGGAGTCATGGTATGCCAAGCATTGGGGAGATGATGCGCAATGGTTGGAGACCAATTCTAGGGGACAATCTTGCGGACGGAGTGGCCGCGACTTTCGACCGATTGGAGAAGGAGGTCGTGAAATCAACCGCCGACCAGATAATCGCGTCGAGAAAGCTCAAGATAGGTGAGTGCAGCCAGGATCTCGTGGACGACAAGATCCAGATAATGTGGCAACGGGTCACTGAACTTGCGCATCCATTGAATCCTGGGGAACGTGATCTTGGCAAAGCGATTCACGCTGAGACGCGCAAAAGGCTTGCCGACCTCAGTGACGACGACCTCAAGAAGGTGGCGTCAGGTACGAAAGAAATCCACATCAAGGATTGAGAGCCAGCGGTCTGGGCAGCACTGGACAGATAGGCCTCCGCCTAAGCCAAAATCTACAGGGCTGATGACCGCACTAAAGATCTACCACGTTGGCGTCGGGTTTGGTGGGTTTGGCCGGAGCTTTGTGCCGCTTCGCCCCCTCGATTAGCGCTCTAGCGCTTTCGGTCAGTTCTCCCGCGCGGCCCGCACCGAGCATTCGGGCCACCAGATGCCCATCTGGTCCGATGAAGAGCGTGGTTGGAATTGCGTCGATTTCCATTTGATCGACTACCTGCTCGTCGGCGATCAATATCGGATAGTTGATGTTTAACTGCTCGACGAATGGAGCAATGGCGCTGACTCCGTTGCCCTGCACCGAGTCGCACGCGACGCCGAGCACAACCAGCCCGCGCGAACGATGGTAACGCGCATAGATGCGTTCCAGCTCGGGTATCTGGCGGCGACACGGGCCGCACCACGTCGCCCAGAAATCCACGATAACCGGATGACCGCGGAACTGGCTCAGGCTGACCAGGTTTCCATCCAAGTTCCGCAATTTGAAGTTAAGCAGTGCGTCACCGCTGTCGGCCGATATCGGCGTTGCCCCGCGCATGATGCTTGCGTCAGGCAGAATCGCCCGAGCGCTCGGCGCGAAGATAATCGCCGCGGCAATCGAAACTATTGCCGCGAAAAAAGCGGCTTTCCCGATGATCGCACGTTTCATACCTGCTCGACCACGGTCGCGATCCCCTGCCCGATTCCGATGCACATGGTCGCAAGCCCAAGCGCCGCGCCGCGCCGCCGCATCTCGTGCACCAAGGTCACGATCAGGCGCGCGCCGGAGCATCCGAGCGGATGCCCGAGTGCGACCGCGCCGCCGTTCACGTTGAGCTTCGCCTCGTCGATTTTAAGATCGGTGTTGCAGGCCAGCACCTGAGCGGCAAACGCTTCGTTGATTTCGATCAAGTCGATGTCGCCGATTTTGAGCCCGGCGCGTGCGAGTGCCTTGTGAGTCGAGGGCACCGGACCCCATCCCATGATCTCCGGCGGCACACCAGCGACCGCGGTTGAACGGATTTTTGCGAACGGCTTTAACGCGAGCGACTTCGCGCGATCCGCGCTCATCAGCAGCACGGCGGCGGCGCCGTCGCTTATCTGCGACGAGTTTCCCGCGGTGACCTGGCCGCCCGGCTTGAACGAGGGCTGCAATGTCGCGAGCTTTTCGAGGCTGGTTTCCGCACGCGGACCCTGGTCCACATCCACCGTGATGCCGTCGGGAAGCTTCACCGGAACAATTTCCTGCTTGAAGCGCTCGCGCGCGGCGATCGCGCGCTGGTTGGAGCGAAGCGCAAACTTGTCGGCATCAAGGCGGCTGATTTTATACATTTCCGCAAGCCGCTCCGCGGTGAGTCCCATGAAGAACATGTCGCGCGGAAACATCTCGGCCAGTTTCGGATTCGGCGAGATTCCCGATCCCATCGGAATGTGCGTCATGTGCTCCACGCCGCCCGCAATCGCCACCTCGCCCGCGCCAACCATGATTTCCTGCGCCGCGAAATTGACCGCCTGAAGGCTCGATCCGCACTGGCGATCGACGGTGGTTCCGGCCACGCTTACCGGCAGTCCAGAAAGCAGTCCGATCATCCGCGCCACGTTCAGGCCCTGTTCGCCCGATTGATTGGCGCATCCAAACACGACGTCCTCGATTTCGGCGGGATCGAGCTTCGGGTTCTTTTCCAGGAGCCGCTTGACGCAATGGACCGCAAGGTCGTCAGAGCGGATATCCTTGTAATAACCCTTGTCCCGGCCTGCACGGCCGATTGGCGTCCTGACTCCGTCAACGATTACGACTTCGCGCAAACCCGAATCCTCCTTGCGGCTGTCATTACGTAATGTATCGTCCTGAGCGCTCGATAATGCTCTCTCATATGATACTCTTGCGCCTGAGTTCAGACAGACGCGATTTGTCGTAACCGAGCATCTTGCCCAGCACCTCGTCGGTATCCTCGCCGAGCAGCGGAGCGCGCGTATCGGGAACCGCCCGTGAACCGGCGGTCTTGAGCGGAGAGCCCGGCACCACCAGCCCGTCATAGCCGGGATGGCGCGCGTTCAGGATCATCGCGCGCGACTTGAGATGCTCACTTTGCGTGACATCTTCCACATTGGCTATCGGGGCGCAGGGAACGCTTGCGGCGCTCAGAACCTCCAGCCAATGGGCGCGCGGCGCGGTCATAAATCTGCGCGCCAGGATCTCCTGCAATTCGGCATGATTCGCGGTGCGTGCTGAATTCAGCGCGAAACGCGGATCGTTCTTCAGCTCCGGCATCTCGATCGCGTCGCACATCCGCTGCCAGATCGATTCATTGCCCGCACCGGCCACGAAAAAGCCGTCCGACGCGCGAAATTGTTGAAACGGAGTGATCGACGGATGGCGAGTGCCGAGCGGCTGTGGCACCTGATGCGAGACCGAGTAGCGCGCCAGCGCGTCTTCGAGCATCGCCACCTGGCAATCCAGCATCGCGATGTCGAGATGCTGCGCTGCACCGTCGCGGTCGCGCACCCGGAGCGCGGCAAGAATCGCTATCGTGCCATACAACGCCGCCGCCAGATCGCCCACCGAAACGCCGCAGCGCATCGGATCGCCGCCTGGCTCGCCGGTTATGCTCATCGTGCCGCCAAGCGCCTGCGCGACGATATCGTAGGCAGGAGCCGAGGCCATCGGCCCTGTCTGTCCAAACCCCGATATCGAGCACAAGATGATGCGCGGGTTTGCGGCTTTCAGGCGCTCGAAGCCGATGCCAAAGCGCTCCAAGGTGCCGGGCGCGAAGTTCTCGACCACGAGATCACACTTGGCGGCGAGTGCAAGAAAAATCTCCGCGCCTTCGGGCGTTCGCAGATCGACGGTGACGCTGCGTTTGCCGCGATTCACGCTGTAGAAATAGCCGGAATCGCCGCTTGGCAGGGTTGGAGCGAATTGGCGGGAATCGTCGCCCCGCCCCGGCAGCTCAATCTTGATAACCTCGGCCCCCATGTCGGCCAGATTCATGGTGCAAAACGGGCCGGCGAGCACCCGGGTCAAATCGAGCACGCGCACTCGCTCAAGCGGCTTCTGATCTAGCAT
>JASHOJ010000265.1 GCA_030041155.1 Candidatus Binataceae bacterium | reverse complement strand
TCGGATGCCATGACGACAATTGGGATGTACTACATACTTGGTACAAGCTTCAATGAGGCCGAGGCGCGCGCGCTTCGGATGCCTTGGCCTTCGCCTCGGTAGCCGCATCGGCTTTCCTGGGCTTCAATGAGGCCGAGGCGCGCGCGCTTCGGATGCCGATGTCTACAATTGCTTTTTACCCCAAACCCGGACGATGCTTCAATGAGGCCGAGGCGCGCGCGCTTCGGATGCCCAGCATCCCAACACCGACGCCCAAACCCAGACCGGGCTTCAATGAGGCCGAGGCGCGCGCGCTTCGGATGCCCCGGCCGATGGTCGAAAAGCTCTGGAGAGTCAGCTCCGCTTCAATGAGGCCGAGGCGCGCGCGCTTCGGATGCTCTTGTGTACTAGCCAGCGTTATGTGCGAATCAGGGAGCTTCAATGAGGCCGAGGCGCGCGCGCTTCGGATGCCCCGCTGCATCCGCTTGCTGGGGTAATCAAGTTCGGCGGCGCTTCAATGAGGCCGAGGCGCGCGCGCTTCGGATGCGGCGACCCTACAAGCCCTTGGATACCAAGGCAATCTAGCCACGTTTTCGACCGGTGGCCATCGGACGACGGACGCAGCCTGCCAGTTTCTACACGACATCGTATCGACCATGTCAAAGAGCCTCGCGATTCCAACAATCTATCGAGATTCGAGCGGGTGCGGGGTTCCGCGCAGCACGTCGCCGCTCGAAAGCACCCGGCGGGTACGAAAAGCATTCAATCAGGGCCGCTCATCTTTGTCGGAATCACGAATGATCCTACCAGATCTTGCTATATGACGGTAGCTCGGCGTTCCATTTTCGAGAACGTTTTGCCGATGCTCTCCATAGCGAGTTCGATCTTGTCGGCGGGTCCGACATCGATCAGGAGAACGTGGTCCTCCCCATTCTTCACCAGCTCTCGCAATCGCGTCTCGAGTTCGGCGCGACGGCGCTGCGAGAGACGACATTGGAAAACGGAAAGCTGAATCCATTCCCCATACCCATGCATGGCTTTGAACATGCGCCGCCAGCGCTTCTGGTCAGAGATGTCGTAGGTCACGATGAAGAGACGTTCGTCGGCCATGGGTGAGCTTACCGCGGCAAATAATGAGGATAGGTCGGCAGCTCTCCCAAAAGAAACCGGGACAGCAACCGCGCCTGAACCAGCAGCATGCGGCGCATGCTCACCTGATAGCCAAAGACTGGATGCGTCGTCTCCTGGGAGAGCCGACGCTCGAACGCCTCTACAAAGCGGCGGCGCCCAGCCTGCGTCAGCGCCGTGCCCGTGACCGCCACAACGAAATCGTTCGGTCCGACCTCGCCGGTATTGACCGCTGACAGCACGACGGAATCGGCGATGATCGCGCGGAACGGCTCCATGAGGTCGAGCGCCAGCGCCGGACGGCCATAGCGCGGTGCGTGATAAAAGCCCCGGTAAGGATCCAAGCCCACCGACGCCAGCGCGATCGTCAGATGCCTGGTCAGCATCGCATAGGCGAGCGACAGCATAGCGTTGATCGGATCAGTCGGCGGACGACGATTGCGCGCCTCGAAACGGAACGGCGCCAACTCATCGGTGCCTTGCTTGTCCTCGGGCGATTTCAACAGCCCCGCGAAAGCGCGGAAATAAACGGCGGCCGCGTCGCCTTCGACGCCGAGCAACTGCGCCAGACTCGCCGCGCCATTCGAGGATTTGCGTGCGGCCCCAAGCCGGTCGAGCGCCGTCTGTCGCTCCTCCGGGGTCCCGCGCCAATTCCGGCGCAGGATCGTCCGCTGGTTCGTGATCTTCGCCGCGACTAGTTCCTTGGCGAAGCGCAGGCACGCGGCCTCATCGAAACTCAAGCGATATTGCGCCGTACGGATCTCGACATTGCGGTGACCGACACCATGGGCGACACCGCGAAACCAGCCGCTGTGACTGTGAAAGGTCACCGGGATCTCGCGGTCGAGCAGCGCCGCCAGCGCCGGCGTGGTGATCGATACGTTGCCGAACAGCGCTACATCGGAAATATCGATGAAGCGAACCTGCGCTTCCCCCTTCTCCTCGTCGGTGATCTTGAGGGTTTCGCCTTCCTTGCCGATCCGGGCACGCTGGGACTGCACGATCAGCGGCAGCGCTTCGTCGGGCGGAACGGCGATGGCCCGCGGGGCAAGCGACGAGCCCGACAATGAGCGAATCTCATCCGGAAGACAGACCGTCACGAGCGCGCAGCGCGGGCATTTCGGGCTGTCTTTGAGCGGCGGCGGGATGCGGCTTTGGGAGACCGTCAACCGCAGTTCGCTAACGGCAGTGCGCGCTGCGGTGCGCAGGTCGTCGTCCAGCGTGACGCGCACGCGCTCCCGACTCTCGGCATAATAGATGGCTCCTTCCTCGACGCGGTAGCCATGCTCCTCGAGCAGCAATCCCTGGAGGCAGATCTGGATGCGCTCCGGTTCGTAAACGCCTTGCGCAATATGCGGACGCTTGCCCCGTTTGTAATCGACGGGCGTCACCACGCCGTCGTCCGCCTCGGCAATGTCGAGCTTGGCGATGACACCGAGCGTGGTCGAGGAAAGCGTCAACGATCGGCTGACAATCTTGTCGCTCGCTGGCGCTTCGCCAGCTTCCAATGCCTGCGGCGCGGGGAGCGGTGCGCTGGGACGATCGACCCGCGCGTGAACGCGATTGCCCTCGACCGTGTCACCCGTCTCCGCCCACTCGCCTTGGGTCCACATGAGATAGGCAAGCCGTGGGCAATAGACGAACTCGTTCACCATCCGCGCCGGAATGAATGGCGTGTCGCCGCTGACAGGTGGCGCGGGAAGATGGAATTCGAGCTGGTTGTCAGTCATGGCGGCCTCATCCGCCAAGGTTCGCGAATATGCCGAGCCCTATGTGGCGGCCGCCGCCGATGGCGACGGGCCCAAAAACCTCTTGATCGAAGGTGATGACCGCATGCGTGCGCGGAAACGATTTAAGATATGCGGGCACGCGATAGGCCCCGGCCATCTCGGCGCCGGCAAACACCGGCTCGCGCTGCAAATGGATTTCCAAGACGGGCGTCGTGTAGCCCGCCTGGGCGAGTGCCTTGAGCACAAGCGCGTGGGCCTTCGCGGAGCGATAATCGTCGCGGCCGGGCAGAGCCAACGGAGTCACGGTGCCCCACTGATGGGCTTTGCGCAGGTATTGGTTGGTGACCGTGCCGGGGAAAGGCTCCGCGCGCAGTTCGGCGACGATCTCACCCGTTTTCTCGTCGACGAGCGGCGCGCTGGAAAGCGCGCGCACAAGATCGCGCGCGGCAGGATTTCCGCTTCCGAAGGGTTCGGCAAGCATGACGCGGCGGATGCGGCCGTCGCGGCCCTTGGCCGGCAGCGTGGGTAACGGAAGATAGGAGAGGCGATCGTTCTTGGCGCTCTCGTCTTCGCCATGACCGCAGACGAAGCGTTCGACAAACGCAGGGTCGAGGCCAAGCGTTTTGGCGCGCTCGTGCACTGCATGACGCAGCCAAGCGGCGACTTCGATGGCGCGGCCGGGAGCGAACGAGCGGAAGCCGCCGTTCCCGTTGTCGAGCGTAAAGAGGTGGACCGGCCGGCGCCTGCCCGCGGCGCGGCGAACATACCGGACCTCGTCGTAGACGGACGGCGGCGCCGGCGCGGCGACCCAACGCTCGCTACCGCGACCGTGCGCAAGTTGGAGCCTCGATCGCTGGTCTTCATGGCGCAACAGCAGTTCGTCGAGCGAGCCTTCGATCGTGATGCGCCAGCCGATACCTTCTTGGGGAATCCACGCCTCGCCCGGAAGCGATGCCTTCTCCGCGCCGGCCAGAATGCGGCCCCGCGCGGCTACGAGATCGATGCCCAGACCGAGCGCATGCAGGTGCGCCGCCTCGCCGCACAGAATTTCGGCGTGCGATTGCGCCGCCGGCCATTCGGAATCATCTATCGGCCAAAGAAAGCGGACCGTCGCATCGCCGTCCAGACTGTGGGGACGCAGATCCTTGTCGGTGCGGAGTTCGTTGGGCTGCTTTTCCGGTTCCTTGCCGGCCGCCCAGGCGCGCGCGACCTTGTCCAAGTCGTTGTTCGGCACATAGAGCCTGAGCGCGGACGCCGCACATTGGCGCGGCGCGACGATTTCCGGGGCGGGACGGCGCTCCAGCCAGCGCAAAGCCCCCTTCTTCGCGTCCGAAAACTCCGTGCGGCGAAAGCCGAGATTTCCGGCGGCGACGAGGGCTTGGAACAACCGGTGGGGATTCGGCGGCCACTGGGCCGCTCTGCCGTCGTCGGCCTTGCCGTGATAGCGGCCGGCGAGGAAATGCACCTCGATGCACAGCCAGCGCATATCCTCTATCCCTTCTTGCCCTTCGTTCCCTTTGCTGCCTTGCCGCCGATCTTTTCGGCTATGGCGTCGTTCGCCGCCTTCCGGTCGAACGCAACCTTTTGATCTTTGCCCTTACCGAACGCCTTCTCCGCCGCCTGCGCAAAAGCAACGAGCGCCTCGCGATCGGGCGCAACGGGCGTACGCGTGCCATCGTGCATGACAACTTCCCATAGCGCTGGATTCTCGGGATCGCCCACGAGAAGACAACCCTGCCGGAGATTGTGCTCGCGGTCATAGGTCATGGCCAGGAGCGCAAGGCAAAGGATGTAGCGACGCAGCGCATCGCCCTTTTCGCCCGCGGGACCGAGGGAGCGCAGAGCCACAAGGCTGAGGATAGCCTCGCGCCGGATTTCGCCGCGGACAATGACACCGCCGTGCGTCCCCGCGGCCGGCGCGTGCCGGAAGCCAAGCTCCGATGCTGTGTCAAGAACCTTCTTGTCCTCGGCGTTGTCGAGCAGGTCCAGCGCAATGTAATCGACGGGCGGATTGTATTGCGCCGATCTGTTGAGCTTGACGACGTCATAGGCCCGGATGGTCGACGCAACGAGCCGCGGCAGCTTCGCCCCTTTGCCGCGCGAATCCCACACGCCAAACACGAGCGAGGTCGGCGCGATCCTGGCGAGCGCCGTCGCATCGCCGGATTCCTGATAGTTGTCGAACGCCTCGGCCAATTGCGGTCCCAGCGACGAATAGCGCGCGATGGCGTCCGCGGCACGATGCCCCGCATCGAGCAGATTAACCGCCTTGTTCCCTACCTCGATCATGATCTGCGGCACCAGCCGCGAATAGTCCGTATCCGCGCCGTTCACCCTCTTGAACAGCGGCTCCATTCTATTGGCCTGCGAACCGACCGTGTCGATGATCGCAACAAGCTGCGCGTTCGGTCCCTCGCCCATGGGGTCGATGTTGTAGTCCGCCTTTCCGCCACCACCCTCGGGCGCTGCGAAGGTCGGCGGAAAGATCACTGCGTCGTGCCCCTCCGCCGGCATAAGCCATTGGCGACAAGTGAGCGCCGCCGGCCCCTTCTCCGCGAGCATTTGCGACGCCAATTCGTCCCACGTCGTCATCGGGATTCCTCCAAGGGTTTCGCCCAACCGAAGCTGCCGTATTGGGCATTGCGCATTCTCACCGGAAATTCGAAGGCCGGTCCCAGCGTCACCGCGCCGGCAGCGGCGGCGGGGGCAACGGCGATCTCGAGCGGCGTCTGCCAGGTCCGGTACGCAAACCAACGGCCGCGATCGCGGCTGCGCGCCGGCCGGCAGCGCTGGAGCCCGATGGCCGCCAGGATTTCCGTCGCTGGCGAGGTTTGCACGGGCATGTCCTGTTCGTCGGGGGAGAAGCCGACGTCCAGGGCTTCCCATGAAGCGGACGGGTCAAAACCGAAGCGGCCCGTCATCGGCCAGCGGCCGCGGAAGAGGCCGCGCGGCGGCGCGCCCGCGGCACGAGTATTGATATTTCGCCAGCAGGCGCGGAGATCGTTCAGCTTGCCGACGGGCGTTTGCTGCCCCGCCCAGATCTTGAGTTCGGATTTCTCGGCGTCATCGCTATAGGAGTCGAGCCACCAGTCGAGGCGGAGGCCGACCGGTCTCAGCATGAGCGGCTGGCGGTCCGGCTTGTACCTGTCGTGATCGTGGTCGAGCTCGGCCAACGGTTCGGATTCGCACAGTACACGGACGATCTCGGCCAATGGGTCGTTATGCCCACTTCCAGTCGAGATCTGGAAAGTGGCACGCGGGCCGCTCGCCGCGAACCAGCCTTCGCTTCCCGGCCACAGGCGGCCGGTCAGTTCCAGCGCGCCGCAGCAGGCGAAGAACTGGCCCGGATTGCGCAGGTCGATGTCGAACACGATGTCGGGATCGGGCAGGCGCATCAGCGTAACTCCTCGACCTTTTCGCCCCGCACCGTTGCGATCACGTCGGCACACTTCATCAGCGCTTCTAGCCAGGCGAGCTGCCAGTATCCGAATCGGCGGCTGAGGCGGGCATAGCGGCGCATCGCTTCTGCCGCAGTATCGGCGTTCAATGCCGCAGACGAAGCCTGGGGGTCGAATTCGCGTTCCTCGAAATGCGGACGTGCGCGGCCATGATGACAGGCGATGAGATGCAGGATGAGGTCCCGTTCGGGATTTTCCCGAATGCGGGAATCGTTCGCCGCGTCGATCAGCGACCCGAACTCATGCCGATATCCCGCGCAGACGCGGTTGTCGAAACGCCCATGTCCGCTCTTGGCGAGAGGATGTTGCAGGTTCCTGTTGCCGATGGCACGTTGCCATGATTCGCGGTCCTTCCCCCGGTCGTGCCAGCGCGCGGCCAGGACGATGGCGTCGCTGATCGCGATGTCGAGGCCAAGTCGTGCAACGATTGCCGCGGCGGCCCTGCCGGTCCAGTCGAGATGATTGACAAGCGTCTGTTCGCTTCGTGCCGCCGCTGATGTATCGAGGGCGGTTTCGGTGCTGCGGCTCTCGCCGAAGGCTACGAGCACATGTACCTCATCTTCGTCTTCCAGTAGGACCAGCCGCTCCTTTTCCTTCAGGTCGAGACGTTCGGTGATTTTCGTAATGACCTTGTCGAGCGAATCCGTGACATCCAGTTCGGAGTAAATATTCGTGAGATCACCTTGACCGTCTGCGGATCCCAGAAGTCGAGCCTGCCAGCCCTGCTCCTCAATGCGCCAGATGCGCACGCGTGCGCGCTTCGCGGAGTCGGACTTGTCGGGAACAATATCCGCCACGTCGGTCGCATCCCTGGAATCGCTATCCAGCAGGCCGTCGGAAAGACCGCCGGCTTCGTTCGGCAGAATGACCGTCGCGTTCGCGATAAGGCCGGCATCCGCGAGTTTTGCTAGGTCTTCGATCCGCTGGGCTTTCCTGTCCGGCCGGATGACAAGAGCGCCGATGGGCGGGTCCAATTCCTTGCGCCTTCCAGCCATCTTCTTGAAGCATTCCGCGGCGCGACAGCTTCGCTCGCGCAGGCGTTCCCAGGCCTTGATGGGATGGACTTCGAGCCAGTCGTCGATGTCACCGCCATCGACCGCGTGGCGAACAAGATCGGCCACCTCTTCGCGCCAGGCAACGATCGTTTCGGGCGGCTCGCCCTCAATACCGTGCAGCCAATCCTCGGCCGGCGGCCGTCCCGGCATGTCCCGTACCGATGTCAGCGCCCATTTGTCGAGCAGAATGTCGGTAAGCTGCCGAAGGCGGGGCGTTTTCGAAAACGCCTCCTCCACCGCAACTATATCCGCCCCGACGACCGCTGCGAGCTCTGCTGGGCTCGCAGCAAAGGCGTCACCGTCGCGCCGCGGCAGTGATTTCAGGATGCTGCGCGTCTTGTCGAGGCGCGCACCGAGGTCGTCGTCTTTCTCAGACGCCACGCACACATCGACACGCGCCACGAAGTCGGCATCATCGCGGCCCAGACGGTTCACGCGGCCCAGCCGCTGGATCATCGAATCGAGCGTCGTCAGGTCGCAAACGAGATGATCGGCATCGAGGTTCACTCCGACCTCGCCAGCCGAGGTCGCGACAAGGAAGCGCGAGGATTCGATTGCTTCGCGCTGCGGATGGGCGACGAATGACTTGAACAAAGCCGTGCCGGCAAGTTTGTCGCGTTCGCGTCCGCGCAGCGTCCCCGTGAGCACCTCCACGGCCTCGTCGCCAACGACTTTAGAGAGCAGGCGGCGCACCTCTTTCGCATCCTCCGGCGAGCGTACAAAGACGAGCACGCGCGCCTTGGCATCGCGATGCGCCAGGGCGAAGTCCGCCAAGCGTTGCGGCAAAAGCCTGACGTCGGGCACGTCCTGAAAGCGCAACGCCTTGACCGCACCGGTCCGGCGTTTCACCAGATCTTCATCGCGATCCTCGTCTGTCAGGCTGAATATGTCCGCGGGCGCAGAATCGCGCACTTGCGCGGGATTCACCGGCCGGCGTGTCGCGGAGAGCGACAGGACGCGTAGGCGCGCGGGCTGGCCCTGCTGGCAGTCCTCGATTTGACGAAGAAGCTCCTCGAACGCCGGCGAGAGCTGCGTCTCGTCATGCACGATGAGCGTATCGTGCGCGATCAGCCCGGCGTTGAAGGCACGCATCTTCCAGCCAACGTTGTCGTAGCTCGAGAACAGGAGGCGGCTGCCGATCATATCGACTGTGCCGACGACGATGGCGGCGCGCGCTGGGTCGGCCTGCCATTCGCGATTGTCGGCCAGTTCGCCTCGAAGTGTGCTAACAGCGAGCGGCGAAGCGTCGTCGTTATGGTCTACGCACAACTTATCCAGCGCCTCTCGAATCCGGCCGGTGGCGCCGGTCGCATCGAGCGCCTTCAGCGTGTTACGCAGCTTGAGCGCCTCGTCGGTCGCCTGATCCACGACTGTCCGCCTGTCGACCACATAAACCAGCCGCCGCGGCAGCCGCACCGCGCCGACGACGGCCTGCTCGGCAAGCGCAATCAGCCAAATCGCCATCACCGAGGTCTTTCCGAGCCCGGTCGGCAAATCGAGCGCGGTTGGAAACTCTCCCTTGACGAATAAATCGAACAGCCGCTGCTGCCATGCCATCGGTTTCGGATGGCCGGTCAGTCTGCAATAGCTATCCCGGAAGGATGGCGGGTCTGCGTTCATCCTCGCCGCGCGCCCGAATCGTATTGAGCGATATGCACCAGTCTTCTTGCGGCGGGGAAGCGCTTCCCGGAGAGGATCTCGGAAATACGTCCCTGATTTACCTCGTAGTCCGCAGCAATCTTGTGCTGGGCCTCGCCCGCCGACCGACGCTTCAATATCTCAATTGCATCACTCAGCGTGAGGTGCCGAGAGGTCGCCTTCGAACGCACATCACATCTCCTGGCTGTATTCGACCCGGTCAGGCTACCTGGAGAACTTTGTCGGGCCAACGTTTAGGCTACGCCAAAGGACACAAAGTAGATTTCGCTTGACCACTAGCCCCTCCGTGCCAGAATGCGTGGGGCGGGCGGACGCTTTCTCGCATCCGAGGCGCGTGCGCCTCGGCCTCATTGAAGCGTGTCATTTGGGGTAGCGCGCCCAAAGAGATCGCCAATTCGCCCGACTCCCAGTCTTTCCCCATCGCCAGGCCGACGCTCGGTAACCCGGAACCACGCCTTGATCCATCCGTCTATCGGCCGTACATCATAGCCACGTTCAGGGCGCAACTCAAGGTATGCGCGACATGTCAGGAAAAACCACGACCAAGGCGCGAGATGAGCGGCTGGAGGCGCGGGTCTCCCGCGATCAGAAGGCGCTGTTCCAGCGCGCCGCCGAGTTGCAAGGACGCACGCTGACGGATTTCGTGATCGCCAGTGTGCATGACGCGGCCGTGCGCGTCATTGAGGAAACCCAGACGATCCGGCTGGGTGCCGCCGATAGCCGGGCATTCGCGGAGGCGCTCCTCCATCCGCGGGAACCGAATGCTCGGCTCAAGGCGGCCGCACAGCGATACCTTAAGCTGACCGGCGCCTGAGTGACCTCCACTGCACCGGCACTGCGTATCGAGCCTCTGTCGGACCAGCACGATCGAGAAAGCTTCAACAGCAGCGTCGAGCCACTGGACAGGTATCTGCGACAGCAGGCGGGGCAGGATGCAAGGCGGCGGGTCGCCTCGTGCTTCGTCTTGGTCAGCGACGGCTACCGTGCCCCGATCGGCTATTATACGCTTGCGGCGACCAGCATCGCTCTTGCCGAACTGCCCGAGCCGCTGGCGAAGCGGCTACCACGCTATCCGGTCGTGCCCGCGACGCTCTGGCGGTTGATGCGCGCCATCGGGGCAAAGGGCATGGAGAGTTCATGCTCTTC
>JASHOJ010000035.1 GCA_030041155.1 Candidatus Binataceae bacterium | reverse complement strand
GATATCGGATTGCCGCCGTTAGGCTGCACGATATTGGTGAACACCTGCGCGTATTGCGGGCCGTCATTGGCGGTTTTGATGTACTGGACCTTCTGGCCGCTGTAATCGTTGATCTTCGCCAGGTAGGCGTCCTCGATAAACGTAGTGAAAACGTTGGTAAATTCGGACTGTTGCTGCTGCGTCAACTGCCGCCAATGATAGCCGAGAGCGGAGCGCGACATCTCGGTGAAATCGAAGCTCCGCGCGATGATCGCCTTCAATTGATCGCGCCGCTGCTGCACCGGGATTTGCTTGTTCGCAAGCACTTTCAGCGCGGGTTCGACGGTACCCTGCACTACGCTCATCGCAGTGTCCGCCGCATCCGCCTCGGGAGCCATCGGCAGCACCAGGCTGGTCGCCATCAGTGCTGCGGCGCCGACAGTCAGGAGGGCGGCGCTCGCACCGCGTCTCAGAGCCTCAAGTCTTGCTGGTTTCATTCGCATAAATAGCCCTCTTGCCGGATACGGTTATTCTACTTGTTGCCGGACGGCTTCGCCGCTGGTTTCTTGGAGGTATTCTGGGTCTTCGGGGCCGGAGCGGAACCGGACCCGGACGACGATACTCCAGGCGGCGCACCTATCGAGTTGGCGCCAGAATCTCCGCCTTCGGACCCGCCTGAGTCCTTGCTTGCGGACGGCGAGCTGCCCGCATTGTTGATCAACTGGCCAATCGCGTTTTCGAGCACGAACGCCGATTGCGTCTGGCGAATCGTGTCGCCGTTGGCGAGCATCTTTTCGCCCGGCCCCGGCGCTATCGATACGTACTTGCTGCCAATTAGGCCGCTGGTCAGGATTGAGGCTATCGCATCGTCATCGATCTGGATGCCTTCGTTGATACGCATCGTGATACGAGCGCGTTCGTTGTCGAGGCTGATATTCTGGACCCGGCCAATCTTGACCCCTGCGATCTGAACCTCATCTCCGGTCTTCAGCCCCGCGATATTGTCGAAATTCGCGTAAAGCGTGTAACCGGGCGGCGGAAATATCGAAACCTGTCCCAGGCGAAAGGAGAGGATCGCGAGCGCGATAATTCCCAGAACGGCAAAAATTCCGACGATAAACTGAGTTGTGCGGCTTGCGTACATATCTTCTCTTCGCGCTTGGAATCTCCGGATCTATGAACTGACCGTGGAATTATCCTCGTCTCCCGAGGCACGGCCAGCAAGAAATCGCTTGAACTCTTCGTCCGACGACGACATCACCTGCTCCACCGTCCCGACTAGTTGCATCCGGCCACGATGCATGAAAGCGACACGGTCCGAAACCTCGAACACCGCCGGCACGTCGTGGCTGACCATCACTGCGGTAAGATTAAAGTCCTTTTGCGTTTTGCGAATAAGATGGTGAATCGCGCCGGTGCGGGTCGGATCGAGCCCGGTAGTCGGCTCGTCGAGCATCAGGATTTTCGGTCGGCGAATCAATGCGCGGGCAAGCGCCGCGCGCTTCTGCATCCCGCCGCTCAGCTCCGACGGATATTTGTTGTCCATCCCCTCAAGTCCGACCGCCTGCAGCGTCTCGATCACGCGACCGCGAATTTGATCCTTTGTTTGCGAGGTTTTTTCCACCAGCGGAAAGGCGACGTTTTCATACACGGTCATCGAGTCAAATAGCGCCCCCGACTGAAAGAGCATCCCGAACCACTCCCGCACCGCATCGATACCCCGCCATCCGAGCCGCGTTACGTTAACCCCGTCGATCGTGATAGTGCCCGAATCGGGCCGAAGCAGGAGGTTCAGATGCTTCAGCAGCACGGTCTTGCCGCATCCCGACGGCCCCACGATCGTCACGATACTTCCCGCCGGAACGTCGAGGTCGACTCCGTTCAAGACCTGCTGATGGTCGAAGCGGCGCCTGAGCGCTCGAACTTCAATCGCATTGGCGGCCGGTGCGTCGTTTCCGTTCGAGGTCATGGTCAAGTGCGCCATGTTACAGAAGAATCGCCCCGACAATATAGTCGGCCGCGAGAATCAGGATGCTGGAAAGGACGACCGCCTCGGTGGTGGCGCGGCTGACTCCGGTCGCCATCCGCTCCGCGTGATATCCCTTGTAGCAGGACACCCACATCACAATGGCTCCGAAAACGAGCGCCTTCCATAAGCCGAGCTTAATATCGTCGGCACCCATCTGGCTCGAAATTCCATTGAAATAGTCGCCGGTCTGCGCACCCATCAGCACGCATCCGACGAGCCATCCGCCCATGATACCGATCACGTCGAAGATTCCAGTCAGTAAAGGAAAACTTATGACGCCCGCCAGGATTCGAGGCGACACCAGATACTGCACCGGGTTGAGCGCCATCACCGTCATCGCATCGACCTGCTCCGACGCCTGCATCGAACCGATCTCCGCAGCCATCGCGGATCCCGCACGCGCGGCGATCATCAGGGCGGCCAGCACCGGCCCAAGCTCGCGCACGATAACCAGTGCGACAACGGTTCCAAGCGCCGCCTCCGATCCGAATCGTTCCAGCGTCGTGTAGCCCTGAAGCCCCAGCACCATCCCGGTGAACGCGCCGATAAGGACGATCAGGAACAGCGAGTTTGCGCCAATCGTGCGGATTTGAAGGATGGTCAGGCGCGGCTTGAACGGCGGCATCAGGATATAGGTGACGCCCGAAATCAGAAACAAAACAAAGTTTCCAAGCGCCGCGACGCTGTCGAGTATATACGCCCCTATCGCCTCAATTATTTTCACCGCGATATATACCGTCTGAAAATGTAGAAAATTTCAGTGATGCGCGATACCCAGGCGCAGGAGCTGGCTGAGCGTATGCGTCGGCGGCGCCACGCGCACGAATTCATGCAGGTCCGATGGTAAATCGAGATCGAGCGCCGGCCGCGCCAGATGCTTTACGCTCCACGGCACGTCCAGATTTCGGCACTCCTCGATATGCCTTATCAGGCTCTGGCGTCCGAAGCGGGTGGGAAAAACTCCGGCTGGCGAGCGCGCGATCACGTTGGTCCCGCTCAGATCGCGCGAGGGCACCAGCACCGCTCCGCGTCCTGGACTCATGGTTGCAAACACTTGGTCGATATCCTCCCCGGTGATCATCGGGATATCCGATAACACGGTACACAAGCTTTCGACGCCGCGCGATGCAAGCTCAACCGTTCCCATCTGAACCGCGGCATTCAGTCCGCGCGGATATTCCTCGTCGATTGCAAGCGCTCCCGCGGCGCGCGCGAGTTCCAGCAGTCCGCAGCCCGAGCTGATGACGGCTACCAGGTCGGCGTTCCGCGATGACAGCGCCGACGCCAGCACGTCGCGGTACATCGCCTCGGCCAGCGCGATCCGTTCGGAGTCGGGAATCACCGGCCCGAGCCGAGTCTTGGCCATCATCGGCTCTTTTGCCGCTATCAAAACCGCACGCACGGGCGACACTCTATACCGATGCCGATGCGCAGTGGAACCTCCGCGCCTTGCGCCGGGGCTTGATCTTATCCTCTCCCCATCGTGGGGAGAGGACGCGCGGCGCGGCGATTGCTCTTTGGTGGCAATCGACGTGCCGCGCCAGGTGAGGGTCCAATATGAAAGAATCAGCAACCGAATAAACGAGGTCGCCGAGAATCTCAAAGGCGTGATGGAGGCGAGTTGTGCACGGCGCAACTCACCGTGCTTGACTGTTTTTGCTCATGAGTCTCAACTTAATCGCAGAGGTTCGGCGGCGAAAAAAAGCCGCCTATGTCACACAGAAATACTCATTTGCAGAGGAAGGGGACGTTGACGATGCTGACAAAGGACAAAAGCTCCACGTTTAAGCTTGGCGCGGCCATTGGAGCCGCGGTGTTCTTTGCTTTTTTTGTGGCCGGATGCGGCCATAAATCGGCCGATAGCCTTTTGGACGCGGGCAACACCGCGATGCAGACGAACCGGGCAGGCGAAGCCGAACAGGATTACCTTAAGGCCGAGAAAATCGCGCCGAACGATCCGCGGGTGCACGTCGCGCTTGGAAATCTCTACGTATTCCAGCACAAGCCGGATTCCGCACAGATGGAATTCATGAGAGTGATCGAGCTTAATCCAACCGATCCGGCATCGCATCTCTCGCTCGGCAACGTCTATTTCGCGCAGGGCGAGTACCGGCTTGCCGAGGAGCAGTATCGCGCCGCGATCGTGCTCGATCCGCAGCGCTCCAGCTACTATCTGCAGCTCGCGCAGGCGCTCAGCAAGGAAGGGCGCGCTTCCGAAGCCGAAGACCAGATTCGCACAGCGCTCGGTCTCGATCCGCGCAACGCACAGGCGCATCTTGCGCTCGCCGATCTCCTCGACAGTATTCCCGGCCGCCAGAGCGAGGGCGAAGCAGAGATGGCCGCGGCGCGCGCGCTCGATCCCAAGCTAGCCGCCGCTGCGGCGTCATCCACCGCGGCGGCTGCCCCCGCGCCAGCGTCAACCGTCGTGGCGGCGGCGCCAACGATCAAGCCGCTGAACAAGCTCTATCTGCTAACCAAGAACTCGGCGGTCTATCAGAGCCCCGACCAGGGCAGCGCCGTGGTTGCGAAGGTCAAGCGCCGGAAATACGTGCATGTCACGGGAATTTCGGGAAGTTATCTGCAGATCAAGCTCCGCAACGGCACAGTGGGATTTATTCCGATCACCGCCGCCGAGTAGGCGGGCGGCTGGCGAATTTGATCGTCTCCCGATGGGGAGAGGACGCGCGGCGCGGCGATTGCTCTTTGTTGACAATCGACGTGCCGCGCCAGGTGAGGGTCCTGCTATTAAAAAATCCGCACCCGCATCTTGCACCCTCTCCTGAGTCCTCGCCCGTACAGAACTGGGAGGGCGCATTCTTTTTGGCTTTTCGACGACTGCGTCAATTGGTAGTTAAGCCTCAAAGGATAAATCATCGATTTTCGAATATGGCGAGGTGAACTCCGATGCCAGAAGCAAAGACTCAGGATCACGACGTTAGCTTTCCCGGCAAGGCATGCACGATCAATGCGTTTGTCGCGGAACC
>JASHOJ010000264.1 GCA_030041155.1 Candidatus Binataceae bacterium | reverse complement strand
TCGATCTCGCCGTGCTCGGCGATATTTTGGGCAGCGATCCCGAAACCACTCGCGGCGCCGCGCATTATCTGCTAGACGCCAATGAATTTCTGGGACGCGCGCTGCGCGGCCGCGCTCGCAGATGGCTTAGGCGGTGGACGCCCGCCGATGGGCTGGTCGATCCCGACCCTCCGGCGGTCGCGGCACTCGCGCGCCATCAGTTGAAGGCGCGTTCCTATTCGCCGACCGCGCTGCAGAATTTCGCCGGATGTCCGTACCGATTTTTCCTCCAGGCGATCCATCGACTTGAACCGCGTGAGGAGCCGGCCGCTCTGGAAGTAATTGATCCGCTTACTCGCGGCGGACTGTTTGCTGAAGTTCAGTATGAAATTCTGTCCGAGCTTCGCCGGCGCGGTGAGCTGCCAGTCACAGAGTCATCGATTGAGGCTGCAAGCCGCCTGCTCGATTCGACCCTTCGGGAAGTCGCAGCCAGATGGCACGATGAGTTTGCGCCCGCGATCGAGCGCGTGTGGCTGGACGCGATCGAATCTATCCGTGCCGATCTGCGCGAATGGCTGCGGCGTGCCGCCGACGATCCCGAGCACTGGTGCCCCGCCCATTTCGAACTCAGTTTCGGCCTTGCCGGCCGCGAACAAGCCGATCCCGCAAGCTCGCCCGATCCGGTGGCGCTCGAAGGCGGGCTTGCGCTGCGCGGCTCGATCGATCTCGTCGAGCGCGACCCTCAAGACCATCTGCGCGTGACCGATCACAAAACCGGTCGCGTGCGGGCAAAAAACAGGTTTGTGATCGGCGGCGGAAAGCATCTGCAGCCGGTCTTCTACGCGCTTGCCGCGGAGCGGATCTTGGGCAGGCGAATCGACGCGGGCCGCCTCTATTACTGCACCGCTGCCGGCGGCTATGAGGAACGCGTGGTCGAGATAAACGATGCCGCACGCGACGCCGCGCGCAGCTTCGTCGCGACTATAGATAGCGCGCTCGCGACCGGATTTCTTCCCGCCGCTCCCGCCGACGGCGAATGCGAGTGGTGCGACTATCGCCGCGTATGCGGTCCGTACGAAGAGCGCCGCGTTCGCGACGTCAAACCGGCTTCGCGCCTTAAAGCGCTCGAGGCGCTGCGCAAGATCCCATGAACGCGCCGTACAAGCCGCCGCTTTTGGACGCCGAGGTTCGCGAAGCGATCCGTAGCGACCTGGACGCCACGATGGTTATCGAGGCTGCGGCCGGAACCGGCAAGACCTTCGCACTGGTCAGCCGCATCGTCTCCGTGCTCGCGTCAGGCCGCGGGCAGCTCAAGCGGATGGTCGCGGTCACATTCACCGAAAAAGCCGCGGGCGAGCTTAAGTTGCGCCTGCGCGAGGAAATCGAAAGCGCGCGCATCGATCCATTGCGAGAGCCCCGTGAGCGCGCGCTGCTCACCGCCGCGTTGCAGGAGCTTGAGGCCGCCCATATCGGCACTATCCATTCGTTTTGCGCCGACTTGCTGCGCGAGCGCCCGGTCGAGGCGCGAATCGACCCGATGTTCGAAGTCGCGCCCGAAGATAGCGCCGCCGCGATGCTGGATGCGGCGTTCGACGACTGGTTCGAGCGCGCGCTGCAGGCGCCTGGGGTTGCGATGCGCCGGTTGCTAAGGCGGCGCGAGATCGCATCCGCCGAAGGTCCGCGCCTGATTGCCCGCCGCGCCGCGGGCGAGCTTCTCGCTTGGCGCGATTTCACCTGGAACTGGCAGCCCTATCCCTTCGAGCGCGACTCCGAAATCGACGCGCTGGTCGCCGAGATCGTGGAACTCGGTGCTCTTGCCCGCCAGGGCGACGCCGAGGACTGGCTCGCCACGAGCCTCGGCGAGATCGCGCGTCCGGTGGAAGAGGCGATTCGCCTCGAACCAGTGCGTGGCCGCGATTATGACGCGCTCGAAGCGGTTATGCTCACGCTGAGGAGCGGAAGGCGATGGGAACGCAGGGGATTCGGCGGACCGATCGGAGGCATCGAACGCGAGGAGATTTTTGCCCGCCGCGATCGGCTGCGAGGTCGCCTTGAGCGCCTGCGAACCGAATCGGGAGCGAACCTCGCGCCGATCTTGCGTCAGGAGCTATGGCCTATCGAGGCTTCATACGCGGCGATCAAGCGCCGCGCGGGCAAACTCGACTTTCTGGATTTGCTGCTGCTCGCGCGCAACCTGGTGCGCGACGATGCCGCCGTTCGCGCCGAGCTTCAGGCCCGCATCAGCCACATCTTTATCGACGAATTTCAGGATATCGATCCGCTGCAAGCCGAAATCCTGATGCTGCTCGCGACGGACGATCCGGCGGTTGCCGATTGGCGCGCGGTACGGCCCGTACCCGGGAAGCTCTTTATCGTCGGCGATCCCAAGCAATCGATTTACCGTTTCCGGCGCGCGGATGTGGCTCTCTATCAGGAGGTTAAAAACCGCCTGCGCGAGTGCGGCGCGCGAGTGCTGAATCTGTCGGTCAGCTTTCGAGCGACGCCTGCGCTGCAGGCGATGATCAACGCCGCGTTCGCACCGCTGATGGCACCATCGGGCACGCAAGCCGCCTATGCGCCGCTTGAGCCTTATCGCCCTGATGTCGGCACGCAGCCGCCGGTGGTCGTGCTGCCTGTGCCTGACCCTTACGGCGATTTCGGCCGCGAAGTTGACTTCCGAATCGAAGAGTCGCTGCCCGATGCGGTTGCCGCGTTTGCGGGATGGCTGGTGAAGGAGAGCGGATGGACGGTCTCGGATCGTGAAAATCCAACTCACCGCATCCCAATCGCCGCACGCCACATTTGTATTCTGTTTCGCCGCTTCAACTCGCATGGCGACGATGTAACCCGCCCGTATCTGCGCGCCCTTGAAGCCCGCCATCTGCCGCACGTGCTTATCAAAGGCCGCTCTTTCAGCGAGCGCGAGGAAGTAACCGCGATGCGCAACCTGCTAGCCGTGATCGAGCGCCCCGACGACGAGTTGGCGGCCTTCGCCGCGCTGCACGGGCCGTTCTTTTCGCTCTCGGACGACTTGCTGCTCGAATATCACGAGGCCGCGGCGAGCATGAACCTGATGCGTCATCCGCCCGCCGATTTGCCCGATCGATTGGGGCCAGTGCTGTGCGCTCGCGAGATAATCCTGGAGCTTCATCGCGCGCGTAACCGCCGCTCGATTGCCGAAACCATTTCCACGGTGCTCGAGCGCACTCGCGCGCACGCCGCAATTGCAATCTGGCCGACCGGCGATCAAGCGCTCGCCAACATCATGCGTCTGATGGATCAGGCGCGGCGCTATGAAGCTCGCAGCGGCGCAATTTCCTTTCGCGGCTTTATCGATGAACTCGAAGCGCGTGCCGCGCGCGACCAGGCGGGCGAAACCGCGATCGTCGAGGACGGCGTCGACGGCGTGCGGATCATGACCGTGCACAGCGCGAAGGGGCTTGAGTTTCCAGTCGTGATTCTGGCCGATATCACCTGCAAGGAAACCGCCGGAGAACCGTCGCGCTATATCGATGCGGTTTCGAACCTCGCCGCGCTTCGCATCGCAGGATGCGCTCCGCGCGAACTGCTGGAGCATCAGGCCGAGGAGCAGCGGCGCGACGAGGAAGAGGCGATCCGCCTCCTCTATGTCGCCTCCACGCGAGCGCGCGACCTGTTGGTCGTTCCCGCTCTCGGTGACAACGAGTATTCCGGATGGCTCGCGCGGCTCGCGCCCGTTATCCATCCCGCTCCGGCCGAGCGCCGAAATCCACTTTCGCGCCATCCCGCCGGATGCCCCGAGTTTGGCGCGGACAGCGTTCGCACCCGTCCGCTGCGCGCGCCCGGACCGTCGCGCTCTGTTGCACCGGGATTGCATCGCGCCGCCGCGGGCGGCAATCACGTCGTATGGTGGGATCCGTCGCTGTTGATTCTCAACGTGCACGCGGCGATGGGCCTGCGGCAGAGTAAGCTGCTCGAAGCGGATGGGAATAGCGTCCGCTCCACGAGCGGCGACCAGGCTCATCGGAAGTGGGCCGCGGCCCGGCGCCAGACCCTTTCCGATGCGGCGCGGCCGACCATTCCGGCAGTTATTGCAAGCGCGCTGGGAAAAGTCGCAGCAGCGGACGCGAGTATCGCGCTGTGTGCCAATGAAGTCGGGCTGGAGGAAGTCGCACGCGACCGCTCGACCAGCAGGCGGCGCGGCTTTGGAACTCTGGTGCACGAGATAATGCTCCGGATTCCGCTCGACGCGCGCGAAGACGAGATCAGGCGTATCGCCATCAACGTCGGGCGGATACTAGCGGTTGATGAGGACCTGGACGCGGCGGTTTCGGTGGTGAGAGGCGCGCTCGGATCGAACACGATCGCTGCCGCGCTCCGCGCGTGCGAACTTCATCGCGAATTTCCGATTATCGCAAAGCTTGATGACGGTACCCTGATCGACGGAATCGCGGACCTCGTGTTTAGAACCGAAGCGGCCGGAGAATCGCGATGGACGGTAGTCGATTTCAAAACCGACGCGGATCTCGCGCCGCGCATCGCCGACTATCGAAAGCAGGTCGCCGCCTACATGCGTGGAATCGAGGCTGCAACCGGACTGGCAGCCGACGGCATAATCCTTTGGCTATAGGACCGGCATATGGCAGCTTCTCGTCTTCACAACGCTGCGCTCCTAAAATCCTCGATTGATGGCAAGCGATAATCTGAACCAAACCTTTCTGGTGATTGGCTACGGGTCGCTGCTCTCGGGCTACGGCCTGCTGGGCGAGCGGCGCGGCGGATCGAGCAGGCTGGTCGCGCGCGACGCGGAGCCGGTTAAGATTCTCAACGCGCGCCGCGGCCTTGCCAAGCCTTCGAGCCACGGTGGCTATCTCGCGATGGATATAGAGCCGATCGACCGCAAGGCGCCGATCGCCGCGGCGGCTCCCTCGATGAGCGGCGGTATCGGTGGCCTTCTGCTCACCTTCGATCGCAAGAGCGCGCCGCTTCTTGCCCGGCGCGAGGAGTACGACGGCACCGCGTTCGAGCGGATACTTAGCCTCGCGGATGCCGCGGGAAAGCGTGTCGCCGAATTCCTGATGAAAATCGCCGAGCGCGCGAATTTCGATTTGCTCGCCTATCGGACCGCGCTGCGCGAGATTCTCGGCTACACCTCGCCCGGCTATGTGTTCCATCCGGTGCCGCTCGCCGACGGGCGCGCCGCGATAATGGCAATCGGTTCCGGCTTCGAGGGCAGCGGCGATCCCGCAGTCATTTCGCGCCGCCGCGAATTTGGAATCGATCGCCTGCATCCGCTCGGCGCTGCCCTCGCGCTCAAGTCGGCGGTCAGCGATCGCGACGGGCAAGTCGGTTACCATGCCGAGTGTCTGCTCGGCGGAGTGCACGGCATCGATGTCAGCGATCTGCTCGCGGACTTGAGCGATGCGGAGCTTTCGCGCATGCTCGCGCGATTTCTTCGCGCCGAGATGCCGGCCGAACGCGCGCGCTTTCTCTTAGCCGCTTCGCTAGACGAGCGACGCTATCGCGATCGTTTCCTTGGGGCGCCCGATCCGGCGCTCGCGCGGCTTCTAAACGGCCCCGAGGTCGGATAAACATCGATCGTGACGGCCCAATTTTCCATTCATGTGGCAAAGGAGAATCTGAAGTTCTCCGCCGCGCACTTCATCGCGTATCCGGGATTTCGCGAGCCCCTGCACGGGCACAACTACCAGGTCGGGGTGCGAGTGGAAGGCGCGCTCGCCGGTACCGGATACGTAATCGATTTCGGACTTATCAAGAGCCTGACCAAGGCGATCGTCGACCGGCTGAACGAGCGCACCATCCTTCCCGCCAAAAGCGATTGCCTTAAGATCGAGCAGCTCGCCTCGGGGCAGGTGCGAGTCGCGTACGAGAATGACGAATTTCGGTTCCCGGCAGAGGACGCGGTTCTTATTCCGATTGTGCACAGCTCGGCGGAAGAGTTGGCGCGCTACATCTGGGACGAGCTGCATCAGGCGCTTGCTTCGCGCGGCGCGCTGGCCAGCGCGACAGTGCTGGAAATATCCGTCGCCGAAGCGCCGGGCCAGTCGGCCATGTTCCGCCGCCAAATCGGCGCCGCCTGAGGCCGACGGCTTCGCCGTTGGGGATGTCCCAACTTGACGCACGGTCCGTAGTCTTGTCCAGCTTCCGAATCCGTGACAGAATCCAATCTTGACTCACAGTTAGCGTCTGCTGACTGGTTCTGGCGGAGAGGGTGGGACATCAGGTTCATATCGGCAGCCGGCTCGAGAGCGGATCCGCGGTGCGCGCCTCGCGGCCGCTGGACGATGTGCTTATCGGCGCTCATCCGTCCATCGTTAAACTGCGCGCGCTGATCGAGCGGGTTGCCGATACCGACGCCACGGTTCTTATCAGCGGCGAAAGCGGCACCGGCAAAGAGGTTGTTGCCCGCGCGATTCACGCCCGCTCGGCGCGCGCGGACGGCAGCTTTGTGCCGGTGAATTGCGCAGCTATTCCGCAGGATCTGCTCGAATCAGAGATGTTTGGCCACGAGCGAGGCGCTTTCACTGGAGCGTTGGGGTCGCGCCACGGACTGTTCAGCAGCGCCGAAGGCGGCACGATCTTTCTGGACGAGATCGGCGAGATGCCGCTTGCGCTTCAGGCGAAGCTTCTGCGGGTGCTGGAGGATGGGGTGGTGCGCGCGGTGGGATCCGATCGCGGTGTGCGGGTGGATGCGCGCGTGATCGCGGCCAGCAACACTGATCTTGCGATGGCGGTGGGGAAAGGATCGTTCCGGCGCGATCTGTTTTATCGCCTGCAGGTGGTCCCGATCGCAATTGCGCCGCTGCGCGATCGGCGCGCCGATATTCCGCTGTTAATCGAGCACTTTCTCGGCCGGATTCGCGCCGAAACTCCGGGCCGCGAGCTCGAAGTCAGCCGTGACGCGATGGTTCATCTATGGTCCTACGATTGGCCGGGCAATGTCCGCGAGCTCGAAAATCTGGTCTCGCGCCTGGCAATTCTATGCGACGGTGCGACTATCGAGGCATCGCTTCTGCCGGCCAATCTGGTCAATTCACCACGCGCCGCCGCCTCGATTCCCGACTCGCTGCCCGAGGGCGGCGTGAATCTGCCCGAACTGGTGCGCGAATTGGAAGGCCGCCTGATCAACGAAGCGCTCAAGCAAACCGGCGGGAACAAGCAGGCCGCGGCGAAGCTTTTGGGCCTCAAACGCACCACCTTTTCCGCGAAGCTCCGCCGATGCGGTGTCCTGGTATCGGCTTCCCACGATGCGGGCGAGGAAACTCAGCCGAGCAAGCTAGAGGAGGCTAGTGATGACGGCGGGTGAAACGAATCGGCCAGCCCGGATCATGGTCGTCGACGACGATTACGATACGGTGACGATTCTCGCGCGCCATCTTGAACGCGAGGGCTTCGCACCGGTCGAGGCGCGCTCCGGCGCCGAATGTCTGAAACTGATTCGCGAGAGCGATGTGGATATCGTGCTGCTCGACCTGATGATGCCGGAGATGGACGGGTTCGAGGTGTGCAAGGCGCTCAAAAACGATCCGCGCACCCGCGACATCCCGATCATCATGGTCACCGCTCGCGATGATCTTGACGCGAGGGCGGAAGGGATGCGACTGGGGGTAGCCGATTTTCTTCCCAAGCCGGTCTTTCGCCGCCAACTCGCAAATCGTATCCGCGCGCAACTTGAGG
>JASHOJ010000263.1 GCA_030041155.1 Candidatus Binataceae bacterium | reverse complement strand
CCGCTCCGCTCAAGGAAGCCGCAGATTGGCTCGACGCGTACCGGGCATTCTGGGAGCAGAGCTTCGAGCGGCTCGACGAATATCTGCGCACACTCAAGGCCGAGAAACAGCAGAAGCCAAGCAAGGAGAAACGAAAAAATGTCCGCAGCATCAAGTAACGCTCATCCGGCAGAGACCGCCGATCGCGAACTGGTGATCACTCGCGTGTTCGACGCGCCGCGCGAAACGGTTTTCAAAGCGTGGACCGATCCCGATTGCCTGGCCAAATGGTGGGGACCGCGCGGGTTCGTGGTCCTGAGTTGCGTCCTCGAAAGCCGTATGGGCGGCAAAATCGCGATTCGTGCGCAATCAGACGAGCGAATCATCCATGCAGAGGGCGTGGTTCGCGAAATCGTGCCGCCCGAAAAACTGGCGTTCACCACCGCCTGGATCGATCAGAACGGAAATGCCGGCCATGAAACTTTGGTCACGCTGATGTTCGAGCCAATCGGCGCGAAAACCCGGCTCATCTTTCGTCAGGGGCTGTTCGAGTCTGTCAACGCTCGCGACCTCCATCAAGGCGGATGGAGCAGCGCGTTCGATTGCCTGGCTGAGTATCTGGCAACTCTCGCGTAACAATCGGCGGTCCGGACGCGAATATCGCGGTGAAAGACATGCGGCAAATCTTTCACGGAAGGGAATTCCAAATCTGGCGAGATCGCCAGAGCTGGTTCTGGATGGTTATCGATGCCGACCGAGGCCGCGGCGCGGTCGGCGGCGCCGCCACCCAGTCGGAAGCAATCATCGAGGCGAGATCGTCGGTTGAGGCGATGCTGCTGCGCCGCGATCCGCCTCGGCTATCCGCTCCCGACTGGAGCGACAGGCTGTCGCACCTGGACCGCTATCTCGCATACGGCTGCGCCTGACCTATTTCGCGTGGCGGCGGAATTTTCGCTATCGGGCGACGGAGAATTTCCAGTTGTACTGTTTGCCGTTCACAACCAGCGAGACCTTATAGCTCGCGCCCTTGATCAGGGGATCGCGCGGGATTACCACGACCGCTCCTGAAGCTGATAACGCTCCGCGGCCGGTGCTCTGAGTCGCGGAATCGGAATTCGTGTAGCTGGAGGAATCGAATCCACATGCGGGAACATCCTCGGTCGCTCCGGAGGAATCGACGACCCGCGTTACCGTGTACGAATCCAGCCCCACCGGCGCCCGCTTGCCGAGCGCCAGCGTGATCGGCAGACCGCTCGGAGATGAGTAGCCGCGGCAAGCGCTCAGAGGATCGGGCCATTCATTGATGAAGGTCCTCATGGCGGTCGTGGAATCGGGCGCGGGAAATTCAACCGGCGCGTCGTATAGGCGCGGCCCTCCTGGCAACTGCGCGACGTCGGTCTGGGCGTTGAGCGCGAAGACACACAGACTCGAATCGCAATACCGGGCGAAACCGATTCGCTGAAGACGTGGATTGAGCAACGGCAGCCGATGAAACGCGCCGCTGATCCAATCGCTCAACGCCCCCGATGCGGGATCGCTCGGCTTGCGGCCGCGAAAAGCAAGAAAATCCACGTCGCTCGCCATGCCGGCTGCCGCACCTGGACTCGTATAGCCTGGCTTGTGCGCGTCTTCGAGATGAGCGTCGATTCCCGGATTGCCGCCCGCGCGCAAGGCGGGTCCGAGATTTTTCACCAGATAGTTTACGTGATCCAAGTCGCCCGCGCTGAGCTTCACATCTTCGTTGACCGGCGTCAGCTTTGCCTGCGCACGATAAAAATTGAGCAGCTTCAGCCATTCAGGTTGTGGTCCCAATGGCGCTGGAGTTGGCGGCGTGATCGAAGCGGCCGACGACGGCGCCGATACGGCTGCCGGTGCGGAGGATTTCTTAAGATCGATTTTCGCAATCTTTGCGATCTCGGCCCTCGCCGGCGCAGACTTCGATACCTCCGATTTCGTGGCGGATGCGCTGCGACTCGGCGGCGAGACTGCTCGCGACGCCGCAGGCCCCGGCCCCGTACCCCCGCGATGCGTTAGATACAGATGGGTTACCGAAAATCCGACCACGAACAGCAGCACCAGCCCGGGAATTACGGTTGCCGCACGGATTACGCTTAGCCGCCCTGCCCTGGTCAGGAAGACGAAGCGCACACTACCGAGGCGAATCTCGTCACCACGCCGCAGCACCGCCGGATCGCGGACTCGCCGCCCATTTACGAACGTGCCGTTGGTCGATTCCAGGTCGGCGAGCCTAAAACGCCCGAGTCGGCGCCGAATTACCGCGTGATGACGCGATACCGACTTGTCGCCGATAACGATCTGATTGTCGCTTGCGCTGCCGACCGACGTTTTGCGCGCGTCAAGAGGAATCTCGCGTGGCGCCTCGCCGCCGATCGCGATCAGGCGCGGATTCTCGCGGCCTGGCCTGCGTTCAGCCTCTGCCACCTGTTTGATCCACCCGCCCCTGCATGCGGTCCCGCCTCATCCGCGAATCTCTGACCCGCGCCACGCGCTCAGCCGAGATCCCAAAATCTGCCGACTCCCTGAGCCACGCGCGCGACCAGTTCGCCCGCGCGCTCGCCGCCACTTGCGGCGGCGATCTCTTCATCCGAATCGCGGCCGAGTTCTTCGATTACCGCGCTCGCCGATCTGGTCAAACCCTCCAAATCATAGCCGCCTTCGAGCGCCGCGACGATCCTGCCGCCGCACACCTCGGCCGCAAGCCGCTTGACCCGCCGGGTCATCGCCGCGAAGCCGCGCTCGGTCACCCGCATGTCGCCCAGCGGGTCGCGATAGTGGGAATCGAAGCCGGCGGAAACAATGATCAGCTCGGGCCGGAATTTGCGCACGATCGGCATCACCAGTTCGTCGAACACCAGGATGTATTCGTCGTCGCCGAACCCGGCCGGCATCGGCGCGTTCACGATGTACCCGAGCCCCGCTCCGGCGCCGATCTCCCGCGTCGATCCGGTGCCCGGATAATGCGGATATTGATGGGTCGAGACGTAAAGGACCTCCGGCGACTCGTAAAAGATCTCCTGAGTGCCGTTGCCGTGATGCACGTCCCAATCAATTATCGCAACACGCTCAAGGCCGCGGCGCTTGATCGCCCACTTGGCGGCTATCGCGACGTTGTTGAACAGGCAAAATCCCATCGCGCGGTCGGGCCGCGCATGATGCCCCGGCGGACGCACCATCGCAAACGCGTTGTCGGCCGCGCCGTCCAGCACCGCCTCCATCGCGGTCAGCACCCCGCCCGCTGAGAGCATCGCGGTTTGGTAAGATTCGCGGCAGGTATGCGTATCGGCATCGAAATCGAAATGATCGAACTCAGCGCTGCCGACGACTGCGTCGACATAGTCCTCGCGATGCGCCAGCGCTATTTCATCGCGAGTCGCGGCGCGGGGCGCGATTCGGATCAGCTTGTCGCGCGAAAGCTGCTCCGCCATCGTGAGAAGAGCGGCCAGGCGCTCGGGGCGCTCGGGATGCGATCTGCCGGCGAAGTGCGCCAGGTAAGCGCGATCGGTGACGATCGCCGTCTTCAGCATCGTTGACTCCACGATCGGCGATAACAATGATCAGGCGAGTGGGACCGCATAGTGGGATCGTATAACGTATAGAGAATATCGCGACGGTGCGGCCTGCCGCTATCCCGCGTCTTGGACTTGTTTGAAATAATTATATTACTGGCGATCGCGCTGGTTGTGCTTGGCCCCGAACGCCTGCCCGAGGTGCTCAAGGTCACAGGCAAGATTCTGCGCGAGCTGCGCGCCGCCAGCAACACGATGATGCGCGAGTTGACCGACGCGCTCGAAGAGCCACAAAGGGAGACGCAGAACGGCGCCGCGCCGCCGATTGAGGACCCGGCTCGTGCAACTCGCCCGGCGCTGCCAACTCCTGTCTCACAGCCCGCTCCGACGGCGGCATCCGCGCCCGAAGTCACCGACGACGTCAGCGGCGCCGCGCCGGAAAGCGAAAAGCGGGGATCGTGACCGCGCGGCGCGTTTAAGTGGCTACCCAGGAACTCACACCGCCGCAGAATCCGGCGCAGATAAACGGCGCCGAGCCCGAGGTATCCGCGCCGGAGGCTGCCGCATCCGGTCCCGTGCCTCCCGAGCAAGACGCGCCGGAGCCCCGCGAGCGCGGCCAGATGTCGCTGGTCGAGCATCTGGCCGAGTTGCGCATCCGCCTGGTGCGCGCCGCCATAGCGGTGTTCGTCGGCTTTCTTATCGCCTACGCGATCGCTGACCCGCTGTTTGCCGCGCTCACCCTGCCGATTCGCGAGGTTGCGCACGGCAAGCTTCTGCTTATCGGAACCGGCGTGGGCGAGGCCTTTTTCACCAAGATCAAGGTCGCGCTGATCGCGGGCCTGTTTATCGCCAGTCCGGCGGTGTTTTACGAGGTCTGGCGCTTCGTCGCGCCGGGACTTTATTCGAGCGAGCGCAAGCTCGCGCTGCCGTTCATCGTGTCGGCGACCGCATTTTTCGTTCTCGGCGGTTATTTCTGTTACGCGGTGGTCTTCAGGATCGGCTACGCATTCTTTCTCCAGCAGTATTCGAGTATCGGCGTCACTCCCACCATCCGCATCAGCGAATACCTGGCGTTCTCGGCCAAGCTGTTGCTTGCGTTCGGGATCACGTTCGAGATGCCGATTTTTGCGTTCTTTCTGACCAGGATTAGGCTGATCGATCATCAGATGATGTGGCACTACGGGCGCTTTGCGGTGCTGATCATCTTTATTGTCGCGGCCATTCTTGCGCCGCCCGACATGGTTTCGATGTTCCTGCTGGCGGTTCCGCTGTTGGGCCTTTACGGGCTGAGTATCGGCGTCGCCTACCTCTTCCGCGTGCGCGATCAGGTCGCGATCGCGGCCGCCGCCGGCGGATCTCAGGCGCAATAGCCCGCACGCTTTCACCAATCCAGCCATAACGGCGAAAGGACACTACACGATGCCGACACTTCTGGAATTTCCTCGCGCGACCGGTGCTCCTGGAATCGCGCCGCGATGGACCCGCAGCAACAAGGACGTGGTCGGCACCGCGTATTCATCGGTGAGCCGCGTATGGTTCACGATTTCCAAGGGCGTGCTCAACGAAATCTATTTCCCCACTATCGATTCGCCCCAGGTGCGCGATCTGCAATTGTTGGTCAGCGACGGCGAGACCTTTTTCCATGAAGAGCGGCGCGACTTGCTGACCACCACGACCTATCTGGCCGACCACGGCCTCGGCGTGCAGATCGTCAATCGCGATCCGGACGGGCGCTACCAGCTAATCAAGGAAGTCTTCACCGATCCGCATCAGTCGGCGGTCTTGATGAACGTGCGGCTGGAGGGCGATCCGCAGATTCTCGCTCGGCTCCATCTATACGTGCTTTTGTCGCCCCATCTCGGGGTCGGCGGATGGGGCAATACCGGGAATTTCGCGAGTATCGTGGGTCGCGATTTTATGACCGCGAACAAGGCCGACAACTGGCTTGCGGTGGCGGCAACAGCTCCCTTCATCGCGCGCTCCTGCGGCTATGTCGGAATCAGCGACGGATGGCAGGATCTATCGGCCAATTTCAAGCTCGATTACCACTTCGCGTCCGCGACCGACGGCAATATCGCGCTTACCGGCGAAATCGATCTGAGTGTCTCCAAAAGCTTCACCCTGGGCGTCTCGTTCGGCCGCTCGATGCATCGCGCGGTCGCCGCGCTCTTTCAGTCGCTCGGCACACCGTATACCGAGCATCGCACGCGATTTCTGGAGCAATGGGATCGCGCATCGCGTCACTTTCTGCCGCTCGAGCGATACTCCGCCGACCGCGGCAAGCTCTATCGCAAAAGCCGCGAGTTGATCCTCGCCCACGAGGACAAGACCTATCCGGGCGCGATTATCGCCTCGATGAGTATCCCGTGGGGCGAAAGCAAGGGCGACGAGGACCTGGGCGGATATCATCTGGTCTGGACTCGCGACATGGTTAGCAGCGCGACCGGCCTGCTCGCCGCGGGCGACACCGCCACCCCGGTTCGCGCGCTCATCTATCTCGCCTGCACCCAGCACGACGATGGCGGCTTTTCCCAGAATTTCTGGATCGACGGAACCCCGTACTGGCAGGGAATCCAACTCGACGAAGTCGCCTTCCCGATCATCCTTGCGTGGCGCCTGCATAAGGCCGGTGCGCTGGAGGTGTTCGATCCATATCCGATGGTTAAACAGGCCGCGTGTTATCTGGTCCGCAACGGTCCCGCGACCCAGCAGGAAAGATGGGAAGAAAACAGCGGGCTCTCGCCGTCGACGCTAGCGAGCAACATCGCGGCGCTGATTTGCGCCGCCTGCTTCGCGCGCGAGCGCAACGACGTTCGCACCGCGGAGGCACTTGAGTGCTACGCCGATTTTCTCGAGTCCCACATCGAGCCGTGGACCGTCACCAACAAGGGCTTCCTGGTTCCCGGCATCAAGCGGCATTACATCCGCATAACGCCCGCCGATCCCGATAGTCATTATCCCAACGAAAATCCCGACGCGCAGAACGTCTTCATCCACAACCGCCCTCCCGGAAGCCCGGCCGAATTTCCGGCGGCGGAGATTGTCGATGCCGGCTTCCTGGAGCTGGTCCGCTATGGAATTCGGCGCGCCGGCGACCCGCTGATGGAAGCGTCGCTGGCAGTGATTGACGCCGTGCTCAAGACCGAGTTGCCGCAAGGACCATGCTGGCGCCGCTATACCCATGACGGTTATGGCCAGCAGGACGACGGCGGACCATTCGAATCATACGGACGCGGACGCCTGTGGCCGCTTCTGACTGGAGAGCGCGCGCACTACGAGCTTGCGGCGGGGCGCGATCCGATGCGTTACGTGAGCGCGATGGAAAACTTCGCCAACGAGCAAAATCTGCTGCCCGAGCAGATATGGGATCAGGACGACATCCCTGAGGCGCTGTTATTCCGAGGCCGGCAGACCGGAAGCGCAACGCCGCTGATGTGGGCCCACGCCGAGTACATCAAGCTTCTGCGCTCGGTCGGCGACCGCCAGATCTTCGATCTGATTCCCGAGGTCGCGGATCGATATTTATCCCGCGGCCGCAAGCGCGGCTCACTGGAGCTCTGGAAGTACAATCATCGCCGGGTGAAATCGATGTCAGCGCCCGGCCGCCTGCGTATCCAGAACCTGCGCCCGTTCATCCTGCATTGGACTCGCGACGAATGGACTCACGTAAGCGACACTTCTTCGACAAGCACGCCAATCGGAATCCATTTTGTCGATATCGAGGTCGCCGCGGGCGAACGCGCGCCACTTCGTTTCACCTTCCATTACCAGGACAACAATCAATGGGAGGGCGCCGATTACGCCGTCGAGTTAAAGCCGGCGGTTCCTTGACAGGTATCTCGGGGTGCCTGCGTTTTTTCTGAGACCTCGCCCAGTGTGGAGAGGTCGGCGCGAAGCGCCGGGTGAGGGACCTCAAGTGCCAGGAATCCGGTTCCGCATATTCGCGAACATTACGCTGAGGATTCGTTCGACGCGCGGAGGACCGCGCGAGATCCTTCGCCTGCGGCTCAGGATGACTGACTGTAGGGTTTCGATGACGCAGAGTGGAGCGAGATTGTTTCTCCGCCCCTCGCGTTTTGCTGCGGAGGAAATTAAGGAGGGGGTGGTGCTGCTCTGGATGCCCTCGCCCGCCGGGAGAGAGAGAGCGTCACTAGGCTTGCGCTCTGTTGTCGCAAGCCTAGTGACGCGAGGGTGAGGGCGCGCAACAAATCCAGTTGCGCCTAGCTCAAATTTGCGAGGATCTGCTTGATCTCATCCAGGCTGGTCGGCTTCACAAGATGTGCATCGAAGCCCGCGTCATACGCGCGCTGCTTATCCTCCGGCTGACCATATCCGCTCACCGCGACCAGCCGCGTCTCCGACAACTCTGGCATCTTCCGCATCCGCCGTGCGACTTCGTAGCCGTCCATTTGCGGCAGTCCCAGGTCAAGCAGCACCACCTCGGGACGAAACCGCGGGGCGATCGCCAGCGCATCTTGCCCGTCATAAACCTTTTGCACCTGATGCTTTTCCAGCTCGAGTAGCATCGCGAGCGAATCCGCGGTGTCGCGGGCGTCATCGACAATAAGCACCCGTCTGGCTGGTCCGTCGGCGGCCGCCGTCTCGCTGGCCTGCGGCTGCGAACGCTTTATCGCGGGCACGCTCAGCGTGAAGCTCGCGCCCTGCCCAACTCCGCGACTCATCGCCTTCACTTGTCCGCCATGCATCTCGATCAGACGTTTGACCAGCGAAAGTCCGATCCCCAGGCCGGCTTCAGAGCGATCGAGCGAGCGGCCGCCCTGCACGAATAGATCGAACACGTGCGGCAATTCGTCGGGCGGAATCCCGGCGCCGTTATCTTCGACCTCCACCTTCACCAGGCCGTCTTCCTCGCTGACGCGCAGGAAAATCAAACCGCCGGGCGGCGTGTATTTAGCCGCATTGTTGAGCAAGTTCGTCACACATTGAACGAGCCGCACGGGGTCGCCACGGACGCTCAGCGAAGAATTGCTCGATTCGACCGTCAGCCTGTGATTTCGCGCGCGCACCAGCGGCAGCACGCTGTCGACTGCATCTGAGACGATAGAGGCGACGTCGACTTCGGTCTGATGCAGTTCTATATGCCCGCGAGTGATTCTGGCCACGTCGAGCAGATCATTGACCAGCCGCGATAACTGGTCGCTCTGGCGTTTTGCGATCTCGAACGCGCCTCCAGCTTGTGCACCGGCCAATCGCAGCCGCTCCATCAGCTCCAGCGCATTCTGGAGCGCCGCCAGCGGATTGCGCAGCTCATGCGCGAGCATCGCCAGAAATTCATCTTTGCGGCGATTTGCGTCGCGCTCGTTCTGCGCCAGCGCCAGGCTCGATTCGCGCCTGAGCCGCGCCAGTTTCAGGTTGCACTCCACGCGGGCAAGCAGCTCGCGGCCGGAGAACGGCTTGACCAGGTAATCGTCAGCGCCCGCTTCGAGGCCATGAACCCGGCTTTCTTCGCCGGCCCGCGCCGAGAGCATGATAACGCCGATATCGCGCAGCTCGGGATCGCCGCGAATCGCGCGGAGCAAACCAAGCCCGTCCAGCCGCGGCATCATCACATCAGAGAGCACCAGGTCGGGGCGGCGGTCCCGAATTTTCGCGAGCGCCGCTTCACCATCGGCGGCCGTCCGCACCTCACAGTGTGGTTCGAGCAAATGGCGGACATAGGCGCGCATGTCGGCGTTGTCGTCGACCACCAGCACACTCGACATATCCCGCAGGGTCGGCAAGTCGGCGGCTTCAGGCACTTCGGCCTGGGCGGTGATGGCCGCCGGCTCGTCGCCGAGCCATCCGAGCGCCTCCTCGACGTAAGCGTCCGCGCGCACCGAAGTCGGCGCGAGGGTCCGCTCGGCGCCGATCCGATCCTGCGGCAGATGCGCCGTCCCGAATGGGATGCTGACAGTGAAAGTTGTGCCCTTGCCCGCCGCGCTCTCAACCCCGATTGTGCCGCCGTGGAGTTTTACCAG
>JASHOJ010000262.1 GCA_030041155.1 Candidatus Binataceae bacterium | reverse complement strand
CCGCAAGCGCGACCCGCGATTCGCTCATCAGGCGCGAGAAATCGATTCCCTTTTCGCCGCCGAGACGAGCCTCTGGCGGAAGCTTGACGCCGTCAAGGATTAGTTCGTGGGTTGCGAGCGCCTTCAGCCCCATGTTTTTTTCGCGTGGTCCGATTCTGAGGCCGGACGCGCCGCGCGGCACGAGAAATCCTTCCACGCCTGCGAATCCATCGCCGGAGCTGCCTTGATGCTCAGTGCCGCGCGCATAGACGAGAATCGTCTCCGCGTCCGCGCCGAGCGGCACGGCGCATTTCGATCCGCTGAGGATCCATCCCGCGCCATCGCGCGCCACCTGGGTCTTTAGATCGGTCGCGTCGAAATCCCATCGCGGCTCGAGCAGCGCCGCGGTAGCGGCGGCGAAATCCCGACTCGTAAAGCGCTTCAGATGCGACGCCTTTTGCGTCTCGGTGCCCATCTCCAGGATTGGATAGGCAAACAGCCGCGGCGCGAGCGCATGGATCGCGATCGCCGCATCGCCGTAGCCCAACTCCTCAGCGACCACCGCGCCGGTAACGGCGGACCGATCGCCGCCGTCGCCGCCGTTCGATTCGGGGATAGGGCCGCGAATCAGGCCGAGCTCCCAGATTCGAGCGATTAGATCCGAGGCGATAGCGCCGCTTTCGTCCGCGGGCCGCGCCTGCGGACGAATCTCTTCGCGCGCGAAGGCGGCGATAGTGTCGCGGATCATCGCCTGCTCTTCGCTCAATTCGAAATCAATCATGCGGTTAGGATTATCCTTTTGCGGCAGTTCGGGAAACCGGCTGCTATCATGACAGCGTCCATGAGCATCGCAAATTAAAGTAATACTTTAGGAATTGCCGTACTATCGATTTGATGCCGTAGCGATGTCCACCGGGCGGCCCAGGCGCGCGGATTCATAGGCGGCCTCGACCAGTCGCTGCGCCGCAACACCGTCTCCCAGCGCGGGATAGGGCGCGCATCCGCCGCCGAGCGCCGCGACGAAAGTCGCATCCTCCAGCGCGTAAGGAATAGCGAAATAATTTTTCATCGGCGCCAGGTACGGACGCTCGGCAAGAATGATTTCGCTGAATTGCGCCATCACCTCGCGCTCGGGAATGATTTCCTCGCGCGCGTCGGCGCCGCGCTGAACAATGATCGGGCCGGCCGCGTCGAAATCTGTCGCGACGAACAGGTTTTCGCAGAACACTTCCAGCCGCCGATTACTCGGACGGTTCTGCACATGGTGCCAGATGGAGCTGTGCTGAGCATGATAGCCGCGCTCGAACTCGAGCGTGGTCGCGGCAAAGTCCTCGATTCCGCGCCCTCCATTCAGATTTCGGGTGCGGCAATAAACGCTCTTCACCGCACCGAACATCCAGGTCAGGAGATCGAAGTCGTGCACGCTATGCTCGACGAGCGTGCCGCCCGCGGTCACCTTTGGATCGTTGCGCCACGCGCTCGGATGAGCGCCGCGAATCGGGAAATCCTGATCGTCGCGCATCGTGATCGCGACGATCCGCCCGGCGTCTTGCCGCTGAACCATCGCGCGAATCACGGTGTAGACCGGCGAAAAGCGCAGCACCAGCCCGACCTGGCTTTGCACGCCCGCCGTGTCGAGCGCGGATTTGATCTCGGTCGCCTCGCGCGCGGACATCGCAAGCGGCTTTTCGCAGAAAACATGCTTGCCCGCGTGCGCCGCGCCAATGCATGCCTCCAGATGCATCGCGGTTGGCGTGCAAATCCATACCGCGTCGATATCGTCGTCGCGGAAAATCTCTTCCGCGCTCAAATACGCGCGCGCGCCCGGCCATCGGGCGGCGAGCCGCTCGGCGGCGGGCGCGGACACGTCGGCTATAGCGGCCACGCGCACGCCGCCTTCGGACCCGTCCGCTATCTTCCTCGTCGCGTCCGAGATCTTCAGACTCGCGTCCGCGATCTTGCGCAGCATCATCGAGTGCGTCTGACCGATTAGGCCCGCGCCGATGATCCCGACGCGAATCTCGCCGCCGCGCGAGTCTTTGGATTGCTTGCTCATCGCTACCGTCCCCGAGTTTGCTCGGTTTGCGCCGCGCGCTCTTCGCGCCGAGCGCGCTCCTTCTCGCGGCGGCGATTGTACGCCTTGGGATCTTCCTCGACGCGCGCGGGCGGAGCGAGAGGCTTTCGGATACGCTCGATTAGCCGCTTCTTTGCGGGGCGTTTTTTTCGCCGCGGCGCCAATTCATTCCTCGCGCAGCGCGACGAAGCTCATCTGCAATCCGGTTGCGATTCCGCCCGCCGCGCGACGGGAGAAATACTCGCCGCAGGCGCATCGCGTGCATGGGCCGACCGACTCGATTGCCGCGGCGGCGACTCCGGCGGCGATTAGTTGATCGCGCAGAATCGCGCGCAAGTCGAGATAAGCCTTTCCTTCACGCCCGGCGCGAGTATGACCAGCGGAACCGGGAATTTGCGCAGCAAAACGGTCGGCCAGATCGCGATCTACTTCAAAGCAGCACGGGCCGATTGAGGGGCCGAGCGCCACGCGAATTGAGCCTGCGGGCGCGCCGAGCTGCGCCATCGCGGCTACGCCCTGGCACGCGATTCCCGCGATTACGCCGCGCCATCCGGCATGCAGTGCGCCAACCACACGATGCCGCGGCGAGACGAGCAGAATCGGCACGCAATCGGCAGTGAAGATCGCGAGCGCAAGGTTCGGCTCGCGCGTCACTATCCCGTCGGCGCGCGGTCGATCCGATACGTTTTCACGCGTCGCGACCCGCACCACGTTTCCATGCACCTGGTTTACGCGCGCGAGCGGACCGATGTCGGCAACCGCCGCTCTGAGACGACGCCAGTTCTCCTCGACGCTGGCGGGATCGTCGCCGACGTGCTCGGACAGATTCATCGAGGCATAGGCGCCGATGCTGACGCCGCCGCGGCGTCCGAGGAATCCAGCAACGACCGCACAGTCTTCGGATCGGCGTTGCCACGGGCGAAGGATCGGCACCACGCCGGCGGTCGCCG
>JASHOJ010000034.1 GCA_030041155.1 Candidatus Binataceae bacterium | reverse complement strand
TAGCACGGGATGATTACCGAGATCCGAGCCGCCACCCTAGTCTCCGGCGGCTTGCGTTGCCTGCGATTGCCGCGTCATCAGGCTTTTTGCAAATCGTACATAGTTGCGAAGCCTTGCGGGCTCGTATGCGAGCGCACGCAGCAGGCATCGCCGCGCATCGCCGCTGCGGCCCGCGGCCGCTGCTTCGACCGCGCATCGCTCCAGCAGGCGCGCCTTCAGATGGCGGAATTCGCCGATCAGTTCCGCGCCGCGCGCCCCATAACGATCGCGCACCAGGATAATGAAATCGCGCGCGCCGGGATCTCGTTCCAGCACCTTTGGATAAAGCGAGTGCTCGGTCTTCGCAACCAGCACATCGGGGATGAAGATGAACCGGCCCTGTTCGCGAGCAAGCAACCAGAAGTGGATGTCCTCGCACGAGCGAAGCCGCTCGTTGAATCCGCCCGCGGCAACGAATGCGGTGCGCCGAATAACCGCGGTGCTGGGCACGATAGGCCATATGTGCGCCAGAAGATCCGACATTTCGGGCGCGCGCGAGCGATTAGCGGCAACGCTCGATTCGCGCGTAACCCGCTTGTCTCGGTCGATAATAGCCGCATCGACATAGGCGAGCACCGCGCTCGGCTCGGCGTCGAGCGCGCTCGCACACCGCGCTAGCATCCGAGGCTTAAGAAAGTCGTCAGCATCGAGAAACAGCAGGTATTCGCCGCTTGAGCTCGCAGCGCCGAGGTTGCGTGCCGCAGCGGGTCCGCGATTGGATTGCCTCAGAACCGCAACTCGCGATCCATAGCGATTCATTATCTCAGGCGAGCGATCGCTTGACCCGTCATCGACGCAGATGATCTCGGTTTCGACCCCATCCTGCGCAACAACGCTGTCGATCGCGTCGGCTAGCGTCGCGGCGCTGTTCCATACCGGAATCACCACCGACAGCCGCGCGGTCATTGCAGCTCTCGCAGTGCTGCCGCCGCAAGCCGTCCGCCTTGGAGGCCAGCGCCAGCTACGCGCGCCTGTTTCCACGCCGAGAGATCGCGTCCGATCATTTTCTCGAGCGCTTCAATATCGGGCCGAAGAATCGCAAGCAATCGTTCTTCGATGTCGGGATCGATCGGTCCAAACTCAACGCCGCCACCGAAGCAGAACCGCCACGCGCCGGCGGTCTCCAGAAAATTGGACACTCCGTAAGCCTGTTTCTCTTCCAGCCAGTACATGAGATGGCGGGCGCGCCGGGCGAGCCACTCATAGCGCGGCAAATCGTTTATCGAGTTAACCGCGCCTTTGGCGGTGCGTGCCGAGGCGATCGGATACCGGTCGATTCCGATGAAGTCGCAGATCCGATCGAGGAACGTCTGCGGATCCGCGCGCAGATCATCATTGAGGCAGACCATCACGCAATCCAGTCCGAATCGCGACCGGTAATCGGCGAGATGCTTTGCGTAGCGTGTCACTTCGATCACCTGCGGAACCTTGACCAGGAATTCGTCCATCGGAAGCCGCGTCTGAGTGTAATGGCGCCAGAGCTTGTACGACGAATAGATTCGATCGACCGGGTTCCGGAAAGAGCAGATTATCCGGCATCCCGCGATGTGCTGCGCGATCCTCTCGGCCGCCTCGGGAAATCCGAAGTACGGATTCACCTCGCCGATCGGCCGGGTGCCGGACGCATATCGGAAGTGATGCGCGTACCACTCGATACCCTTGTTGTAATTGGTGGTGAAGAAGTCCGTCTCCTTGATTTTCCACGGCAGATCGACATGGCCGCGCAACGCCTCGTGCAGCCATGTGGTGGCGGTGCGGCCGGGACCGACCGCGATGAAATCGGGAAGCCGCATGTTTGGTAAATCGGATCGATCTCTGATCGGATATCAACCCGATTTGCGCCTGTGATGATAGCTGTCTTTCATCGGCGATTCACCGTGAAGATAGCCGGACGAGTTGTGCGAGTTGGCGGACGACTTATGATTGACCACGCGGGATCCGCCGTTGTCTCGGGACGCTCGGCGCGCCGACCGCCTCCGGTCGGACCAATCGATCGCGGCGGCGGGTAGAAACGTCCGCGCGTATCGCATGAGGGTACGCATGTTCGACGGTTGAAGGCGCAGCGCGGCCTTGAAAGCCGCGCGCGCGACCTTGGTGTTCTTGCGCTCTACCGCGTTCAGCCCGATCGCGTTCCATTCGCGCACCCACATCCGGACATGAGTGGAAAGCGGACGGCGGATTTTTAGCCCGTAGCGCCGGCGCCACTTGCGAATCAGTATTCGCCGCCCCGGCTCGTACTTCCACATTCGATTTCGCGTCAGTTCGGCGCGATATTCGATAAGCGGCTCAGGGATAATCCGAATTTTCCCGAGCTCGCGCACCGCCGTATAGAAATAAAGGTCTTCGCCCGCGCCGTTCGGGCCGAACGCGGCTTCATCGAAACCGCCGGCGCGATCGAAGATCTCGCGCCGCACCAGGCATGAACTCATTTTAACCCGCGCGCGGCCCGAGACCAGTTCGGACAAGTCCGGCTCCAAGTCGGTGTCGGGTTCGATCGAATATTCGCCTGTGGGCTGACCTTCACGATCAATCGTGATCGCGCCGGTGAAAACCATCACGCATGCCGGATCGCGATCCAGCGCGGCCACGGTGGCTTCGAGGCGCGCCGGCATCCAGGCGTCATCCGAATCCAGAAAGGCGATGTATTCGCCGCGCGAACACTTCACGCCCAGATTGCGAGCCGCCGCCGGTCCGCGGTTGCGCTGGCGGACAAGCTTGATTCGCTCGACGTATGCTCGAAGCGCGTCGCCAGGATTGTCGGTCGATCCGTCATCGACCACGATCACTTCGAAGTCGGTGAACGTCTGCGCGAAAACGCTGTCGATCGCTCGGCCAATCGTGGCGGAGGCGTTATAGGCGGGGATAACGATCGATACGCGCGGCATCGCGGGGCTATGCTTGTGCGCCAGCGGCGCTGGTCTGAGAGTCCAGGCCGCGGCGCGCACCTTTCCACGCCGAGAGATCGCGGCCCAAAAGCCTCTCCAGCGCCTCGACTTCGGGAAGGAAGTGTTCGCGCAGACGCGCCTCGGCGGCCGGATCCATCGCGCCGAACTCCTCGCCGCGCGCGAAAGCGAACCGCCATATCCCCAGCCGCTCGAGCATATTGTCGGCGCGGGTCCATCGATGCATCTGAAGCCAGTCGCGGGTATTGCGCGCGTTCTGCGCGAGCCTGCGGCTGCGCGGCGCCGCGGTCACCGTGTTAACCCGCTCAAAGGCACCCGGCGTGCCGCCCACGCTGATTCGCGGCGCGCCGATAAATTCGCACACTCGATCCAGATAGGTCTGGGGGTCGGCCTCAAGATCGTCGTAGAGCATCACCAGCACCCGGTCGGGGCCGAATGCGTGCTGCCACTCGGAAAGATGGAACGCGTAGCGGCTCGATTCGCGGATGATCGCGCTCCGCAGGATCGTCTCTTCGAAGCCCACGCGGGTCCATGCGTCGCGCCTCATGGTTCGGTATGACGACCATGCGCGATCGGTCGGATCGCGCAGCGAGACCACGACTTTGCACCGCGGTATCATCGCGGCGATACGTGCTCGTGCCTCAGCGCTGCCGAAGTAATTGGGATCGATCTCCCCGATCGGCGCGCCCGGCGCACAGTGGGAAAAAAAAGCCTGATACCAGGCGGTGCCGCGTTCGAAATTGCGCAGAAAAAAATCGGTTTCTTTCGTAACCGGCAGGCCAACGTGGCCCGTTAACACCTTGTGAAGCCAGGTCGTGCCGGTGCGCTGAGGACCAACCGCAAGGAAATCAGGCAACCGCCGCTCTCCACTCATGCCGCACCACAATCGATCGACAGGTAACTAATTCCGCCAAACGGCCAACAACAATTTAGTCGCGAAGTTAACATCCGAACGTGACCTCATCAAGCCGCCCGGCGGCCATTCGCGCCCGCATTTAACCGGCCTGATGATTGCTCACCCTGGCCGGTACGGGAGCGGACTTAAGCCCGGCCAGAAGCGCCTCTTCCAGAATACTCATGCCTTCATCCACCTGCTCAAGAGGCGCGGTGAGCGGCACCAGAATCCGAATTACGTTGGCGCTGAGCCCGCACGAAAGGATGACGAGCCCGCGTTCAGCAGCCGCCAGCACGACGCGCCGGGTCAGTTCCGGATCGGCCGCGCGAGAGGCGCGGTCGCGCACCAGCTCCAGGGCAAGCATCGCGCCTAGTCCGCGCACATCGCCAATACATCCGAAGCGCGGATCGCGCTGCATCTTCGAAAGCCGCTCGCGCAGCATCGTGCCAAGCTTGCCCGCGCGCACCAGGATATTCTCGTCGCGCATGACGTCCAGCACCGCCAGCGCAGCCGCACACGCCACCGGATTTCCCGCATAGGTGCCGCCCAGTCCGCCCGGTGGAACGCTATCCATGATTTCAGCGCGCCCGGTCACCGCCGAGAGGGGGAATCCGCCGCCAAGACTCTTCGCGATCGCGACCAGATCCGGCGCGACACCAGCGTGCTCGATCGCGAACATCCGCCCGGTGCGGCCAAAACCGGTCTGAACCTCGTCGGCGATCAGCAGAATTCCGTGCGCGTCGCACAGCGCTCGCAACTCGCGCAAAAATTCCGAAGGCGCGACATTGAAGCCGCCTTCGCCCTGCACCGGTTCGATTACTATCGCCCCCACCCGCTTTGGCTCGATGGACGAATGGAACAGGCTGTCGATCGCGCGCATCGAGAGCGCGACACTCCCGCCGTGATACGGATCGGGAAACGGCGCGTGGTAGACCTCAGGCGCGAACGGACCGAACCCGCTCTTATAAGGGTTCACTTTGCCGGTCAGCGCGAGCGTCATCATCGTACGGCCATGAAATGCGCCGTCAAACGCGATCACGCCCGGACGTCCGGTCGCATAGCGCGCGATCTTGATCGCATTCTCAATCGCTTCCGCGCCGGTGGTCAGAAACAGGGTCTTGCGCGGAGCTGGACACGGCGCGATCTCATTCAGCCGTTCCGCAAGCTGCACGTATGGTTCGTATGGCGTGACCTGGAAGCAGGCATGAGTGATAGCGGCAAGCTGCGCCGCAGCCGCTTCGATTACCCGAGGATGACGATGGCCGACATTGAGCACCGCGATTCCGCCGGCGAAATCGATATAGCGGCGGCCTTCCACATCGCGCAACTCGGCGTTCTCGGCGCTGTCGGCGAAAATCGGCAAGGACACGCTGACGCCGCGGGCCACCGATGATTGCAGGCGCGACCAAAGAGAGGCGTTGGTCTTCATCCCACGTCAATGCGCCGAATAAGCAAGAGAAATCAAGCCCGCGATGCTCCGATGATGGTTAATAATTGACCTGATAATTGACCGCCCTCTTCGGGACTGGTACTTCCATCGGCAAAGATAACGATGAGCGAGCACGCCGATCACGATAAAACTCTGTACGAACCCATACCGGCGGATGAGATACGCTACCGCGAGTATAAAATCCTGCTCGGCGCGGACAAATTTCACAAGCCTACGTCGTTCCACAAGTTCTGGAAGGTGGTGCATCACTGCGCCAAGTCGCTCGGCGTACACCTGACCAAGCCGGAGAAGGATGCCGTGCCGCATATCCGCGAGGTGGTGTTCTTCGATACGCCCAAATCTAAGCTCTACAATGCGGGGTTTATCCTTCGCAAACGCACCTTTTTCAAACATGGGATGCCGGAATCGAATCACGAGCTGGTGCTGAAATTCCGCCATCCCGAGAAGGAAACCGCCGCCGCGGTTGATGTTCGCCCGCTCCTGCCCTGCATCCACGTGATTAAGTTCAAGGAGGAAGTCCTGCTCCCGAAAGACAGCTCGATCGGGATGCGCATCATCTACTCGCACAACTGCGAGCTCGATACTCCGAATATCCTGCTGACCCAAAAGATGGAGCTGATCACGAACGCCTTTCCAGCGCTCAAGAATATCGGCGCCAATCCGAAGGCCACGATGGCTCCGGTGCACGGCGCATCGATCGCTGAATACCTGTTCGAGCTTGGCGAGTTGGACTTCGGCGGCAAGCTTGTGGCCAAATGCAACGTCGCCGTCTGGCGCGAGCGGGCGACCGAGCAGCCGCTGGTCGCCGAATTCGCCTTCCAACTGAAGTTCGACCGCCCCGAGGCGGTTCACCGCAAACCACGCGAGCTCTCGGAATTGTTCTACACCGGACTGCAGTCGCGCGCCGCAGATTGGATCGAGCGCGGTACCACCAAGACCGCGCTGGTTTACGGATTGGGCAATGCCCCCGTCAGACATAGCGAGTGAAAGCGCGGCCGCCGCATCCGTGGTCGGCCTCTTCGATCTCTTCAAGCTCTTCTTTATGGCCGGCGCGCTCAGCTTTGGCGGCGGCGTGGTCGCCTACGAGCGTGAGTACCTGGTGCGCGACTCCAAATGGCTCAGCGACGAGGATTTTCTTGCCACCCTCGAAATCTCGGAAACTCTTCCCGGCCTCAATTCGATCAATATCGCGGTAATCGTCGGCGATAATCTGCGCGGCATTCCCGGCGCAATCGCCTCGGTGCTGGGCCTGATGATTCCCGGCGTCGTCATCGTGATGGTGCTCGGAGTGCTATGGGCGAGCAATCATCATAATCCGCGCATCAATGCATTCCTGCTTGGAATCGCCGCATCCGCGGTTGGGATGCTGACGGTGGTCACGCTTCAGCTCGGGCGCCGCCAATTCACCAACCTTCTCGACCTCGCGATCGTCATCGTTACGTTTGCGGCGACCAGCATTTTCAAGGTGCCGCTCGCGTTCGTTCTGTTCGTGCTCGGGCCGATAGCAATTTTCCTTTATCGACCCTCCGCCAGCCTGCCGCGATCGATGACCGAGGAGCTGCACATGCCGTTTCATCGCGGCGAGCATCACGGAAAACTGCGCCACTGATTGCAGGATGAAAACCCAGCTCATAAAGCTCGGCCTGGTCTTCGCGATGCTCGGCATATTCGCGGTCGGCGGCGGCACCGCAGTGCTGCCCGAGATGCAGCACGCGACCGTGCATTGGTTCAGCCTCACGGATCGCCAGTTTCGCGATATCTACAGCCTCGGACAGGTCGCGCCGGGACCGAACATGTCGATGGTGCTGGTGATTGGCTATCGATTGTTGGGCGCGATCGGCGCGCTGGTGGTTGGGTTCGCGTTCTTCCTTCCCGATTGCGCGCTGACCCTTGCGGCCAATCGCCTGTGGACCCGCTTTGAAGGTTCGCCGTGGCGGCTCTCGGTGCAGCGCGGGATGGCGCCGGTCGCGATCGGCCTGATGTGCGCGGGCACCTACGCGATCGCACGGCTGACGCTGGCAAGCCCTATAACCGGCGTGCTTAATCCGCTGTCGATTGGAATCGCGGTGATCATCACCGCGATCCTGCTCTGGCGGCACGTCAATCCGGGCCTCCTGGTGCTGCTGTCCGGCACCGCCTACCTGCTCCTCACCCATTGGTGAGGCGGTCCCGCACCAGGCTCCAGCAACGGCGCACTCCCCTGTCAACCACCGGTTTGTCGCACAGCCAACGAATGTTGCATTATTAACCGATCGTTCAGGAGAACGTGTCCGGAGAACCGGGAGGTTACGCTGATACATGGACTTCGACATCAATGAGATCGTCGGCACCGTGGAGCGCGACGGCGTCGCGATTATTCGCGGCGCGATTCCGCCCGACCTGCTCCAGCGCATTCGCGACCGCGTCGATCACCTGAACCGCGCCGAGCGCGAATCGGGAATCGGCTTTATTGAATCTGAAGGCGCGAACCAGCGCGTCTTCAATCTCGTTAACAAGGGCGAAATCTTCGAGGAAATCGTGCAGGAGCCGGCCGTGATGCAAATCATGACGCAGCTCCTGGGCGGCGACTTTATCCTGTCCGGATTTTCCTCCAACACCACCGGACCCGGCGGCGAGCCGATGCTCCTGCATTCGGATTCCGGCTACGTGCCGCCGCCGCATCCCGAGTACCTGCTCTCCGCCAACGCAATCTGGATGCTCGACGACTTCACGCGCGAGAACGGTGGCACCGAGTACGTTCCCGGATCGCATCGCCAGCGATGCAATCCCGATCCGCGCCGCGAGTACACTTGTGTACCGATTCTTGCGCCCGCCGGATCGATCGCGATCCTGCACGGCTACACCTGGCATCGCACCGGCGCCAACGTCACCCACAACGGCCATCGCCGCGCGCTGTTTGCTTACTACGTGCGGCCGTTCCTGCGCGTGCAGGAAAACCATCTGGTCTCGGTGCGCGAAGAAGTATGGCATCGCGCCTCGCCGACGCTTCGGCGCCTGTTGGGCGGCGAGCTTTATCTCAATTCGATCGGATTTATCGACGGGCCTCCGGAGCGGATGCGCAAACTCGCATTTCCGAAGCGCAAAGCCGGCGCCTTCGTATAGCTCTGCGGGTTCCGAAAAGCACGGCTTCTCGCACCCGTTGTATCCAGCCCGAATACTCTCTATCTCAAGTAAGCCAAGGCGCTGCTGGACGAACTGAAGCAAAAACCGGGCAGCCAGGTGTAATCCGATGCACTGTCCGAATTGCGGCTTCGAGAACCCAGGTGGCAAGAAATTCTGCCGCGGGTGCGGTACTTCGCTTTCGACCTCGTGTCCCAAGTGCGGCGCGGAAAATCCCGCCGAGGCAAAGTTCTGTGGCGATTGCGGTGCGGTGACATCTATTGTGCATGCGCCGGCGAGCGCTGCTGTTACCGCGGAACCCGAAACGGATGGTGAGCGGCGGCATCTGACAGTGCTGTTCTGCGACCTGGTGAACTCGACCGGCATCGCGGCGCATATGGATCCTGAGGAATGGCGTGAGATCGCCGCGGATTACCAGCATGCGGCGGCCGATGCGGTCACGCGCCTGCGTGGTCACGTCGCCAAGTATCTGGGCGACGGGCTGGTGGTTTATTTCGGATGGCCGGAAGCACACGAGGACGCCGTCGAGCGCGCGGTGCGCGCCGGTCTCGGGATTGTCGAGGCGGTTACCGCGCTCAACGCGCGGCATGCTGGCGAAGGCAACGCGCCGAAGCTCGCGGTGCGGGTTGGGATCGATACCGGCGCGGTGGTGGTCGGACGCGGCGGCGGCAACGACGCGGACGTGTTCGGCGACGCGCCCAATATCGCGTCGCGCGTGCAATCCGAAGCCGCGCCCGACTCGGTCTTCATCACCGACGCGGTCCATCGGCTGGTCTCCGGATTGTTTGTAGTCGAGGATCGCGGCGCGCATCAGCTAAAGGGAATCGAGCACCCGCTTCGGCTCTACCAAGTGATTCGGCCGAGCGTGGTACGCCCGCGAACTCATCGCCCGGCCGCCCGTGTCGCGACTCCGTTCGTCGGCCGGGACGACGAGATGCGGTTGTTGCTCGCGCGATGGAACCGCACGTGTGAAGGTCAGGGACAGGTGGTGCTGATCGCGGGCGAGGCGGGAATCGGTAAGACCCGCTTGCTGGACGAGTTCCGCGAACAGATCGGAAACCAGCCGCATCTGTGGGTCGAATGCGCCGGTGAGCAGTTCCAGGAAAACACGCCGTTTCATGCGGTCGCGCAGATGTTCAATCAGGGGCTGGGATGGCGCGGCGATGAGACGAAAGAGGAACGCGCGGCGCAGCTCGAAGGAGCTTTGGGATTTGCGACAGTGAAACTCGATGAGGCGATGCCGCTAATCGCCGAGATGCTGAACCTTCCGGTGCCGGAGAAATATCCCGCGCTCAAGCTCGCACCAGAAGTAAAACGCAAGCGTCTGATGGCGGCGCTCGCGCAATGGGTGCTCGCCGCGGCGCGCAATCAGCCGATGATGCTGGTGACCGAGGATCTCCACTGGGTGGATCCATCGACGCTGGAACTGGCGCGGATCCTGATCGAGCAAGGAGCGACCGCTCAGCTCATGCTGCTTTACACGGCTCGGCCGGAGTTCCGCGCGCCGTGGCCGATGCGATCCCATCATGCGCAGATCACGCTCAATCGGCTGAACGATCGTCACACACGGGAGATGGTCGCTGGAGTGGCGGCACGATCGGCGCTGGCGAAGGATGTGATCGATGCGGTCGTGAAGCGGACGGATGGCGTTCCACTCTTTGCGGAAGAACTCACGCGATTGATCCTCGAACGCGACGGGCGCTCGGCGCGTGAGATCCCGGCGACGCTGCATGACTCGCTCACTGCGAGGTTGGATCGCTTGGGCGCCGCGAAAGAGACGGCACAGATCGCATCGGTGATCGGTCGCGAGTTCTCCTACGAGCTGCTCCACGCCGTGTCGCCCGCGTCGGAAGACGAATTGCAATCGGCTTTGGGGAAGCTCTCCGACGTGGAGTTGATCTACGCGCGCGGAGTTCCGCCCGATGCGATCTATCAATTCAAGCACGCGCTGATTCAGGATGCGGCGTACGAAGCGCTGCTCAAGAGTCGGCGCAAGGAACTTCATCATCGGGTGGCAGCCGCCATTGTCGAACGATTCCCCGCGCTCGCCAAGGAGCAGCCGCAACTGCTCGGACGCCACTTCACCGGCGCCGGCGAAGCGGAGCCCGCGATCACTGCATGGACCAAGGGATCGCTCGCGGCTGCCGCTCGCGGCGCGCTGAAGGAGGCGGAGGAATATTGCCGCGAAGCGCTAGCAGCCGTCGACTCGCTGCCCGAATCTCCACAACGCGATGCACACGAGCTCAGCACTCTGAACGTGCTGACCGGGCTACTGCAATTCAGCCGAGGCTATGGCAGCTCGGAGGTGACTCAAGCAAATGAGCGAGTGGGCAAACTTGCGGAGAAGACTGGCCAACTCGCCCGTATGGTGGGCTCAAGCCTGGTGCGCTGGGGTGCAGCGCTAGTCCGTGGCTACTTTACAAGCGCCCAACTATTCGCGGACCAGGTTCTCGATATGGCGCGGCGCGAGGGCAGTCCTCGAAGCCTGGCATTTGCGCACCAGGCACAGATCGAGACGCGGCACTACCGCGGCGATTTGGCCGGAGTCGAAGAACTTGTCGACAGTCTCGTCCCGCTAAGGCCGTACGGATCAACTGAATCCTTCGTAACTCCCATGGGTTACGCTGCGTACAACGCCCTGGCTCTGGGCTACTTCGACAAAGCTGAACTTAGAATGGCCAACGCGCTTGCCTGTGCCCGCGAACACGGCGACGAGCCATACATTTCCGCAATTGCGCGAGATTGGGAGGCCATATGCCATGAGGCGCTCGATTCCAAGCGCGCAGGCGAGGCGGGCGCCGAAGCCCTGGCTATCGCCGAAAAACACGGCTTCGCGTTCTGGGGCGAGGTGGCGCGCATCTTCGTGGGGCTTGCCAAAGCCAGGCTCGGCTCTCCACAAGAAGGCGCCGCGCTTATCCGCGCCGCGTGTGAAGGCTTTCTTCGATCGGGGCAGATGATTGCAGGGGGGCTATGGTTCCCCTACCTTGCGGAAGCTGAAGCCCTCGCGGGCAACCTGGATGAGGCGTTCACCGCGATCAACAAAGCCTTCGATCCGAGT